>NZ_LT630450.1:935000-1235000 GCF_900116045.1 Desulfovibrio piger
CTGTGTCCCGAGATGAACGGCGTGTGTTCCCTGATCTCCGGTTGCAGCAGGATGTGCAGGTCAGGGGCGTCCACATCCAGGTCACAGATGACCTTGCTTTCGGCCAGATGGGCAAAGGAGGCACAGACCGTGGTTTTACCCGTCCCGCCCTTGCCGCTGATGACGACGATCTCACGCATGGCACACCTCCCCGCCCAGACGGCGCAGGGCATCGCGCAAGTGTTCGAAACGCTGTTTCCATTCCGGGGACAGCGCGGCCAGCAGACGACCATTGGCATATTGCTCGGCGGCGGCCCGCTCAAAAGGCAGCTCCGCCAGCAGGGGCAGGCCGTGCTCACGGCAGTAGTCACGCACCGCGGCGTCGCCATCGGCATTGCCTGCGGCCCCGGCCCGGTTGATGACCACGGTCATGGCCTTGCCCAGGGGCAGGAAGGCCTGATGCGCCAGTTTGAAATCATGGAAGCCGAAGGGCGTGGGATCGGCCACCAGCAGGATCAGGTCCACGTCACGGGTGACCGTGACCGCCGGACAGCTGACCCCGGGAGGCGCGTCGAGGATGGCGTCGGCCGGGACCGCAGCCAGCATGGCTTCCAGACGGGCCCGCAGCCAGCGCAGCAGGGGCGGCGTCATGGATTCGCCGATGCGGGTACGTCCCATGAGGAAGCGGACCGTGCCGTCCAGCACCGTGCCGTATTCCAGTTCGCCCAGTTCCCGGCCCACGGGTTTGAGGGCCTTGTCCGCGCAGACGGCGAAACAGCCGCCGCAGCCGTGGCACATATCGGGGAAGATGCTGATATTGCCGGCAAAGGAGGCGATGGCCTTGAAGCTGCAGATCTCGCGGCATTTGCCGCATTTGCTGCACGCGGCCAGATCGAGGGAGGGCACCTCCAGCCAGGCCTTGCTGCTCCCCTCCACCTGCGGCGGCAGGAAGAGATGGAGGTTGGGCGCTTCCACGTCCGTGTCCACGGCCACCAGGGGATTGTCCCAGACACTGGCCAGGGAGGCGGCCACACTGGTCTTGCCTGCCCCGCCCTTGCCGCTGGCGATGGCGATACGCATACGGGTCCCCTACTTGTTGGGCGCGTCGGCAAAGGGGAATTCGCCCTTCTGGAAGCGCTCCACCGCTTCCCGGACGGTACCGCTCACATCCTGACAGACCTTGATGCCCGCAGCCTTCAGGGCGTCGAAAGCCTTGGGGCCCACATAGCCGCTCAGCACCACCTGCACGCCCGCGTTGGCCACGCGCTCGGCGGTCTCGATACCGGCCCCCATGCTCATGGTCTGGGAAGCGCCGTTGTCGATATAGCTCACGCTCATGTCCGGCAGATCCACCACCACGAAACCGCCCGCACGACCGAAGCGGGGATCGACGAGATCGTCAAGGGTGGGGCCTTCACTGGAAATGGCAATCTTCTGCATGGTATTCTCCTTTGCGCCCGCAGTGCGGGGATCCGGTCCGGCCAGGGCGTAATGGCCGCCCTCGATGCGCAGGGCCCGGCCCGTGACCAGGGCCAGCGCCACCGTGCGCCGGGCCGCGGCCAGTGTGCGGCCGAACGTATGCCGGGACACACGCATGCGGCAGGCGGCCTCGGAACCGGTCAGGCCTTCCAGATCCGCCAGGCGCAGGGCTTCGAGCTCTTCCACGCCCAGGCAAACTTCCTCCAGGGCCGTCATGGGGATGCCCCGCGGCTTGAAGTAGGTGACACTGGGAGTGCTGGCCACATAGCGGCACTGTCTGGGACGCGGCATGATTTCTCCAATTGTCTGGCAAAACGGACTCACAGCCGGAAGGACGTCAGGCTGCGGACGTTTTGCACAATTGAGCATAATCCTTGCGGCAGCCATGTCAAGCCCCTTTCCCGGATCCCGCCGTTTTTTTCCGCTTTCGCGCAGCGCGTTGACGCTTTTCTTGGCCCCGTGGTACAAGGCCGGGGCCTGCCCCGCGCAGCTCTCACGAGGTCCCCATGTCCCAACATCGAACCAGCATGCTGCATCGTCCCGTGGCCCAGACCTTTTTCCGCTACGGCCTGCCCTGGTCCGCGGCCTTTCTCCTGCTTTCGTCCGCCGGCCTGGTGGACACCATCTTCATCGGCCGCTATGTCGGGGCCCAGGCCCTGGCAGCCGTCAATATCGTCAGCCCGGCCTTCAGCATTTTTTTCGGCATGGGCGTCATGCTCTCCGTGGGCGGTACGGTCCGCAGCGCCCACCATGTGGGACGTGGCGACTTGCAGGCCGCTTCGGCGGTCTTTGGCCGTACCATGCTGCTCATCCTGCTGGCCGGTCTGATGCTGGCCCTGCTCTCCCTGCTGTTCCGGCCGCTGCTGCTGACACTGCTGGGAGCGGGGGGCGATGTCATGCGGCCCGCACATCAGTACCTGACCACCATCCTGTGCTTCAGCCCCGTGCTGCCCGCCTCCTACGCCCTTTCGCAGTTCGCCCGGGTGGACCAGCATCCCACCCTGGCTTCTCTGGGGCTCATCCTGAGCGCCGGCGTCAATATCGTCCTGGATTACCTGTTCATCGCCCGTCTCGGCTGGGGCGTGCAGGGGGCGGCCCTGGCCACAGGCCTGGGCTACAGCTGCACCCTGCTCCTGTTCCTGTGCCACTTCCTGTCCCGTCGCGCCCTGCTGCGCCTGACCCTGAAGGGCTGCGGCTGGAGCGAGATCCTGCGGGCCAGCCTCAACGGCAGTGCGGAGAGCATCAACGAGCTCTCCGTGGGCAGCATCATCCTGCTCATCAACCATCTGATGATGGCCCGTTTCGGCTCTTCCGGCGTGGCCGCCTTCACTGTGGTCAGCTACGGTTCGTGGTTCGGCCTGACCCTGGCCTACGGCCTCAGCGATACCCTGTCGCCGCTGGTCAGTGCCAATCATGCCGCCGGGCTGCGCCAGCGGACGCACAGCTTCCTGCGCGTCGCCCTGCTGAGCCTGCTGGCGCTGGGCGTGGTCATGTTCCTTGTCTTCAGCCTCTACCCGCAGGAGCTTGTCCGCCTTTTCCTGCCCGGCAACGCCGCTGTGGGCGGCCTGGCCTGCCATTTCATTGCCGACTTCCGCTGGAGCTTTTTCTTCAGCGGTCTGAACATGGGCATCGCCTGCTACCTGACCGGGCTCAACCGTTCCCTGCAGGCTGCGGGCATGGCCCTGGGACGCAGCCTGGTCTTCCCTGCCCTGTTCCTGAGCCTGTTCGCCCTCTGGCTGGAAGACGAACATATCTTCTGGGCCATTCCCCTGGCCGAGGCCCTGACCCTGCTGCTGGGCATGGGGCTGCTGGCCCACGGCCGATGGCGTACCGGCTGGTAGGCCTGCTGACAGGAACAGCCGCATGCCGTATGCTTGCGGCACACCACACAAGGAGGCCCCATGCCCACGAAACGCCTTTTGCCTGCCCTGCTGGCCGCCCTGCTGCTGGCCGCCCCTGCCGCGGCGGCCGAACATGCCCCGGGCTTCGAAGCCTGCATCAAGAAAAATCCCAAACGTTCGGACCAGAAACAGTGCCTGGATATGGAGCGTGACTACTGGCAGAAAAAGCTGGATGCCCGCTATCAGGCCATGCAGGGCATCTGCAAAAAATTTTCCGGCCCCGAAGCGGAAAAACGCGGCGCCGCCTGCCTGGATGCCCTGGAAGAAAACCAGCACAGCTGGCTGGCGTACAAGGCCAGCATGCGCCCTGTGGCCGAGAACCATCCCAACAGCCAGAGCGCCACGGAAAACCTGGCCTGGCTCGAGATCGACCAGCTGCGCAAGCGCATCCATGATCTGGAGAGCCTCGACCCCTCACTGGCGGACAGGCCTGCCCGCCGCTCCACGACCATGGACGACATCGAGAAGGGCCTGTCGGATTTCGGCAACAGCATGGAATCCCTGTTCAATTCCGGCATGAAAAAAATGGGGCTGGACTAGGTCGCGTTTTGCTTTCGTAAACGGCAGGGGCCGGGCAGCCTCTTCGCAGCTCCGCTCCCGCCCCAAGGCGTCCCGCCCGCCCCGGGCCGCAGCAAGAGGGCGGCCTCTCCATCATGCCCTCTTCGGCCATCCTTTTTTGCCGGGCTGCCCGGACTGCCTGCCATCCGGCCCCGGCGCACCTTGTGGAGGCATCATGGATTCTTTGCTCACGCTGCCGGAAGACATCCGTCTTCCCGGCATACCGGAACATTTCACTCCCCTGCTCGCCTCGGACAGCGGCCTGCTGGTGGAGCGCATCGTCTCCTGGGGCCATGTGACGCCGGAAGGCCAGTGGTACGACCAGGAAAAGGACGAATGGGTCCTGCTGCTGGAAGGTTCCGCCCGGCTGGGCTTTGCCGATGGTCGTGAAGTGGCCCTGGAACGCGGCCGGTGTCTGCTGCTGCCCAGACATGTACGCCATCGTGTGCTGGAGACCAGCAAGCCCTGCATCTGGCTGGCCATCCACGCACCACAGCTGCGTCCGCAGGAAACTGGGGGCACGGCAGACGGCCCGCAGGGACAGGGTGGGCCTCGACCCCGTTTCCCTCAGCGCCACGGCCAGCGCTAGCGGGAAAACACGGCGCCTGCCGGGCCATGCCGCCCCTACCCATGCGCGTTCACCGGTCCCGGACAACGTCATCCGGGACGGTACGGCCTGTCCCTTGCCCGCCCCTCGTACCTCGTGACATTCCCCGGCAAGCCCTACAGGAGATGCCCATGTCCCTGCCCCTGTTCACCTGCCGCCCCATCGGCATCATCCACACCCCGCACACCGATCCGGCCCAAACGCCCCGGCAGCCCATCCACGCCGCAGGCTTCACCGGCCAGGTGGAGGTCTTCCCCGAATTCGCGGCCGGGCTTGAAGGGCTGGAACACTCTGCCCGCATCTGGCTGCTCTTTGCCTTCCACAGGGCAGACACGCCGCGCCTGCACGTCATCCCGCACGGCCGGACGCAGGAGCGCGGCGTCTTCACCACCCGGGCCCCCTGCCGTCCGGGCGGCATCGGCATGAGCCTGGTACCGCTGCTGCGCCGGGACGGGAACATCCTCCACGTCACGCATGTGGACATGCTGGACGGCACGCCCCTGCTGGACATCAAGCCCCACTTCCCCGATCTGGACAGCGGTGCCCTGCTGTGACGCAGCCTCCCGCGCTCCCTGCCCGAAAGCGGCAAGCCGGTGGCCCTTGCCACCATCCCCGCCATCCTGCCCATCGTGTCTGGCGGCCATCCACGCTCACCGGGGCAAAACTCCCTGATCCTGTCCGCAGCGCTGGCGGGCCTTGCCGTGGCTCCTCCGGCAGTGGAGGCATACAGCGGGAGGCCCTTCCTCTGGCCCTTCCTCCGTGCTGCCGCCGGCTCCGGTGATCCTCCGGCATTGTGCCTTGCCGCTGCTGCAACACGCCAGCACATGAAACGAAAAACGCCCGCAACACGAACTTGCGGGCGTTTTTGTGCACCGAAACGGTACAAAGGGAGGCCCCCCATGGGCCTCCCGGCGGGCATTTCAGGGCCGAAGAGGTGAACCCTGAAATTTCATGCGTTCATGGCCTAGCGGCCCGCCGCACGGCCTAGTCGGCCTGGGTGCGGATGAACGTGGGAATCTCGAAGTCTTCTTCACTGTAGGTGAAGTCCTCATGACCGGGGTTGTGCTGGCGCCGGGGCAGGGGCTGCTGGCCCAGCGTGGCGCCTGTGCGCAGGTAGGTCGGTTTCTCGAACTGGTCCTGGGCTGAATAGGGACCGTACCCCCCCTGCGGATAGGAGTTCTGGGGGATCCAGTCACCGCGCTGGCGCACGGGGCGCGGGCGGGGCTGCTCGTAGGCAGGGGCCTGCGGCGCTTCCATGGGGCGGGCCGCGGGCGCGGCCTGCGAGCCGGGGAACTTGGTCACGCTGGAGCTTTTCACCGGCTCGGGCACGGGCGGCACCACCGCGGCGCTGGGATCGATGCCCGTGGCGATGACGGTCAGGCGCAGTTCGTCGCCGATGTTCTCGTCGTAGACCACACCAAAGATGATGTTGGTATCTTCAGGCGTGGCATCGGCGATGATGTCGCCGATCTCGGCGATCTCGTCGGTGGAGATGTCCATGGACGCCGTGATGTTGTACAGCACGGCCTTGGCGCTCTCCAGGGAAACGTCTTCCAGCAGCGGGCTGTTGATGGCGCGCTGGGCGGCCTCGCGGGCGCGGTTCTCACCGGCGGCCACACCGGTGCCCATCAGGGCCATGCCGGATTCGGACATGGTGGTACGCACGTCGGCGAAGTCGAGGTTGATCATGCCGTCGGCCAGGATGACGTCGGAAATGCCCTTGACGGCATAGAAGAGCACGTCGTTGGCTTTCTGCAGCATGGCGGAGAAGGGGGTCTTCTTGGGGGCAAAGGCCAGCAGGCGGTCATTGGGGATGGTGATCAGGCAGTCCACATGCTGCTTGAACTCTTCCAGCCCTTCTTCGGCGAAGCGCCGGCGCCGGGCTCCTTCAAACGAGAAGGGCTTGGTGACGACGCCCACGGTGAGGGCGCCCATCTCCTTGGCGGTCTGGGCCACCACAGGCGCGGCCCCCGTGCCCGTGCCACCGCCCATGCCGGCAGTCACGAAGACCATGTCGGCATCGCCGATGGCTTCCCGGATGGCATTGACGCTCTCCAGGGCGGCTTCACGGCCCACAGCGGGATTGGCACCGGCCCCCAGGCCCTTGGTGAGTTTTTCACCCAGCTGGATCTTGACCGGGGCATTGTTGCGGCTCAGGGCCTGCATATCGGTATTGGCGCAGATGAACTGCACCCCCTGCAAACCGGACGAGATCATGTTCTGCACGGCGTTGCCGCCGCCACCGCCTACACCGATGACCTTGAGCTTGGCATTATTGCCCAGCGTGATGTCGATATCATCAACAATGGATTGTGACATAGTTCCCTCTCCTCAACTGCTCTAAAAGCTTGCCCGCTTTGTTTTTTAGGAAATGTCGGAAAACCACTTTTTCATACGCGCCAGCAGGCCTTCGAAAACGCCGCTTTCGCTGTGCGTGGGAGTAAACTTTTTCTGCCCGGAAACTTCCTTTTCCGCGCCGTAACGCAGCAGCCCCACGGCCGTGGAGAACTTGGGGCTGTTCACCACGTCCTTGAGCCCGCCCACATTGCGGGGGTAGCCGATGCGCGTGGGCAGGTTGAAGATCTGCGTGCCCAGCTCCTGGCAGCCCTCGATGAGGGCCGTGCCGCCGGTCAGCACCACACCTGCGCCCAGGAAATTCTTGTAACCGGAATTTTCCAGCGTGCGGTTCACCAGGCACAGGATCTCTTCCATGCGCGGCTCGCAGATCTCCGCCAGGATCTGGCGGGAGATGCGGCTGGGGTCACGACCGCCCACGGTGGGGACTTCGATGAACTCGTCATGCCGCACCATGTCGGTCAGGGCGCAACCGTACTTGAGCTTGATGCGTTCGGCCGCCGCAATGGGGGTGCGCAGGCCGAAGGCGATGTCGTTGGTCAGGTTCTGGCCGCCCAGGGCCAGCACATGGGTATGCTTGATGGAATCGTTGGCGAAGATGGCGATATCCGTGGTGCCGCCGCCGATATCCACCAGGGCGACGCCCAGCTCCCGTTCTTCTTCCGTCAGTACGGCCTTGGCCGAGGCCAGGGACTCCAGGGCGATGTCCGAGACTTCCAGCTGGCTGCGGTGGCAGGAGCGCACGATGTTCTGGGCCGAGGTCACGGCCCCGGTCACGATGTGCACCTTGACCTCCAGGCGCACGCCCGCCATGCCCAGCGGATCGGCGATGCCGCGCTGGTTGTCCACGATATATTCCTGCGGCAGGATGTGGATGACTTCACGGTCGGCGGGGATGGCCACGGCGCGGGCCGCATCGAGCGCGCGTTCCACGTCGCGCTGGCCCACCTCGCCGCCCTTGACGGCGATGACGCCATGACTGTTGATTCCGGCGATATGCCCGCCGGCGATCCCCACATAGACCGAATTGATCTCACAGCCGGCCATGAGCTCGGCGTCTTCGATGGCGCCCCGGATGGACTGCACGGTCTGCTCGATGTTCACCACCACGCCCTTGCGCATGCCGTGAGAAGGACGGGTGCCGATCCCGACGACATCCACCAGGCCGTTTTCCGCCATTTCCCCCACGACCGCGCACACTTTGGTAGTGCCGATATCCAGGCCTACAATGAGATCCGCCATAGTTACTCCTCACCAAACATCATCCGCGCATGGGCTGGCTGAGCGTCACCCAGACACTGCCGTTGACCGAGCGCACCTCACGCACGTTCTTCAGCTCGTGCCTGCGTGCCAGATCTCCCAGCGTCAGACCGATCCGGGCAAGATTGCCGGCCCAGTCGTCCGTTGCGATGGAAAGCCGCATCTCGCGGTCTTCCAGATATATCTCGATACCCCGTGCGGGGCTCACCATGACCGAAGCGATGGCCCCCGCCTCCACCGGCAGGCTGCCCGCATGCAGATCCTTCATGAAACGCGGCAGATAGGCCACATCATCCTCGGCCCCCGCTTCCACGGTCAGGGTCGGCAGGGAGAGGAAGTTGCGGCTCTCCACCGGGGCGATGGCCTCGCCGGATTCGTTGGCGTAATACAGCACCCCGTCCTTGTGGACCCAGAAGGTGGGCATACGCTCCTTGATCTTGATGACGAAACGGTCCGGCAGCAGCCGCTTGACCGAGACCTCTTCCACCCAGGGCGTGGCACGCAGCTTGCGCTCCACCTCCGCGATGCTGACCGCCAGGGAGTTCTCCCCTTCCTTCAGGCCGCCGTACTGCAGGACCATCTCCCGCGAAAGCCTGACGTTCCCGGCCACATCGATGTGCCGTGTGGCGAAAAAGTCACTGGTCGTGGCCTTGCCGTACAGCCAGAGGGATCCGGCGCACACCCCCGTCACCGCAGCGACCAGCCCCGCAAGCAGCAGGACGCAAAAAAAACGCTGCACACGCCCGCCCCGCAGCTTGCTCCACAAGGCGAACGGCCGTTTTTCCTTCACCGGTCTGGCCCGGTTGCGGGTGTTGGGACGCGAAGCCGTGCTGCGGCTGGGGGCAGCCTTTGCGCTGCCGCCGTACGAGCGTGTATTGCGACGATTTTTTTTCAGCGAAAACGTCACGGCACGATCCTGACTTCCGTTTCCAGCATGATGCCGGTCTGCTCCAGCACCCCCTGCCGCGCCATCTCTATCAGTTCGAACGCGGCGCTCGCGCTGCCCTTTCCTTCATTTATCAAAAAATTGGCATGCATGGTCGAAAAAGCCATCCCGCCGAGCCGCCTGCCGCGAAAGCCGGCCCTATCCAGAAGGATGCCGGCTGGCTTGTCCGGGGCCGGGTTTTTGAACACGCAGCCCGCACTCCATGCTGTCACAGGTTGTTTAGACTTTTTCTCGCAAATATTGCGATGCATGAGTTTAGAGATGCCATTCCTGTCAGTCTTGGTCAAGTCAAATATGGCTTCGAGCACAAGAAAACCGTTTTTTTTGCCGTTCACCAGCAAAGTTCTGTAACCATATTGCAGTTCCGCGACCGGGAAGATTTGCGGACGACCATCGACAACAGCCCTGATTTCCAGGAGGTTCCTGCAAGTTTCGCACCCGTAGGAGCCCGCGTTCATGGCCACGGCCCCCCCGACGCTCCCGGGGATGCCGACGAGCCCCTCAAGGCCGCCGAACCCCCGCCGTGCACAGAAACCGAGCAGTCGCGGCAGGGGCACGCCGGCCCCCACGCGCACATGGGCCCGTTCTGCAGATTCCCAGACGACCTCGGGACCTTCCTTGATTGCAGAACGGAGCAGCACGACTGGTAATTCGCCATCCCTGGCAAGCAGATTCGTGCCCGCACCGATGATGAACGGGCTCCCGCCCAGCTGCCGCAACCGTTCCGCCAGCAGCGGATAATCCTCCGCACGCTCGAGCACCAGTTCCGCGATGGCCCGGCCCCCGAGATGCAGTGATGTCCGCCCCGCCAGTGACGGGGAAGGGATCTCACGCATCCTTGCCGCCCTCCAGCCAGGCCGGTCCCACACGGGTGATGGTGCCGGCCCCCAGGGTCAGCAGCACGTCACCGGGCCGCAGGATATCGTCCAGGCCCCTGACCATGGCGTCGATGGTCTGGAAGTAGGTGACCGGGGTCTCGGAGACCTGGCGCATGCCCTGGGCCAGGCTCTCGCCGGAAACACCGGGGATGGGCTTTTCGGACGCGGCGTAGATCTCCGTCAGCACCAGCTGGTCCACCACGTCGAAGACCTTGCAGAACTCGCCGAAATGGGCCTGGGTGCGGCTGAAGCGGTGCGGCTGGAAGGCCACCACCAGGCGGCGGCCGGGAAAGACCTGACGGGCCGTGGCCAGCGTGGCCGCGATCTCGGCCGGATGATGGCCGTAGTCGTCGATGACGGTCACGCCGTTACGTTCGCCCTTGAACTCAAAGCGCCGCCCCACGCCCCGGAAGGTGGCCAGACCTTCCACGCAGCGTTCAAAGGGGATGTCCGCGGCCGTGGCGGCACCGATGGCGGCCAGGGCATTGAGGATATTGTGGCGGCCGGGATGGGGCAGGCTCACCTCGCCCAGCTTCTGTTCACCGCGCCAGACCTCGAAACGGCTGGTCATGCCCGATTCCAGCAGCACGGCGCGCAGCTGGTTGTCGGCGGCAAAACCGTACGTCAGCACCGGACGCTTGACGCGCGGCAGCAGGGCCCGCACGCCCGGGTCATCGCCGCAGACCACGTTGAGGCCGTAGAAGGGCACCTTGTTCATGAACTGGACGAAGGCATCGTCGATGGCCTGCCGGGTCCCGTAGTGGTCCAGATGGTCCTCGTCCACGTTGGTGACCACATTGATGATGGGGAACAGACAGAGGAAGGAGCCGTCGGACTCATCGGCTTCGGCGATGAGGTAGTGGCCGCTGCCCAGATGGGCGTTGGTGCCGTAGACATTGAGCCGCCCCCCGATGATGACCGTGGGGTCCAGACCGGCCGTGTCGAAGATGGAGGCCGTCAGGGACGTGGTGGTGGTCTTGCCGTGCGTACCGGCAATGGCCACGCCCTGGCGCAGGCGCATCAGCTCGGCCAGCATCTCGGCACGGGGGATGATGGCGATATTGCGGCGGCGCGCTTCCACCACTTCGGGGTTGTCCTCGGGGATGGCCGTGGATTTGACCAGCACCTGCACGTTGCCCACGTTCTCGGCCGCATGGCCCACGGCGATGCGGGCCCCAAGACTGCGCAGATGCTTGACCACGGCCGAATCGCTCATGTCCGAGCCCGAGATGTCATAGCCCAGGTTGAGCAGGACCTCGGCGATGCCGCTCATGCCGGCGCCGCCGATGCCCACCATGTGAATCTGCCGAATCTTGCTGTCCATATGTCGTCTCTCTCTATCGGGAAGAAGATGTTGTCGTGAACCTACCGTGCGCACACGGTCTCCAGCTCCGCGGCCACCAGCTCCGCCGCATGGACGCGGGCACAGCCGGAGGCCGCCGCGGCCATGGCGCGCAGCCTGTCCGCATCCTGCAGCAGGTCCGTCACCTGCGCCATGAGGCCGTCGCTCTCCATGCGGGCCTCGGGCAGCATCAGGGCCGCGCCTTCGGCCACCAGGGCCTGGGCGTTGCGCGTCTGGTGGTCATGCACCGCATAGGGGAAGGGCACCAGCACCGAGGGCAGGCCCGCGGCGCAGAGCTCGGCCACGGTGGTGGCCCCGGCGCGGCACAGCACCAGATCCGCCCAGGCATAGGCCGAGGCCATGTCATCAATGAAGGCACTCACACAGGCCGGATCATAGCCCGCCGCCGCGTAGGCCTCGCGGGTCACGGCCTCGTCGCGCACGCCTGTCTGGTGGCGCACCTCGATGCCCGCGGCCCGCAAGGCGCCGAGATGACGGCACACATGGACGTTCAGGGCATGGGCCCCCAGGGAGCCGCCCATGACCAGCAGACGCTTGCCGGAAAAATCATGCTGCCGTCCGGCCAGAGCCACCACGGCGGCCCGCACGGGGTTGCCCGTCAGCACGGTCCGGGAGGCGTCGAAGCCCTCTGTCCCCGGCAGGGACAGGCAGATGCGCCGGGCAAGACGTCCCAGGATGCGGTTGCTCATGCCGGCGATGGCGTTCTGTTCATGCAGCACCGTGGGCACACCGGCCAGACGGGCCGCCAGCATGGGCGCGAAGGCGGCATAGCCGCCAAAACCGGCCACCACCTGGGGCCGGAAACGCCGGATGATGCCCCGGGCCCGGCAAACGGCACAGGCCATGCGCCCGGCCGCGGCAAAGGCCCGCAGGCCACGCCCCAGGAAGCCGCGCACGGGCAGGCCGATGAAGTCGATGCCCGCCGCCCGGGCCAGACGCTGTTCCGGGCCGTACTGCGAGCCCACGAACAGCAGCTCCACGCAGGGATGGCGCAGGCGCAGGGCTTCCGCCACGGCCAGTGCCGGGAAGATGTGCCCGCCGGTGCCGCCGGTGGTCAAGAGGACTCTTTCCATATGCTCCCCTCCTTGCCCGTGGCCGTGCGCGAAAAATTCATGAGCAGGCCCACACAGAGCATGGTGGCCATAAGGTTACTGCCGCCGTAGCTCATCAGGGGCATGGGCACGCCCTTGGGCGGGGCCACCCCCATGACCACGGCCAGGTTCATGACGGCCCCCATGGCCAGGATGACCGTCAGGCCGAAGGCCGTCAGGCGGTCGCGCAGCTCGGTCTGGCGCATGATGATGCGGTAACAGCGCCAGAACAGCAGGCCGAACAGCAGCATGACCACGGTCACGCCCACGAAACCCAGCTCCTCGGCCAGCACGGCCATGATGAAGTCGTTGTGGGCTTCGGGCAGATAGAACATCTTCTGCCGGCTGGCGCCCACGCCCACGCCGAAAAAGCCGCCCGAACCGATGGCCAGCAGGGACTGCACCAGATGGTAGCCCGTATTGGTGGGATCGGCGAACGGATCCAGGAAGGCCAGCAGGCGGCGCAGGCGATAGGGTTCGAGGATGGCCAGGGCCATGGCGCCGGCGCAGGACAGGATCATGGCGAAGAACAGGTAGATGAAGCGCGTGCCCCCGGCCAGACACATGAAGAACAGTATGCTGGCCACCACCACGGCGCTGCCGAAGTCGGGCTGCAGCAGCAGCAGGCCGCAGAACAGGCCCGTCACGGCAAAGGGCGGGATGACGCCCCGGCTGAAGGTCTTGACCAGGGCCTGCTTGGAGCTCATGAAATAGGCCAGATACAGGGCCAGGGAGATCTTGACGAACTCCATGGGCTGCAGGCTCACGGGCCCCAGGGGAATCCAGCGCTTGGCGCCGTTGATGGACGGCGTCAGGGGCGACAGGGTCAGCAGGAGCAGGAACAGGGACAGGAAGATGGCCGGATATTGCAGCCTGTAAAGCCAGCTGCGGGGCATGAGGGCCGCGCCCCAGAGCACGACGCCCCCGCCGCAGGCAAAGACCAGCTGCCGCTTGAAGAAGTAGTACTTGTCGCCGTTGACCTGCTCGGCCACGATGCCGCTGGCCGACAGCACCATGATGAGGCCGATGGCCAGGATGATGAGCATCAGGGTGAACAGCCACCAGTCGAAGCCCTCGAAGCTCACTCTGCCAAGGGCACGGGAGATGCCCCCGCCCTGGGGAGCGGCCGCTTCCTTTTTCTTTTCCTTCCTGCTCAGGAACATGTTCTTCATGCCAGGCTTCCCACGATGCGCTTGAAGTCGTTGCCGCGTTCCACATAGTTGCGGTACTGGTCAAAGCTGGAGGTCGCCGGTGCCAGCAGGACCACATCGCCTGCCGCCATCCGGCCCTGCAGGGCCAGGACGGCGTCTTCCATGCGCTCATGCCAGCTCAGGGGCACCACGCCCTGCCAGGCCGCCTCGAAGATCTCGCGGCTGGCCCCGTACAGGCTCACGCTTCGGACCTTGCGGCGCAGCAGCTCCTTCATGCCGTCCAGATCCCCGCCCTTGAACTTGCCGCCGCACAGCAGGTGCACAGGATGATCCATGGCTTCCAGCGCCACCTTCAGGGCGGCCACCGTGGTGCATTTGGAATCGTTCACATAGAGCACGCCATGCACGCGGGCCACGGATTCCAGGCGGTTGGGCAGGGGCTTGAAGGCGGCCACGGCACGCGCGGCATTCTCCAGCGTCACGCCGAAGGGACGGCAGGCCTGCCAGGCGGCCTCGGCATTGAACTGGTTGTGCTGCCCGAACAGGGGGCAGTCGGGGAAACGGCCTTCGGGCCGGATCCAGACCTTGCGGGCCCTGAGGCCGAAACGGGCGGCGGCCTCTTCCAGACCGGGCGCCAGCACCGCCAGATCATCTTCCGTCTGGCAGCGGAACAGGCGGAACTTGGCCTCGATGTATTCTTCCATGTCCTTGTGGTAATCCAGATGGTTGGGCGAGATGTTCAGCACCACGGCCACACGGGGATGGAAGGTGGAACAGCACTGGAGCTGGAAGCTCGAGGTCTCCAGCACCAGCACGTCGGCTTTTTCGCCGGCGAGCAGATATTCCGAAAGGGGCGTGCCGATATTGCCGCCCAGGAAGACGCGCAGGCCCTGCTCCCGCAACATGGCCGCCGCCAGGCTGACCGTGGTGGTCTTGCCGCTGGTGCCGGTCACCGCCAGCACGGGTTCACCGTCAAGCGCACGCCAGGCCAGTTCCATCTCGGCCAGGATCTCCGTGCCGGCCGCATGGGCATGAGGGCCCATCAGCTCGCGCAGACGCACCACGGGCAGGCCGGGGCTGGGCACCACCAGCCCGGCACCGGCAAAGAGCTCCGGTCCCTGTTCCCCCAGCACCAGCTCGATGCCTTCCGCGCGCAGGGCCGCGGCCTGCGCTTCGTCCAGGGCCTGGGGATTGCTCTCCAGCAGGCGCACCCGGGCGCCCTGCCGCAGCAGAAGACGGGCCGCGGCCTTGCCGGAACGCCCGGCGCCCACCACGACAGCCAGTTCACCGGCCTTGATGCACCGGCCACGATCTTCATTCTGAGCCATGTCACATTCCTCGCGCATATAGTGCCGCGCCCTGCACGGCAGGCACGGCGGACAGGATACGAAAACGGCGAACAGGCTCCGGCCGCCATACGGCCGGGCCCTCCGGGATCAGCGCAGTTTCAGCACCGACAGGGCCACCAGACCCAGCAGGATGGACGTGATCCAGAACCGGATGATGATTTTTGATTCCGGGACGCCCTTCAGTTCAAAATGGTGATGCAGGGGAGCCATGCGGAACAGGCGCTTGCCGCCTGTCCAGCGGAAATAGCTCACCTGCATGATGACCGACAGGGTCTCGGCCACGAACAGGCCGCCCACCACGGCCAGGATGAGTTCCTGCTTGCAGAGCAGGGCCAGATAGCCGAGCACACCGCCCAGGGCCAGCGAGCCCACATCGCCCATGAAGACCTGGGCCGGATAGGCATTGAACCACAAAAAGCCCAGCCCCGCGCCCACCAGGGCCGCACAGAACACCGTGACCTCACCGACGCCCGGCATGTAGGGCAGCAGCAGATATGTGGCGAAGCGGGCATGGCCGGTCACATAGATGAAGATGGCGAAAACGATGCCGGCCACGATGCAGGGGCCGATGGCCAGGCCGTCCAGACCGTCGGTGAGGTTGACGGCATTGGACGAGGCCACCATCACGAAGACCCCGAACGGCAGGTAGAAGGGACCCAGGTCGGGGGCCCAGTCCTTGATGAAGGGGATGCTCAGCTGGCTGGAATAGCCGGGGTCCATGACCAAAAAGAGCATGGCCACCACGGCCACCACCAGCTGGCCCGCCAGTTTGGCCCGGCCGCTGATGCCGCGGTTCTCGGCATGGCGCAGTTTGGTCATGTCGTCCCAGAAGCCCACGGCCGCGAAGCCCCAGAACACCAGCAGGGTCTGCCAGATGTAGAAATTGCCCAGATCCGCCCAGAGCAGCAGGCTGACCGTGAGACTGAAGAGCATCAGCAGGCCGCCCATGGTGGGCGTGCCTTCCTTGCAGGCATGGGCCGTCACCTCATGCAGGATATGCTGGCCGCATTTGAGACGGCGCAGCCAGGCGATGAACCGGGGCCCCAGCAGGATGGAGAGCACCAGGGCCGTGATGAACGCGGCCATGGAACGGAAGGTGATGTACCGGAAAACATTGAGCGCCGTCCATTCGGACGCCCACGGTACCAGAAGGTTGTACAGCATCTACAGACTCTCCGTACGGCTGCCGGGCAGCCAGTCGCTCCGCTCCAGGGCTTCGAGCAATTCTTCCAGATGGTTGCCGCGCGACCCCTTGAAGAGCATGAGCCCCCCCTGCCCTCCCGTATCGGCGGGAAGATGTTCACGCAGGGCCTGCACGAAGCCTTCGCCGGACTCCACAGGCAGGAACCTGCCCGTATACAGGCCGTGCTCCAGCCCGTCACGAACGGCATCGGCATGGCCGCCGCGCCAGAAGACCAGCACCGGGCGCAGCTGGGCCAGATGCCTGCCCAGACGCTCATGCTCCCTGTCCGCCACGCTGCCCAGTTCGCGCATCTCGCCCAGCACCACCACGAAAGGCCGCTTCTGGGCGCTTTCCGCCGCGGCGTCAAGCATGCGGGCCATGGAAAGCGGGTTGGCGTTGTACGTATCGTCCACGATGTCCCAGCTGCCCCGGCGGCTGCGGGCAAAACGCTGCGGCGGCAGCTGCGCGTCGGCAAAACCGGCGGCGATCTCCTCGGCGCTCAGGCCCAGCATGTGGGCGGCGGCCGCCACGGCGATGCAGTTCTCGGTGCCGTAATCGCCGCGGAAAGGCGCCGTCACGTCGCAGGGACGGCCGTCCAGCCACAGGCGGTACTGCCCGTGCACGCCATCGCTGCACCCGGCATAGGCCGCACGATAGGAAAGCGGGCGGCCGCTGGCCGTGAAGAAGATCACGTCGCCGAACACGGCCCGTGCCTCGCGGACAAGGTCATCATAGTCGGCGCTCACGAGGGCCTGCCCTTCAGGGGCCAGATGCGCCAGCAGGCGGGACTTGTGCCAGGCCACGCCACGTTCGCCCAGGCCCTCGGTATGGGCGGCGCCCACATTGAGGATCAGGGCCAGATCAGGCTTGAGGATGGCGCCCAGCTCGTCCATGTCGCCCTCGTGGCTGATACCGGCCTCGAAGACCCAGAAGTCCTCGTCCCCGTCGGTCTTGAGCATGCACAGGGGCATGCCCACCTGGTTGTTGAGGTTGAGGGCATTGCAGGCGGTCTTGCCGCGCCGCGACAGCACATGGGCCAGCAGTTCCTTGACCGTGGTCTTGCCCGCGGAGCCGGTGATGCCCACCACCCGGGCGGAGGACTTGCCGCGCCAGAGGGCGGCCACGGCGCCCAGGGCCCGCACCGTATCCTGGACCGTCAGGACAGGCACGGACAGACCTTCCAGCGGACGGGCGGCCAGCACGGCCACAGCGCCCTGCTCCACGGCACGGGCGGCATAATCATGGCCGTCCACACGCTCACCGGCGATGCAGACGAACAGGCTGCCGGGCGCGGCCTCGCGGCTGTCCGTGACGACCGAAGTGACCGTCACGCTGCCGTCGGCCACCTTCACATCCCGGGCACAGCCCAGACAACGAACGATTTCAGCAAGATCTAGGCGCACCCCAACAGCTCCCGCACCACTTCCTGATCACTGTAGTGATGTTTGGTGCCCTGAATGATCTGATAGTCCTCATGGCCCTTGCCGGCGATCAGCAGGGCGTCATCGGGACCGAGCATCTCCACGGCCCTGGCCGTGGCCTTGCGGCGGTCCACCTCCACCACGACTTCCCTGGCTTCGCGCAGGCCGGGCAGCACATCCTCGAGGATGGCTTCCGGGTCCTCGAAACGGGGATTGTCCGATGTCAGCACGGCCACGTCGGAATAGCGGGCCACTGCCTCGCCCATGATGGGGCGCTTGGTGCGGTCACGGTTGCCGCCGCAGCCGAAGACCGTGACGATGCGCTTGAAACCGGCGCCGCGCAGGGCCTTCAGGACATTGACCAGGGCGTCGGGGGTGTGGGCGTAATCCACGAAGACGTGCAGCTTGCGGGCATTGGGCACCCGCTCCAGACGGCCGCACACGCCGTGGAAATCTTCCAGATGGCGCAGATCGTCCGGCATCAGGCCCAGCTCCAGGGCCAGGGCCTGCACGGAAAGGAGGTTGGAGGCATTGAAGGCTCCCACCAGCGGCGAGCGCAGCTCCCATTGCTGGCCGTCCAGATGCATCCGCAGATGGCAGCCGTCCGTCCCGGCGGACAGCAGCTCGCCCCACAGATGGCGCTGCTGCGGGAGCGCCCTGTGCAGGCCGAAGGACAGGGCGCGCGGGCACAGCTCCAGCAGGCGGCGGCCCCAGGGGTCATCGCCGTTGATGGCCATGACCTTGTCGGCGCGGGGCAGTTCCAGGAACAGGCGGGACTTGGCCCGGAAATAGCTTTCCATGTCCTGGTGGAAATCCAGATGGTCCTGGGTCAGGTTGCTGAAGGAAGCCCCGGCAAAGGGCACCCCGCAGACGCGCTGCTGGTCCAGGGCATGGGAGGAGACCTCCATGACGGCGATGTCCACACCGGCCTGTGCCATGGCCGCCAGCATGGCGTGCACGCGCAAAGGATCGGGCGTGGTCAGGGGCGCGGCCTCGCTATGGCCGGGCCAGCGGTAGCTCACCGTGCCCAGCACGCCCACCTTGTGCCCGGTGGCCGTGAACAGATGTTCCAGCAGATAGGCGCTGGTGGTCTTGCCGTTGGTGCCGGTGACCCCCAGCACGCGCAGCGGCAGGCTGCCGGTATGCCAGCGGGCCTCGGCCAGACGCCACAGGGCCTCGCGGGGATCCTCGTGACAGATCACCGTGCGGCCCGCGGCGCGGGCGGCTTCGGCCTCGGCCCTGCCGGGCAGGCAGACGATGGTGGACGCACCGGCCTCCACGGCCGGCGGGATGAAACGGGCGCCGTCGGCGTTGACGCCGGGGACAGCCACAAAGATGTCCCCTTTGCCGACCTCACGCGAGTCGGAGCGTATCTCCCCCCCCTCACGGCGCACCTTGTCGAGCAATTGATCGAATTGGCGATTCACGGTTACCTCTCCGAGAGCCACAGAATGTAAGTGACGTTTTCCCCTTCCTTGGGCCAGGCCGTGCCCGGCGGCGGGCTCTGCCTGACCACGCGCGTGCCGGTCCCCTTGAGTTCCGGCACGACCCCGGCGCGGGCGAACAGTTCCACGGCGTTGCGCACCGTCTTGCCCTTGACGTCCGGGACCCGGCTGGAAGCCTTGGCCAGATGGCCGGGCTGCTGCATGGACGGCGGACGGCTGGTCTGGACGTCCTCCCTGGCCAGGAAGGGCACATCCAGCCGTGAAAGCTTGAGGCCGCGCTGACGCCCCTTGTCCTTGTCCGGCTTGTCGTCCTTTTCCGCCTGCCTGACCGCATCGGGAACGATGGCGCCGCTGTAGGTGATGGCACGCGAGGCGATCTCGCGAAACACCGGCGCGGCCACCACGCCCCCGTACTGGTTCTTGGTGGGTTCGTCCACCAGCACCACGATCAGATAGCGGGGATCGTCGGCAGGCAAAAAGCCCACGAAGGAGGCCAGACGCTTGGAGCCGTAGGAGCCGGCCTTGTGGTCGGCTTTCTGGGCGGTGCCGGTCTTGCCGGCCACTTCCACGCCTTCGATGCGGGCCCGCTTGCCGGTGCCGTCCTTCTCTTCCACCACATCGCGCATCATGCCCATGACCTCGCGGCAGACACGTTCGGAAAAGATGCGTTCGTAGCGCTGCTCCACGTTGACCTGCTCGCGCAGCAGACGCAGGGGCTTGTAGACCCCGTTGTTGAGCAGGGTCAAGTAGCCCTGCGCCATCTGCAGGGCCGTGACGGACACGCTCTGCCCGAAGGACGCGGACATGAGGTCGGCCTCGCTCCAGGAGCGGGGCTGGCGCAGGATGCCCCGGCTGTCGGCCACGGGCACGCAGGTGCTCTCGCCGAAACCGAGGGCGCGCAGATATTTGTAGAGCGTGGGCGAGCCCAGCTCCAGACCGATCTTGGCCATGCCGATGTTGGAGGAATAGCGCAGCACCTTGTGCGCGGGCAGCACGCCCTGCCGCGAGGTGTCACGGATGGTCACCTTCTTGATCTCCCACTTGCCGTTCTCGCAGTCGATGGCCGTGTTGCGGTTGATCTTGCGCTCCTGCAGGGCCGAGGCCATGACGAAGGGCTTGAAGGTGGAGCCGGGCTCCAGGGCGTCGGAGGCCAGCCGGTTGCGGTAGATCATGGGGCTGGACTGGCGGTAGGTATTGGGATTGAAGAAGGGATACTGCGCCCAGGCAAGGATGTCGCCGCTGGGCACGTCCACCACCAGGGCCCCGCTCCAGCGGGCATCGAAGTCCCGGGCGGCGCGGGCCACGGCCTCTTCGGCGATGAACTGCAGCTGCACGTCCAGGGTCAGCATCAGGTCTTCGCCCCGGAGCTCGTCCTTGCCTTCTTCATGCAGGTAAAAACGGCGGCCCATGGCGTCGCGCTGCACCACCATGCGGGTGGGCGTGCCTGCGAGCCGGTCGTCCAGCGAGCGTTCCAGGCCTTCCAGGCCCTTGTCGTCCACGCCCACGAAACCGAGCAGCTGCCCGGCCAGATGCTTGAAGGGATAGACGCGGTCGTATTCCTTGGAAAGGCCGATGCCGGGCAGGCCCGCCTTGCGCACGGCCTCGGCGGTGTAGTCGTCCACCTTGCGGCGCACCCAGACGAAGCGGCGCTTGGTCTTGGAAAGCTCGTCATAGAGCTTTTGCGGCTCGATGCCGAGGATGGGCCCCAGGGTATTGGCCATGGTCAGGAAGTCCTGGATCTCCTGCGGCCGGGCGTAAACGGAGCGGGCCTCCACGCTGCGGGCCAGCACCTGGCCGTTGCGGTCCATGATCATGCCGCGCTTGCCGGTGACCAGCTCCGTGGCCATGTGCTGGCGGCGGGCCTTGTCGGCCAGGCGGGGGCCTTCGATCATCTGCAGGTACCAGGCCCGGCCCCACAGCCCCAGCCACAGGACGCAGAAGATGGCCACGACAGCCGTGATGCGGGCCTTGCCCCAGTCCACCCTGTCGACCCAGCTCAGGCCCCTGTTCTTGGGCGCGACAGAAACACGCCGGGCCCCGCCGCTGCGCACGGTGCGTGATGCGGCACGGCCCGGACGACGTTTCCTGTCTCCGGCATCGGATGAGAATTTGAACATGCGTCCCCCGCTTGTGATGCTTGCCGGCTAGTGCGCTTCCATACGCCGGACCTGCCCCGGCTTCGGCTCTTTCATGCCGAGTTCCTCCGCCTTGCGGCGCAGCTCGTACGGGGAAAGAAGACGCTCCCGCTCCACTTCCAGCTTGGCGCGCAGGGCCTTGCGCTCCTGCAGTTTGTTCTGGGCGATATTGATGAAATAGGTGGTATCGATGCGCTCGATATTGCTCCAGACCAGGATCAGGCACATGGTCATGCAGGCCAGCAGCCCCACGGCCAGCAGGAGCAGCCAGCTCCTGGTCTGTACTTTGCCCTGTCCGCGGAACGGCAGCCCGACCGACAGCTTCTTCATGAAACGGCCTCGGCTATTTTCTCCACGGCACGCAGTTTGGCACTGCTGGCACGCGGATTGACGGCCAGCTCTTCCTCGTCGGCCTGTACAGGCTTTTTGTACAGGATCTCGACTTCCGGCACATGGTGGCACACGCACACCGGCACATGCCGGGGGCAGCGGCAGCCCTCGGCCCAGTGGCGCATGGCCTGCTTGACCATGCGGTCCTCCAGGGAATGGAAGGAAATGACCGCCAGACGACCGCCCAGGGACAGGCGGCCCAGGATGGCATCGAGAAAGCGGCGCAGCTCGCCCAGCTCATCGTTGACGGCCATGCGCAGGGCCTGGAAGGTGCGCGTGGCGGGATGGCGGCGGGCCTTGGCGCGCCAGGCGGGCGGGTAGGCCTTCTCCACCAGGGCCGCCAGCTGGGCGGTGGTATCGATGGGGCTTTTCTGGCGGGCATCCACGATGGCCCGGGCGATGCGCCCGGCCTGCGGCTCCTCGCCCAGAGTGGCGATGCATTCCTTGAGACGGTCGAAGTTCTCGCGATTGACCCAGTGCCAGGCCGAGGGGGCGCCGGAATGCTGGTCCATGCGCATGTCCAGGGGCCCGTCCCCGTAAAAGCTGAAACCGCGCTCCGCCTCATCCAGCTGCAGGGAGGAGACGCCGATGTCCAGCAGCACGGCATCGACCCTGTCCCAGCCCAGATCGTCGAGGGCTTCCCCGAACTGGCTGTAGCGGCAATGGTAGGTGTGGACGCGCCCGCCAAAAGGTTCCAGCCGGCGCCGGGCCAGCTCCAGGGCTTCTTCGTCCCTGTCCAGGGCGCAGAGCTCCGCCCGGGGGGCGGCCCGCAACATGGCGCAGCTGTGCCCGGCCATGCCGAGCGTGCCGTCCAGGATGCGCACGGGGCGACCCCTTCCGGCATCCAGCACGGGCTGCAGGGCCGCAAGGGTTTCCTTCATCAGGACAGGGATGTGCAGATCGGCCGCATTTCGTTCCTGTCCCTGCTGCTGCATGGTCATGCTTACCTCTAAAGAGCTATATCAAGATGGCAGGCCGCCACTTCATCGCTGACGTCCTCCACCAGCAGGGCATCGAAACGGGCCTGATCCCAGATCTCGAACTTGTCCGCCATCCCCACCAGCACCACGTCCTTTCCCAGGGCGGCCGCACGCATCAGGGGTTGCGGGATACGTATGCGGCCCTGCGCATCGGGGACCATCCGCTGCGCAAGACCGAGCAGTTTCGTTTTGACGTGGGAAAGCTTCATGGAGGGGAGAGGGACGCTGTTCAGCTTTTCGACGATGGCTTCCCAGTCCGCAGGCATGTAGGCCTTGAGGCCTCCATACAGGCCTATGGTCAGCCAGAAGGAACCGTCTCCGGCGGCCAGCAGGGCATCCCTGTACTCTGGCGGCAGCAGCAGACGGCCTTTGGTATCGAGATTGCGATATGCGCTCTGGATAAACAGATTTGCCACCGGCCCTACCCCTGTCGCCCACTATTTACCACGTTTTCCCACTTATGCCCCACCCCTTCCCCCGCTGTCAAGGGAGCGCGACAGGACGGTGACGGACATGTGATTTTATTTGTGAATCATTTCAACCCCCTGTCCGGGGCCTCCCCCGGGGACAGCGGACGCGCTGAAGGCGCCTTGCGCTTGACAACCTGCTGGAAAGCCCGGATAGTTTCTTCTGGGCATACAGCGCTGTAAAGAAAGTCCGTGTCCCCGCACGGGCATGATCCAAGGAACACCCTATGAGAACCAAGATCGTCGCCACCATCGGCCCGGCTTCCAACTCCAAGGAAAAGCTGCGTCAGCTCGTCGAAGCCGGCGTCAGCGTCTTCCGCCTGAACTTCTCCCACGGTTCGGCCGAGGATTTCGTCCGTATCATCAATGACATCCGTGACGTGGAAAAGGAGCTGGACAAGCCCATCACCATCATGCAGGACCTGTCCGGCCCCAAGATCCGTCTGGGCGTCGTGCAGGAAAAGACCATCCAGGTCACCAAGGGCATGCAGCTGCTGCTGGGCCTTTCCGGCCAGCGCACGGACGAGCTGCCCTTCCTGCCTTTCGACCACCCCGAGATCCTGGAGACCCTGGAGGCCGGCGACCGCATGGTGCTGGCCGACGGCGGCCTGCAGTTCACCGTGCAGCAGAACCGTCCCGACGGCCTGGTGCTGCTGGAGGCCAACAACAGCGGCCTTGTGACCTCGCGCAAGGGCCTGGCCCTGCCCGGCAAGGCCACCAAGGTGCGCGCCCTGACCGAGAAGGACAAGAAGGACCTGAGCGACGGCCTGGCCCTGGGCGTGGACGCCGTGGCCATATCCTATGTGCAGACGGCTGACGATGTGCGCGAGGCAAAACAGCTCATCGCCGCTTCGGGCCGCCGCGTGCCTGTGGTGGTCAAGCTGGAGCGCCAGAGCGCCGTGGACAACCTGGACGAGATCCTGAAAGAGACCGATGTCATCATGGTGGCACGCGGCGACCTGGGCGTGGAATGCCCCCTGCCCCTGCTGCCCGCCCTGCAGAAGCGCATCATCCGCGCCTGCAACGCCATCTCCAAGCCGGTCATCGTGGCCACGCAGATGCTGCTCTCCATGGTCAACAGCCCCGCGCCCACCCGCGCCGAGACCACGGACGTGGCCAACGCCGTGCTGGACGGCGCCGACTGCGTGATGCTTTCCGAAGAGACCGCCATGGGCAACTTCCCGGTGGAGACCGTGCAGTACATGCGCAAGATCACCGACGAGGCCGAAAAGCTGCTGGTCGATGACCGCAAGCTGGAAGAGCCGGCCGCCAACAAGGGCATCCCCGAATTCCTAGCCTACTCCGCCTGCCTGCTGGCCGAAAAGGCCCATGCCAAGGCCATCGTCTCCCACAGCCTCAGCGGCGCGTCGGCCCGCCAGGTCTCCTGCCGCCGTCCTCCCCAGGACATCTACGCCCTGACCCCCGACCCGGTGACCATCAAGGCCCTGAACTTCGTCTGGGGCGTGCACCCCGTGTTCGTCGCCGACCCGGCCAGCGACCCCAGCCACCTGAGCCGCGCCGAGAACTTCATCCACAACAGCCCGGACTTCCTGCCCAATGAATGCGCCGTCATCACCGCCGGCCAGCTCAAGGGCTCCACGGCCACCCCGCGCGGTACCAACCTGGTCAAAATCTACTGGAAATAGGGCCGCTCCGGCGGCATCCCCTGCCCTCTCCAAGGCCGTCCCCAGGACGGCCTTCTTTCTATCAACCAGACGGCAATGCCATTTTAACAGGCCAAAATACCTTGCTTTTTTGCCAAATATCAAGATCATCCAATTTTTTTCATTTTTTTGTTTGACAAGATGGCCTGTTTTGCGTAGGTTTCATTTTCGCGATGGGCTGTCGTTCAATTGGCAGGACGGCGGATTCTGGCTCCGCTAATCAAGGTTCGAGTCCTTGCAGCCCAGCCATCACAACTTCATAGCGCGTCCCCATCGTCTAGCCGGCCCAGGACAACGGCCTTTCACGCCGTCGACAGGGGTTCAAATCCCCTTGGGGACGCCAACAAGAAATCACGCCCTTACGAGAAATCGTAAGGGCTTTTTCATTATGGGGCAAATCTGCCCCACCATCTGCCCCACACATTTTGAAAAAATTTTGCCTCTGTGAGCTGTCACGCAACTTGAGAACGGTGCTCGGTGTTTTTTCGTACCTAGCACGGTAATTGCTAAATTTAAAGAAGCGTGGGAGTGCCGCTTTTACACGGCCCCACGCCTTCCTCATATTGGACGCGGCTCTCGTCGTTCTATGTTTTTTCTGCAAGGCTTGCTGTCAACCGGTTACGGCTGATATCGCGTAAACAACTCTATCCCCACATAGAATAAGATAGCTGCGCTATTGGCAGCAATTTGCGTGTGTATGGACAGTAGAAAGATAAAGGGAACCCACCGGAAAATCCGGTGGTTCTTCATATGTACTTGTAAGGCTTTTTTACCGCTCTATCAGACACATAGTGGTCTGCTCCCTGCACTTCTGCTACTTGCGACCCGTAAACAGGCTACCAGAGTAGGGGGGACTCAGCTGCGTTTCCAGATTTTTTATCCAGTTGTTTTTGTATATAATCACGAATTTTAGCTGCATTCTTGCCTTCCATAATATCTCCCGCCTAGCAGGAGGTTTTCGTTTCATACAAAAAAAGCGGGATTTCTCCCGTCTTTTTCATCGGTCCGACTGGTCCTTTAGTATGGTATAATTGCTGATGGAGACGATCGATTTGCCTCCTTCCCTTCCCAAGCCATCAAGACCCTGTGGCTAGAACAAGTCACCATATTCGTAAACTTCTGGCTTCATTCAGAGGTGACCATAACAGCGGCAAATACTTTCCACTTCATCAGACAGACCTTAAGGAAACAGCGGGGAGAGAAGATGAATCATACGCCAAGCTGATAGAAGCTAAAAAGCGTGAACAGGGCAACTTTCCATTTTTGTGGGTCTCTGTGCCCGCAATTCATGCCTTCCTGACTTTAGTCCCATGTAATGTACCGTCCCTGCTACCGACATGACCACTCCCCAGCCAGGACACCGAACATCCTGTAAAAATCAATATCTAGTATTTTCAGCCAGATGCGCCTTTATAAATTTGCTCATCCTATATAAACAGGCGTAGGACACAGCGCTATGCTGCCTGGGGCATACCCGCCCCTGTCGGGGCTCCGCCACGCTTGTTACTAAACTGGCACAGAAAAAAGGGGAATCCTCTTCCTGCTTCAACCCACTCAAATGGAGCTGACGCCCATAGCGGCAGTATGCCGTCAAACCATGGTCTGTCACTCCTTTTACCAATCAAGGGGCACTCTATGGCATACCGTTCGCTCTTTGCCGCTGCAAATACACCATCACCATCCATCTGTAAGCGAAAAAACTGTACAGGACATGCAGCAGGCATACAGAGGCTGGAGGATATGATCCTGTCGCTTTATCTCCCTTATATCCGCCTGCGCAAGCGCAGCTGGCAAGTCGATGAGCGAATACTTCGACAACATATCCTGCCAACCTTTGCCCGGCATCTGCTGCAAGATATCTCGCGCAATGACGTCGAAATCTGGTTGGGCTTGCTGGCTGCCAAGGGGCTTGCCCCAGCCACCTGCAACCGCATCTTGAGCGTTTTCAAGAGCGTCTGTTCACTGGCGGTCATCTGGGGAGTGCTGCCTGTTTCACCGTGCATGGGCATCGCTCCGTTCCCGACCCGGCAACTGCGGGAGCGATACCTGACGCAGCATGAGGCACGGCGGCTTTTGCAGGCCCTGCACGGCTCCCCGCGCCTAGAGGCCAAGGCCCTGCAGCTTCTGCTGCTGACCGGCGCACGCAAGAGCGAAATCCTCAAGGCCCGCTGGGAGCATATCCACCTGGAGAAACATCTGCTGACGGTGCCCCTTTCCAAGTCGAACCGCCCACGCCATATTGTCCTTTCCGACGAGGCCGTAGCAATCATCCGTCTTTTGCCACGCCGCCCCGACTGCCCCTGGCTCTTTCCCGGGCGCACAGCGGGCAGACCGCTCTCCGACATCTATTTGTTCTGGAACCACTTGCGCCGACAGCTGAATCTTGCCGATGTGCGCATTCATGACCTGCGCCATACCTTTGCCAGCATCCTGGTCAATGCGGGCCACTCGCTCTATGAGGTACAGCGGCTACTGGGCCACCGTGATCCGCGCACGACCATGCGCTATGCCCATCTTGGGCATGATTCCCTGCTGGCAGCTGCGGGTACGGTCAGCATATTCCTCGGAAATACATCTATTGCAACTGCTTCGCGCCCCAGAAAAAGGTTGCCCGTGGGAACGAACCTCCCCTCCTCCGACCATGCGCTGTTGAAGACATCAGAGCCTCCATGTCACCGGTCAGCCCTGCTCTCATCGCCATCTCTTCTGTCAAGACGAAAAAAAATTGTTGCACCGGGAAAATGCCCAAAAAGGTTACGTACTCGTCAATCCCTACTTCAGAGATAATCCCGAAAAAAATCAGCATATTACCAACAGGCGCACTGTCGGTGACTTCCAAAACTCGTCTAAAAGTTTGTGAAAAAGTGACATTTTATCTCGCTAGGATATAAAAATAAATTTTTCTATAAAACACCTTACACCAGAGTTGCATCCAAAGATTATCTAGGGTATCTGTTTCTCCAACAATCACCGACAGTGCGCCTGTTGGTAACCTTATGGAACAGCTATTTATGAATTCGCCTCGACATCTCACTGCAATTGCAATCATAGGCATGGCCTTCCGTTTTCCCGGCGGCGCGAACGACGAAGACAGCATGTGGCGCATGCTTAACGAGGGCAAGCACGGTATCTCCCGTATCCCGGAAGACCGCTGGCCCGTAGAAGAGTTGCAGCATCCCAAGCGCAGCGAACCGGGACGGAGCGTCACGTTCGCTGCGGGTGTCCTATCTCAGATAGATCAGTTTGATGCCGTTTTTTTCGGCATCTCGCCCCGCGAAGCTGCCTGGCTTGATCCGCAGCAGCGGTTATTGCTGGAAATGTCCTATGAGGCCATGGAGGATGCCGGGGTAAAGTCGACCTCTCTGGCCGGAAGCCGGTGCGGTGTCTATATCGGCATCTCCGGGATGGATTATGGCCAGCATGCCCTGGATGATCTGGCCAGCATGACGGCGTATTCCATGACCGGGAATACCCTCAGTATCGCAGCCAACCGTCTTTCCTATGTTTTTGACCTGCATGGCCCATCCATGGCGGTGGATACCGCCTGCTCTTCCTCGCTGGTCGCCCTGCACCAGGCCTGCCAGGCCTTGCGCCATGGAGAGATACCCATGGCACTGGCTGGCGGGATAAGCCTGCTCATGCATCCATACTCCTTTATCGGTTTCAGCCATGCGTCCATGTTGTCAGCCAGCGGACAGTGCCGTCCCTTCGATGCGACCGCTAACGGTTATGTGCGCGGTGAAGGCGGGGCCGTGCTTCTGCTCAAACCGCTTCTCCAGGCACAAAAAGACGGGGACACCATCCATGCGGTCATCCTGGCCAGCGGTGTCAACGCGGACGGCTCCCGCAAATCCGGCCTGACCATCCCAAGTGTAACGGCCCAGGCGGAACTGATGAGCGATGTCCTTACCCGGAGCGGACTGGCCCCGGATGATGTGGACTTTATTGAGGCACACGGCACGGGAACTCCCGCAGGCGATCCAGTGGAAGCCGCCTCCATCGGTGGTGTCTATGGCAGGGGAAGGAAGCACCCCATCCCTATCAGCTCCGCAAAGGCGAATTTCGGTCATCTGGAGCCGGCATCCGGCATGGCTGGGTTGATCAAGGCCATATTGTCCCTGAAACAGGCAGCTCTACCGCCCATGCCGCTGGATTTTACTCCCAATCCCCATATCGATTTTCAAAAATTGAATATTGTCTGTGCCGCTGCAGGCATGCCGCTGCGTGAGGCGGACGTGCATACCGCAGGCGTAAATTCCTTTGGCTTCGGCGGCGTCAATGCCCATCTCATCGTGCAGACACTGAAACAGCCTGTCGCCGAAAGAATCCAGGCCGCCCAAAGCCTTCCTCCCCTGCTGTTGAGCGCACGTTCTGACGCCGCCCTGCGCGATCTTGCCGCGTCCTACGCCGACTATTGGGAAAGCGCAGAGCCGTCGTACTACGAGATGACCTACACTGCGGCCTTCCACCGTGAACACTGGGAAAAACGGCTTGCCCTTTCGACAGAGAGCCTTGCGGATGTCGCTCCGGCCCTGCGCGCCTTTGCCAAGGGCGAACATCCTTCCTCCATCGTCATGGAAAGTGCTCCAGCTGAGCAAAGCGGCATCGTTTTCGTTTACACGGGCAATGGCTCTCAATGGGAAGGCATGGGCCGCAATCTCTATGTCGAGTCTGCCACTTTTCGTGCTGTCGTGGATGAACTGGACCAGCAGCTGGCACCCTTGACAGGCTCTTCGCTTGTCCACGAACTTTTACACGGCGAAACGGGTTATCTGGCTGACACGACGGTCAGCCAGCCGCTGCTTTTTGCTCTGCAGCTTGGCATTACCAGGATCCTGCACGAGCAGGGAATCAGACCGCAGGCTGTCACAGGGCACAGCGTGGGGGAAATTGCCGCTGCATGGGCTGCCGGAGCTCTGTCCACAGAACAGGCGGTACAGATCATTTACGCGCGCAGCTGTACCCAGGGCAAGACCAGGGGTATGGGACGCATGGCCGCGGCAGCAGTGCCTGCCCAAAACGCCATCGAGATCATACAACAGCTTGGTCTGGACGGGGACCTAGAAGTCGCGGGGATCAATTCTCCTGGCAACATCACCCTCTCCGGCAGCAGTGAGGCCTTGGCCTATTTCGGCGAGCAGATGCAGCAAAAGGGCATCTTTTTCCGTCCGCTGGCCCTGGAGTATGCATTCCACAGTCGGTACATGGAGTCCATCCGGCAAGCTCTTGCCCACAAGCTCCATGGACTTGAGCCGTCCTGGGACACGGATATCCTCTTCGTCTCTACCGTCAGCGGAGGACCACAGAGGGGCAGCGGCCTTGACAAGGAGTACTGGTGGCGAAATGTCCGCCAGCCTGTAAACTTCGCCGCCGCCGTCCAGGAGCTGGGCCGGCTTGGATTCCGTATTTTCGTCGAAATCGGCCCCCATGCCATCCTGCAGCGTTACATCCGGGAGAATCTGACGGCTGTCGGCGTTAAAGGGCGTATACTCTCCAGTCTGTCCCGCGAGGACGACCACAGGTCCCGCCTGGTGCATCTGGCTGCCCGTCTCCATCTTTTGGGTGGGCAGACCGATTTGCGCTCCCTCTTCCCCCACGTTACAAAACGGATTCGCCTGCCGCACTACCCCTGGCAAAAACAGCGCTGCTGGTATACCCATACCAGCGAATGCCGGTCGGTCCAGAAGCGTCAGCATCCCCTGCTGGGCTGGTCCCTGGACGCCGCGAGTCCTTCCTGGGAGAATATCCTTGATCCTGCCAAGGATACCTGGCTGGCAGATCACAATGTCGGTGGGACCGTTGTTTTCCCTGGAGCCGGATATGTGGAAATCGCCCTGGCGGCGGCACGTTTGGGACTGGGAAAGGAACAGGTCAGCCTTGAATTTCTTGATATCACGACGCCCCTTGTTTTCGAGAACGGTCATGCACAGTGCGTGCGCTGCAGCCTGAATCCCGAAGATGGCTGTATCCGCATCAGCAGCCGTCCCCGCCTGAGCAGCGGGGAATGGACAGAACATGCACGGGCGCGGGCCATTGCGATACCGGGAAGCACACAGCCTGCCGATATGGACCAGCTGCCTCCCGCCGCACGAACCATGGCAGGACAGGAGCTGTACGCCCTGACCGCAAAGCTGGGCCTGAACTATGGCCCGGGTTTCCGCGTCGTGGATCATTTGCGCATGACGGAAAACAGTTTTGAGGCCAGCCTTATTCCTTTGCCGGAGAACGAACAGTACCTCCTGCCTCCGGCCGTACTAGATGCCTGCTTCCATTCGCTGGCAGGAGTCTACGCCGCACAATATACTGATGCGCCCCTCGCCTTTCTCCCCATAGGCACAGGTCGAATCACACTCTATGCCTCCAGACCTGTCTGCCGGATTTTCGGCCGCGCACGCCGCTGCGGCCGTCGTTCTCTGTCAGCGGATTTCCTGCTGCTGGACGATAAGGCACAGCTTGTCGCCCAGGCGCATCACTGTCGTTTTCGTGCTGTCCCCTTGGTCCGGGCAGGTCAGGAACATGTGGATGCTTGGACCGTTATCCCCTGGCTCGCCCCGCAGTCCGACGTTGTTCCCGCCCCCGTACCGGCCCTTGACGAGCTTGGTGCCGTCGCCGCAGAAGCCGTGTCCTCTTCCGCCTCGCAGCGTGAAATCTGGTTCATGCAGATTCTGCCGCTTATGGAAGCCATGGTGCTCTCGGCCGCGGCACAGGCCCTGAAAAATCTACCGGATGACTGGTACCGCCAAAGTTCGTACGCACGCTGGCTGCATGGACTGCTCGTCCATGAAGGACTCTGCCCCCAGACTGACGGGAGTGAGGCCTGCCCTCCGACTTCCGAGCCCGGCCTGCCTTCGTTCCGGGAGTTGTGGTCTGAGGCCTTCCGTCTCGCGCCGCAATGTCTGCCGGCCCTCCTGCCGCTAGGGCGAGTATGCCGTCATCTGGACGACGTGCTTCGCGGCGACCTGGATGGACGCTCACTGCTGGAGCAGATACGCAATGCCGCAGTCACCCGGGAGAGTCGCCATCAAGATCCCGCGCTCCAAGGCATCGACATGGCAATCACGGCTATCATCCGGCATCTGGCACAGCACTGGCCTGAGCACAGGATACTGCGTATCCTTGAAGTGAATATGGCTCCCGGTCTGCTGGTGGATATCCTGGATTCGCTGCGGCCGAAGGATCATTTTACCTGTACGCTGGCTATCGCGGACGCAGACGCACTGACGCAGGCCAAAGGGCACTATGGACAGCACCCTGCGGTCAGAATTGTTGCGGCCGACAGTGCACAATGGGATTTTGCGGCGAACAGCTTTGATGTCGTCCTGTTCCGGCATACCCTTCATAGCTTCCCTGACTACGATGCCATACTGCAGCGGGTACGTGATCTGCTGGCTCCCGGCGGCCTGTTGCTGGTGGCGGAACGATACCCTGACTGGAGCACGGATCTAGTGGCAGGTCTGGATCCGTCCTGGTGGCATACCGGCAGGAGCGACGGCCAGCCGATCTCCTCATTGGCGGGGCCGGAGTCCTGGAAAGCTATCCTGGAAGACCACGGCGTCGCCTGCTGTCGTGTCTTCCGGGAGCCCGCAGCGGATACTCTGGATGAGGGAGCCTTCCTGCTCCTTGCATCCACTCTTGCAGACATGGTCACGGTGGATGCACATGGATATTCCCCTGCATCGTGGACTTTTGTGACGGACGCCGCATCGACCGCTCTGGCTACAGAGCTGTGTCAGCGTCTTGCGGCGCACGGCCAGCAGGTCGCCTGCGTCTGTGATGCGGACGCGGACATTGATATCCCGGCACAGACAGACCACGTTGTCTTCATGCTCGGCCATGACGCGACCACACACACGGTGACAGATATCCTCGATCATCTACGGCGCTGTGCCAGCGCCTGTATGACCAGCGAAACGTGTCCGCCCAGGTTGTGGATCATCACCCGCGGCGGCTCACTGGCCACCCGACTGCCGGACGGCCATCCTTCGAATCCTGCCCAGTGTGCCGTTGCCGGCCTGGGGCGCGTCATCATGCAGGAATACGGGGGGCTGCACTGCACGCTTGTGGATATCCCTGAAGCAGATCGCTGTCCTGATATCAGCGAGCGCCTTGAGATGGAGTTCCTTGCTGCCGGAGAAGATGACGAAGTGTTGCTGACTCCCAAGGCCCGTTATGTGCTCAGGGTCAACAGCGGGGATCATCATAGCGGCCCCGCCGCAGCGGCACAGCGCTGCCGTCTGGATTTTACCGTACCGGGCAGGCTGAACAATCTGTGCTGGCAGACGGATGCGGCTCATACCCTCGCTGCCGGTCAGGTCGAAGCTCGCGTCATGGCAGTGGGGCTCAACTTCCGTGACGTCATGCTCACCATGGGCCTGCTGACCGATGATGCTGTGGAAAACGGTTTTGCCGGTCCTTATCTCGGTCTTGAATTTGCCGGTGTCATTACCCGGGTGGGTAAAAACGTCGACGACCTGCGTATCGGCGATCGAGTGACAGGTTTTGCCTCCAACTGTTTTGCAAGCCATGTGACCACTCCTGCACATGCCGTGACAGCTGTCCCCGCGGACTGGTCATTCGAAACGGCTGCTACCATTCCGACGGTCTTCTTTACCGCCTGGTACGCGCTCAAGCATCTGGCGCGGCTCCAGCCCGGTGAAAGCATCCTCATTCATGGCGCGGCCGGAGGCGTAGGCATAGCGGCCATCCAGATTGCGCGCTTTTTGGGCGCGACGATTTTCGCCACAGCAGGCAGCGATGAAAAACGTGATTTCCTGCGGCTCATGGACGTGGACCATATTTTCGACTCCCGCAGCCTTTCCTTTGCCGAAGACGTACGGACCGCTACTGACGGCAGGGGCGTAGATGTCGTACTCAATTCGCTGGCCGGTGAGGCCATGCGCAGGAGTATCGGCCTGCTCAAGCCCTTCGGTCGTTTCCTGGAGCTGGGGAAACGGGATTTTGTGGAGAATACCGGAATCGGTCTGCGGCCGTTCAAGGAAAATATCAGTTATTTCGCTATCGATGTTGACCAGCTGCTCACAGCGCAGCCCAGGATCGCAGCACAGCTTTTCCAGGAGGTCATGCGCCTGCTGCATGCGGGGAATTTGGTTCCGCTGCCTTGCCGATCGTTCCCGGCGGATCAGGCGGTCGCCGCTTTCCGCGCCATGCAACAAGCCCAGCATATCGGCAAGATCGTCGTCAATCTGGAAGATCTGCCTTCGCTCCATGCCCAATCAACCGGCGCAGTGGCGTTGGATACCAGCCGTACCTGGCTGGTGACGGGCGGCCTTGGCGGCTTTGGCCTGGCGACAGCGCGTCACTTGGCGCAACACGGCATAAAAAATCTGGTACTGGTGAGCCGCCGCGGCAGTACTACACCAGGAGCCGAAACGATCCTGCAGGAATTCCGCGCGCAGGGAGTCACGGTGCTGGCGGAAGCCTGCGACGTGACGGACCTTTCCGCAGTACGTGCCCTGATAGAGCAAGTGACGGCAATCATGCCCCCTCTGGGCGGGATCATTCACGCAGCTGCGGTGTTTGACGACAAGCTGCTGGCAAACATGGATAAGGAAAGCTTGGCGAAGGTTGTCGGTCCCAAATTGCGCGGTGCCTGGAACCTGCATGAAGCCACATGCGACATACCCCTGACGCATTTCATCCTGTATTCTTCCATCAGCGTGACGCTGGGGAACCCTGGCCAGGCGAACTATGTTGCTGCCAATGCCGGGCTTGAGGGTTTGACACGCCTGCGCCTTGCCATGGGGCTGCCCGCACTCTGTCTCGCCTGGGGCCCTGTAGGCGATGTGGGGTATCTCACACGACATGAGGACGTGAAAAAAAGCCTGACGCAACACATTGGGAAGGCTCCGCTGACGACCTCCGAAGCCATGCGCGAGCTGGATGCCGTCCTGAACGAGCAGGGGCTGCATATCCTGGCCAATGTGGACTGGCCAACAGTCATGCGCATGTTCCCGGGGAGAAGCCCCCGTTTTGCCTTTGTAGGCCATGGCGAGAGCCGGGCAGACTTTCAGGAAACTCCGGGCAATATCCAGCAGCTCCTGGCTGGAAAATCCCCCGCGGAAGTGCTGGATATCGTCCGCAGTCTCATTATCGATGAGGTCGCGCAGGTACTGGGTCTTGCCGCAGAGCAGGTCGCCACGGATCGCGGGATGCAGTCCTTGGGACTGGATTCGCTCATGGCAGTTGAACTTGCCGTCGGTCTTGAACAGCGTACCGGAGTGCGCTTGCCTACCATGATGCTTCAGGACTCTCCCACGGTGGAACAGATAGCCGAACGCATCGTTGCCCGTCTGACAGGAAGTGTCGAAGAGAACATCAGCGAAGATGCCCTGCTCGCTGATCTGGCGCGCCGACATGCCGTCGATCTCAGTGAAAGTGAAGCCGCCAGCATCCTGAACGATGCGCCTTCCGGGGAGCAGCACAAGTCATGAGCTCTTCCCTCAAACTCATCAGCAGCATCCTGCAACGCAAAGAGCACCACAACTGCGGGGACTCTCCCCTGCAGCGCCCTCATGGCGATGCATGCCCACCGGTGGATCCGGCCCTGACCAGTTTTGCCAATCATCCCGCCCTGGTGGAGTTGCGCATGCTCACTGCGGCTGCGCAGCGCTTCGGCATCGGCAATCCTTTCTTCAAGGTACACGAAGGCCGCGGAGGCTCTGTGACCAGCATCGAGGGTAAAGAATACCTGAACTTTTCCCACTACAACTATCTGGGCCTCAACGGTCATCCAGAAGTGAACGCGGCCGCCGCGGCAGCCATTGAGCGCTATGGCACATCCGTAGGTGCCAGTCGCCTAGTCGCAGGCGAACGCCCCATACAACGGGAACTGGAAAAGGAGCTTGCCGCCATCTACGGCGTGGACGATTGCGTCGTTTTTGTCAGTGGTCACGCTACCAATGTCAATACTATCGGCACGCTGTTTGAACCTGGGGACCTCATCCTGCATGACAGCCTGATTCATAACAGTGTGCTGGAGGGGATCAAACTGTCCGGCGCCACCCGCCGCTCCTTCCCCCATAACGACCTGAAGGCGCTCGAAGCGCTCCTTGCCTCCTTGCGCAGCCAGTACAGGCGGGTCCTGATTGTGGCTGAAGGCCTGTATAGCATGGATGGAGATTTGCCCGACCTGCCCGTGCTTGTGGACATCAAGCAGCGCTATGGGGCTTTGCTCATGGTGGACGAGGCCCATGCGCTAGGCGTTCTCGGTCCGACGGGACGCGGCAGCGCGGAATATCACAGACTTTCCGGCAACGATGTGGACATCTGGATGGGCACGTTGAGCAAGACCCTTGCGGGCTGCGGCGGCTATATTGCCGCCTCCCGGGACGTGGTCGATATCCTGAAAAGTTCCGCGCCCGGTTTTGTCTACAGCGTCGGCATCGCCCCGCCACTGGCGGCTGCCTCCCTGGCAGCCCTGCGGATCATGCTGCGGGAACCTGAACGTGTTCGCCGCTTAGGGGAACGCGGCGCGCTTTTTCTGGATCTGGCCCGTAAAGCCGGCCTCAACATAGGCAATGCTCAAGGTTATGCCGTCATCCCCATCATCCTGGGCAGCTCTCGCAAGGCCATCACTCTGTCCAATCAGCTTTTTGCAGAGGGCATCAATGTACAGCCCATCATCCATCCTGCGGTAGAGGAAAAAGCGGCACGCTTGCGCTTTTTCGTGTCTGCCCTGCACAGTGCGTGCGACATCGAACAGGTCTGCCGCTTGTTGGTGCGTATGGTCCACTAAAAGGAACTCTCTGATGTCCTCCAAATATCCCATGATCTCCGGACTGATTTGCTGCCTGCTGGCCATGGTGCTCAGTGGTTGTGCGATCATGCCCAACTCCGGTGCCAGCCGTATACAGGTACAGCATGCGTCGTCCTCCAGAAGTCTGGAAGGGATCCAGATAAAGCAAGTCGATGACATGCTCGTGCGCAAACTGAGCGCCGAAAAAAATTCCAAAGCCTTTTCGGATGTCTTTGGTGATGCCAAGCCCCGGGAATATCTCATCGGCCCCGGTGATACCATCGTCATCAGCGTGTGGGAAACGCCGCCCAGTATTTTGTTTGGCAGCAATGCCCTGACAGCTTCCCAGACAGGCACGCTGAGCACCAGTGCCGAGGCTCTGCCGCCCCAGATGGTCATGGACGACGGTACAGTGAACATTCCTTTTGCCGGACGCATCAAGGTCGCCGGCCGTTCCGTACGGGCCGTGGAAAAAGAGATCACAAGCCGTCTGCAAGGCAAGGCAAACAACCCGCAAATCATGGTACGCGTGTCCGGCAGCCCCACATCCCAGGTGGCCATTATCGGCGATGTGGCTAAGAGTGCCAACATGCCCCTGACCCCCAAGGGAGAACGCCTGCTGGATGCTCTGGCCAGTGTAGGCGGCGTGACCCAGCCTGTCACCAAGGTCTCCTTGCAGCTGACGCGTGCGGGAGTCTCGGCCACCATGCCTCTGGATACCATCGTCCACGAGCCCAAACAGAACATCCCCCTGCAACCGGGTGACGTCCTCACGGCTCTGTATCAGCCCTGGACCATTTCCGTGCTGGGGGCCACAGGACGCAACCAGGAGGTCCCCTTTGAGGCCCGGGGCATCTCCCTGGCCCAAGCCCTGGCCAGGTCCGGTGGCCTCAATGACAATCGTGCCGATCCCGGCGGGGTCTTCATTTTCCGTTTTGAAGACGCATCCCTGGTGGAGGGCACGCCCGCCGTCAACGGAAAAATCCCGGTCGTTTATCAGGTCAATTTCAACGATCCCGGAGCGTTTTTCGTCACACAAAACTTCCCCATGCAGGACAAGGACGTGCTCTATGTCGCCAACATGCCTTCCGCAGAGATCGAGAAATTCCTGCGCATGGTGGGCATGGTGCTGACGCCGACCCTCAATCTGGGACGTTACCAGCTACAGGTTGCGGAATAGGATGAACGGCCCTTTCACCAATACCGTCACGGTCTGGCAGGCGCTCTTTTTGCGTGAAGCCCTGGACCGCTTTTTCGGCAGCCGTGCGGCCTGGAGCTGGCTTATCATAGAACCGGCCATGCACATCGGCTTCATGAGTGCTGTCTGGGGGATGATGCGCAGGAACAGCATGGGAGGCATCGACGTTTCCATGTGGATCATCCTGGGCATGCTGTCGTTCTTTCTGTTCCGCCGCACTGCCGTGCAGACCCTGCATGCCCTGGACTGCAACAAGGCTTTTTTCGCCTTCCGGCAGGTGCGTCCTTTTGATGTCGCTCTGATGCGGGCCAGTGTGGAAGCCTTTTCCATGTTTTTTATCTCCCTGTTCATCCTCGGGGCGGCGGCCCTGATGGGGCTTGATGTCCTGCCGGACGATCCGCTTACCGCTCTGCTGGCTCTGGCCGGTCTGTGGTTGTTCGGCCTGGGCTACGGACTGGTGACCTCGGTATGCATGCGCCTGGTCCCGGATTCCGGGCATATTTTCCAGATATTGATGATGCCCCTGTACCTCATTTCCGGCGTCATTGTCCCTGTATCCTTTATACCGATGCCCTATCGTGACTGGCTACTCTGGAATCCGCTGGTGCATGGGCTGGAGATGGTACGGCTTGGCTTTTTCAAAAACTACCACACGCTGGATGTCAGCTTCGGCTATCTGTACGGCTGGGTCCTGATCAGCATCGCTCTGGGGCTGACGCTGTATCGCGCACTTGAGACACGGCTGGTGACGCAATGATCACAATAGAGAACGTACACAAACGCTATACCACGCGACGTGGCGTGGGCGACTGGGTATTGCGCGGGGTGAATATGGTCATCCCCACAGGGCGCAGTGTCGGATTGGTGGGCGTCAACGGCGCTGGCAAATCGACGTTGCTGCGCATCATCGGCGGAGCCGACTACCCTACCCGGGGGCGGGTGCGCCGTTACTGTCGTGTTTCCTGGCCCATGGCCAACGGTGGTCTGGAGGGCACGCTCACCGGCCGCCAGAACGCCAAATTCGTCTGCCGCATCCACGGCTTCCAGAACGAACTGCCAGAACGCATCGCGCGTATCGAGGAATTCGCCGAACTGGGCAAGGCATTTGACGAGCCCATACAGACCTATTCCTCCGGCATGCGGTCCCGCTTGCAGTTCGCGCTTTCCCTGGCTTTTGACTTCGATGTGTACATCTCTGACGAAGTCACGGCCGCCGGTGATGCGGCCTTCCGCAAAAAAGCCCAGCAGGCCTTTCAAAACCTGGCGCACAAGGCCAGCATTATCATGGTGGCTCATAATGACGCTACCCTGAGAGCCTTCTGCGAATCCGGCATCCTGCTCAAGGACGGCAAGGCCACCTGGTTCGACAAACTGGAGGATGCCCTCCTCGCCTATAAGGAGAGCTATTGATTATGACTGGTGGTACCGACCTGATTTCTCTCCCGGATGCCGCTGCACAGGAAGGGCAAGCCACTCTGCGCGTGCAAAAACTCTTTCGCTGGATAGCGCGTATCATCCTGCTTTTGAGCGCGCTGACCATCTGCTACTGGCTGTTTTCTTCTGACCGCTATGTGTCGGAAGGTATCGTCATCGTCCAGAATACGGAACAGATTTCCGCCCCCAGTTTTGACCTGGCGACCATGCTGGGCAGTATCGGCAAGACCAACAGTTCGGACCAGCTGCTGCTGCGTGAACATCTGCTCTCTGTCGACATGCTCAACAAACTGGATGCGGCCCTGGACCTGCGCTCCCACTACAGCGACTCGCGCTGGGACTTTGCCTCACGCCTCTGGTTCAAGGACGCCGCCATCGAATGGTTCCATCGGCACTACCTCTCGCGCGTTTCCGTAGAATACGATGACTATGCGGGAGTCCTGCGCATCAGCGCCCAGGCCTATGATGCCGGGACGGCCAAGGCCATTGCCGACATGCTGGTCAACGAGGGTGAGCGCTTCATGAATGAGATGAGCCACGCCCTGGCCAGGACGCAAGTGGAGTTCCTGGAAAAACAGGTAGCGATGGCGCACGCCCAGGTGTTGCAGGCCAGCAAGGCCTTGCTGGATTTCCAGAATCAGAAGGGCCTTGTTTCCCCCAAGGCCACCGTGGAGAGCATCCATACCATCATCGGCAAACTGGAAGGACAACGTACCGAGCTGCAGACCCAGCTGGCTTCCCTGCCCCGCAATCTGGATCGCAACCATCCGACTCGGAAATCCCTGCAACAATCCCTTGCCGCCGTGGAACGGCAGATCATGCAGGAGCAGGCCAAGCTGGCCTCCACGAGCGGCAGACCGCTCAACTCGCTCATGGAAGAGGAGCAGTTGTTACAGCTGGACCTGAATTTCAAGCAGGATCTTTACAAGACGTCGCTCGTGGCACTGGAAAAAGGCAGGATGGACGCCGCCCGTGCCCTGAAACAGGTCTCTGTATTGCAGGCTCCTGTCCTGGCGGAATACGCCTGGCAGCCGCGCCGCATTTATGGCGTGGTCGCGACCCTGTGCATTACGCTGCTTGTGCTCGGTATCGTGAATCTTTTGAAAGCCGTCATTCTGGATCATGTGGACTAAAGGAGGAAGGTCATGGCTGTACAGGAAACAACGCAAGGCGCTGACGCCAAGGATGCCCGCATCAAGGAACTGACGGAAGAAAACGAGCTTTTGTTCGAGCAGCTGCATGTGGTCCAGGAAGAGCTGGAAAAATACTACCACAAACTCAAGGAGTGCGAGCAGCGCAAAGGCAGCGGTGCGAGCGATGATGGTTCCGTTGCGGTCATCCCGCCCCAGGCCAATGAAGCCCTAGCGGAAAACCTGAAACTGCGCGCCCTGGTGATGCAGCAGCAAGCAGCCCTGCAAGTGGAAAGCACGAACAGCCTTGCCGCCCGTCTGGGTGAGACGCTCATCCACGGGGTCAGTTCCGCCGGCGCTTTTATCGCTTTGCCGCTCAAGCTGCGCCAGATGTGGAAGGCCCTGGACCAGACCGTGCCCCCGGCCGCGCTGGGGGGCAAGAGCTTCCAGAAGGTGCTGGACGCCCATGCCGCCGGTGGTAGCGAAGCTGTGGAAAAACTGCTGGACTCCGTCTTTCTTTCCCCTGTGATGCGGGCCAATGCCTATACGGCACTGGCCCGGCAGGTAATGCTGACCGATGCCCGTCAGGCCGCCGATCTTGCGCGCCTGGCCTGGGAGACGGACCCGCGGCCCTATCGGCTCAAATGGCTGGCCTTCCGCCTGCATGAGGCTGATGACGCCATCAACGCCGAAGCCCTGCTGGACATGCTGCCCGACGATATCAGCATGAGTGATTCGGAAGAGCGACAGGCTGCGCGCCTTCGGCAGGAAGCAAAGCGGGAGCGCGCCCAGCAGGCCCAGAAAATGATGAAAGCCTCGCAGAGTGAGGCCGGGCAACTGCAGGCGGCTATGGCAAAGCTCAAACAGGCTGCCGAGGAGAGCAAAAAACAGCAGGAAGCTCTCGCCGCCCAGCTTAGCAAACAGCGTGAGGAACACAAGCAGGAACTGGCACGTCTCAACAGCCAGTTGCCCGAGTTGAAAAAAGCGGCGGATCAGGCGCGGCAAGAGGCGGCACGGGCGCGTGAAGCACAGGCCGCCCTGCAACGCCAGATGGAAGCGCAGAAAAAAGAATCCGACGCCCTTGCCGTGCAGACAGCACACATGCTGCAAACCCTGCTCACGCGTTTCGAGTCTGACAAGCCCGTCCTGTCTCAGGTGGTGCGTGTCGTCATGGGGGCGTCGGCCAGCAAGTAGCGCGACCCAACTATCTGCGAGAAAAGGCAATGAAGATCCTGAGCGTATTCGGTACCCGTCCCGAAGCCATCAAAATGGCTCCCGTGGTCCACGCGCTTGCCCACGATCCCTATTTTGACGCCAAAGTCTGCGTCACCGCCCAGCACAGACAGATGCTGGATCAGGTACTGGATATGTTCGCCATCCGGCCGGATTTTGACCTTGATCTGATGCGGCCTGACCAGAGCCTTGAGGCGCTGACGGAAAACGTACTGCACGGCATGGCCGGCGTCTTTGCCCGCTGGCGGCCGGATATGGTGCTGGTGCACGGGGATACCACCACTACCCTGGGCACGGCTTTGGCCGCCTACTACGCACGCCTGCCCATAGGCCATGTGGAAGCGGGGCTGCGTACAGGGGACAAGTACGCCCCCTGGCCGGAGGAAATGAACCGTCGCCTCACAGGAGCGCTGGCGGATGTGCATTTTGCCCCTACGCCACAGGCGCGCGACAACCTGCTGTATGAAGGCATCAGGCCGGAGAGCATCCATGTGACGGGCAATACGGTGATCGATGCGCTTTTGTCCATGAAACAACGCCTGTGCCAAAATGATACGCTGCGTACGCAGATGGAAAAGCGCTTTTCTTTCCTGGATAGAGACAAAGCTCTGGTGCTGGTCACCGGGCACCGCCGGGAAAATTTCGGTAACGGCATCGAGTCCATCTGCCAGGCCATCGCGGCCGTAGCGCGTCGTGATGACGTGCAGATCGTGTACCCTGTACACTGCAATCCCCATGTGCAGGAGCCGGTACGGCGGCTGCTGGCGCACCTTTCCCACGTCTTTCTGCTGGAGCCGCTGGATTACCCGGCCTTTGTCTATCTGCTCATGCACTGCGCGCTGGTGCTGACCGACTCTGGCGGTATACAGGAAGAAGCCCCGGCCCTGGGCAAGCCGGTGCTTGTCACACGAACCAGCACGGAACGCCCTGAAGCCGTCGCGGCCGGCACAGCTTTGCTGGTAGGCCCGGACAGAGAGCATATCCTGTACGAGGTCAACCGGCTGCTGGACGACCCTGCGACCTGCAGCCGCATGGGTGCCGTGCAAAGCCCCTACGGTGACGGCAAGGCCGCTCAACGCATAACCCGCATTTTAAAAACGGTACACTGATCATGCATTTTTCTACGATTTCTCTTATCGGCCTTGGTTATATCGGCCTGCCCACAGCAGCAGTACTGGCGTCCCGTATGGGCAATGTCGTTGGCGTGGATGTGAACAAGGATGTGGTCGAGTCGATCACAAACGGCAACGTGAAGACGCTGGAACCGGGCCTGGCCGAACTGCTTGCCCAGGTCTCCGGCAACGCCTTGCGGGCCGTGACAAAGCCGGAAGCGGCGGATGCTTTTATTATCGCCGTGCCCACGCCCATCACGGAAGATCATAAGCCGGATATCAGCTATGTGCGTAGTGCGGCTCTTTCCCTGGCCCCTGTCCTGCGTACCGGCAACCTGATCATCCTGGAATCCACCTCACCGGTGGGCACCACGGAGCAGATGGCCCAATGGCTGGCCGAAGCCCGGCCCGATCTTTCCTTCCCGCAGCAGGCGGGCGACGAGGCGGACGTGCAGATAGCCTACTGCCCGGAGCGTATCCTGCCCGGCAAGATGCTGGAAGAACTTGTCCACAATGACCGCATCGTAGGGGGCCTGACGCGCACGGCTTCGGATATGGCCGCCGCCCTTTACCGCCTTTTTGTGGAGGGGGAAATCCACATCACCAGCGTGCGCACCGCCGAACTCTGCAAACTGGCGGAAAACAGCTTTCGGGATGTGAATATCGCCTATGCCAACGAGCTTTCCATGATCTGCGACAAACTGGACATTGACGTGGAGGAGCTGATTCGCCTTGCCAACCATCACCCCCGCGTCAACATCCTGCAACCGGGCTGCGGCGTGGGGGGACACTGCATCCCGGTGGATCCGTGGTTCATTGTGGACAGTGCACCGGAGCTGGCAAAGCTCATTCGTACAGCTCGCGAGGTCAATGACAGTAAAGCACTGTGGGTAGTGAAAAAAATCAAGCAGGCTATTGATGACTACCTGAAAGAACACCCGGAAAAGAGCATCAAGGATGTGACTGTAGGAATTATCGGTGGACTTGGCTATAAACCAGAGACAGATGACCTACGGAATAGCCCGATAGTGCAGATTCTTGAGAAATTACAAGTACTAAATTGTCATGTACTTATAAATCCACCAATTGGAGTTGATGTTAACTATCTAAGAGAGGTAGTGAGGATGAGAGTTATCCTACTTAGTGGGAAGACCATATCAAATTCGAATGAATATCATAATGATAACAGAGTGTAAAATACTCTATATCAGAGATTATTTAGAAAATCGGAGAGAATTAATATGACATTTTCAAAAACGTCAGCCACATATTCATTTAAAGATACTATTAATATTGATTCAGATAAGCCTTGTTCATCAAATGAGAATAGCAGTGATTCAAAAATAAAATTGGCCTACTACTATTTTTCGGAAAAAAAATATGAGCAAGCACTTAACTTATATGAAGAACTTGCAGAACAGCTTGGAGGCAACAATTTTGTTGCCAATATTATCATGTGCAAAAAAAAATTAAAAGATACTATGTCATGTGAAAGCCCATATCCACATGCATTTTATAATCAACCCAAAGTATCTATTCTCATTCCAGTTTATAATAACACACAATATCTCCATGAATGTATCAATAGTGTTATATCGCAAACACTAAAAGAAATCGAAATAATAATACTTAATGATGGTTCTACTGACCCTAAAGCTGTCGAAATTCTTAATGAGTATGCAAAAAACGATGCCAGGATAAAATTAATCAATAAAAAAAATACAGGCTATGGCCATACTATGAATGTTGGCCTTGATAATGCCACTGGTAGTTATGTTGGTATCGTCGAAAGTGATGATTACGTACTGCCAAATACATACGAGTTTCTATACAATACAATTGTTAACGTTGGATGTGACATAGTCAAATCAACACTAACCGAATTTTCGGACATAGACAAAAAAAGAAAATTCAGGATTGTTACCTCCCTCGAAGATGAGCAAGACTATTATAAATGTATAACTCCAAAAGATAATTATAAAATATTTAGGGCAATTATCACAAACCAGACTTGTATCTTTAATCGAAGTTTTATCGAAGCAAATTCTATTCGCTTCAATGAAACCCCTGGAAGCGCGTTTCAGGATAATGGTTTTCACTTTCAAACATTTTGCTTAGCAAAAAAAATATACTTTATAAAAGAGTCATTCTATATGCATAGGGAAGATAATCCTCTTTCATCAGTTAATAGTAAAGAAAAAATATTTTGTACAGCCGATGAATACGAATTCATAAGAAAATTTCTAGAAAAAAATGAAGAGATTTTTCAACATTTTAGATGTCATTATACTTTGAGAAAATTTTTATCATTTTCATTTACATTAAAACGAATTGCGGATAGCCACAAGGATATGTATAAAAAATTTTTTTCAAAAGAAATGGGAAAGGCACTAGTCCAAAATGAGCTTGACCCTAAGATGCTAAAAAAACATGAATTAGAGCGGCTTATAGAAATAGTTGGGCATAACAAGATACACTATATCAGAAAGAAGCATGGCTTTACTAAAGATATAAAAATATCTATTATCATTCCCATTTATAATAACGAAAAATACCTTCCTGCTTGCTTAGATAGCATACTTAAGCAATCTTTAGAAGAAATAGAAGTTATCTGCGTCAATGATGGTTCAACGGACATGTCATCGACACTCTTAGATCAATATGCCTCACAAGACTGTAGAATATCTATTCTCGATAAGATGAATGGAGGATCAGGAAGTGCTAGAAATTTAGGACTTGATTATTGCACTGGGGAATACATTGCTTTTATGGATGCTGATGACTTCTATCCCAATGTTAATTCACTAGAAAAGCTATATCATGCTGCAAAAGCAAATAACCTAGATGTAGTTGCTGGAAATATGGTTGAATTCCAAGATGGGAAGCTGAAGCCGTCACCACTAAAGAGAAAAAATGAGACGGTAGAATATTCTGAGGTACAGTGCGATTATGGCTATACTACATATTTATATAAAAGTAAGCTTTTATACAGATATAGTATAAAATTTCCTGATTATAAACGCTATCAAGATCCCCCATTCTTGGTTCGCGCCTTATTTGCAGCACGAGATATTACATATATTGATTATGATGTATATGCTTATAGATTTGAAAAAAAAGGAATGACTACTGTGCAAATCCAAGATCTTTTATTGGGGCTCATTGATGTACTCGAATTCTCAAAAGAAAATAATCTCGATAAATTACATGCCCAAACAGTGAGGCGGGTATGTAATGATTATTTTGAACGCATAAAAAACAAATCTAGCGACAGAAAAACTAAGCAAAGAGTAAAACAATTCTATTCCTCAGTTGATTTTGCGCTTTTAACTAATGTGTGTACTCGAGGGAATATAAACTATTTTCACAGAAGGATGATCTCATTAGCTGGAGAAAGCTAGTTTAGCAAGTTATATGCTGGAGATGCTCTAACTCATCAAATCGAATTTAGAATACTTGAAGCACACAGGGGAAATAATGAAATATTTTATCATTGGCGCAGGTATTTGGGGAGCCGTCATGGCAGAACGTATTGCTTCTGTTATGAATGAGCCTGTCACTATTGTTGACAGGCGCAATCATATCGGTGGAAACTGCCACTCTGTTTTTGATGCAGAAACTGGTATCGATTGTCATTATTATGGGTCACATATTTTCCATACTTCCATCTCAGAGGTATGGGAGTATCTTTCTAGCTTCTGTGAATTTACTTCATACCGCCATAAAGTATTCACCAGGCACAATGGTAAAATATTCTCCATGCCTATTAACTTATTCACTATCAATGAGTTTTATGGGAAAAATTTTACACCAGCTGAAGCCGAAGCGTTTCTTGCCGCTGAAATCCAACGCGACTGCGTTGATCAGCCATCTAATCTAGAAGAAAAAGCTATCTCACTTATCGGCCGTCCTTTGTATGAAGCATTTATTAAAAACTATACCCGTAAACAATGGGAACGCGACCCTAAGAATTTGCCTGCCAGTATTATCAATCGTCTGCCTTTTCATACTTGCTACAATATGGAGTATTTTTGTGACACATGGCAAGGAGTGCCAAAAGATGGATACCATACATTGTTTAAAAAAATGTTATCAAATTCAAACATTACTGTAAAACTTAATTGTGATTATACTGCTATTCAAAGTATGATTCCTTCCGATGCTATAATTATGTATACAGGTATGCCTGATGAACTATTTAAATATAAATATGGCATGCTAGAATGGCGTTCGCTTCGTTTTGAATGGGAGCGGATTAACCTTCGTGACTTTCAAGGAACATCTGTTATCAACTATGCAGATTTAGATGTTCCTTATACCAGAATTCACGAATTTAAGCATTATCATCCAGAACGGACAAGTTCATTTAATCTAAATAAAACTATTATCTGTCGAGAATATCCAGCTAGCTATCATGTACAAAATGAAGCCTATTACCCTATCAATGATGAGCGTAATAGGAGCTTATATTCTAAGTATGCTGAAGAAGCAGATAAAATCCCTGGTTTGATTCTAGGGGGACGGCTCGGCGCATATCGCTATTGGGATATGGATAAAGCTGTAGCTAATGCGTTACATATCTTTAATACACAGATCTATCCACAAAAAATTAATATATAATACTTTCTGGGGACGTCTATTATGAGTATTTTTGAAGGACTTATATATAAGAAGCAATTCATAGCAATCGTAGGTCTGGGCTATGTGGGCCTGCCCCTGGCCGTGGCCTTTTCCCGCCATATGAACGTGATCGGTTTCGACATCAACGCCGGCCGCATCGAAGAACTGCGCAAAGGTCACGACCGCACCAACGAAGTGACCGACGAGGCCCTGGCCGCCGCCACGATCGAATACACCTGCGACCCCGCCGACCTGGCCCGGGCCGCCGTGATCATCGTGGCCGTGCCCACGCCCATCGACGAGCACCGCTCCCCCGACCTCACCCCCGTGGTGGGCGCCAGCCACACCGTGGGCCGCCACATGCCCAGGGGCTGCGTGGTGGTCTATGAATCCACGGTCTACCCCGGCCTCACCGAAGAGATCTGCGTGCCCATCCTGGAGCAGGAATCGGGCCTCACCTGCGGCACGGACTTCACCGTGGGCTACTCGCCGGAACGCATCAACCCCGGCGACAAGGTCCACACCCTGGAGACCATCAAGAAGATCGTCTCCGGCTCCGACCAGGCCACGGCCGACCTGCTGGCCCAGGTCTACGGCTCCGTGGTCAGGGCGGGCATCCACCGCGCCTCCAGCATCAAGGTGGCCGAGGCCGCCAAGGTCATCGAGAACACCCAGCGCGACCTGAACATCGCCCTCATGAACGAGCTGGCCATCATCTTCGAGCGCCTGGGCATCGACACCCTCGAAGTGCTGGAAGCCGCCGGCACCAAGTGGAATTTCCTGCCCTTCCGTCCCGGTCTGGTGGGCGGCCACTGCATCGGCGTGGACCCCTACTACCTGACCTTCAAGGCCGAGGAGATGGGCTTCCACCCCGAAGTCATCCTGGCCGGCCGCCGCACCAACGACAACATGGGCAAATATGTGGCCGAGTGCCTGGTCAAGCGCCTGATCAGGAACGGCAACGTGGTCAGCGGCGCGCGCGTGGGCATTCTGGGCTTCACCTTCAAGGAGAACGTGCCCGACCTGCGCAACACCCGCGTGGTGGACGTGATCCGCGAGCTCAGGGAATACAACGTGGTGACGCTGGTGCATGACGCCGAGGCCGACCCGGCCGAGGCCCTGCGCGAATACGGGCAGGAACTGGTGGATCTGGACCAGCTGCGCGATCTGGACGCCGTGCTGCTGGCCGTGAGCCACAAGGCCTACGCCGCCATGACGCCCGAGGACATCAAGGCCCGCTGCAAGGACGGCGACAAGGCCGTGCTCATGGACGTAAAGGGCTTCTTCGACCCGCAGGCCATGCGTGCCGCGGGCATCGACTACTGGAGACTGTAACGTTTTATTGCTTGATGCCTATGCATAGCACTTAGTTATCAGTTACGATATCTCCAGTCATCAAAATTGTCCATTGTCTTCCTCCGCGCTGTCTGGCTATGCCCGCCGTTTGCGGGAGAGGGCGGAATGTGCCTTTTCCTCCCTGTCGCAGCCATGGAAATAGTGGAAGATATGGGTTTTGAAGGGGACTATTTTGTTTCGCTTTTCTGGTCTGCCAATACCACTTATGACTGGAACTGCGAGCTGGCCGTACTCTTCGGCATGATGCTGGAGCGCACTCGGCCGGATGTTGTGGTCTTGGCACATGGCCCTTCCAGGGCTTTCTGGCGGCTTGCCGGGCCTACGGACGCCGCTCAAGCTGGTCTGGTCAAATCGGGGATTGCTGAAAAAAGACGCCAAAACCGTCCCGGTGGACAGCTGGGGCTGCGGCCGGAAGGACGTTACGCCCTGTTCTCCCTCGGGCCGGGCAACCTCAAGGATGTGAGCGGGCCGATCCTGCGCCTTGTACGGGAAATCCAGGATGCCGGTTTTGCCGTGCTCTGGGCTTGCGTGCCCATTTCCATGCGGGATGTAGAACTGCCCGCCACGGTACAGCAGCTGTCTACCTATCCGCTGGCATGTGATCTGCTATTCAAAGAGTTATCTCCACATGCTACTGGAACGCTTTATCATAGATAAATAAGTTTCCAAACACGCGCTGGAATTAGCAGTTTGCACGAACAATTTACTTTTTGCTAACTCACGCCATAGAGGAAAATTTGATGCATATATTTGATAAATTCGTAAAGATTCCGTCTTATCAATATCAAGAAATTTGCGATAGTATAAAAAAACAACGGAATACAGAGATACGTAAAAACCTTCTCGATGGAGAATCGAAATCTTTTTCTTTTGAAGATTTTCAGCATACTGCAGATATTCCACATAAATTTAATATAAATGTTAATACATGGACATTTGATTGTTTATTTAATTTTATAAATAATCATAAATTATATATTATACTATCTGGATACAAAAATGCTAAAGATTCCGTACCTCTTTTTAAAAGATGGAGTTGGAATATGGCATTTGACGGAAGTGTATTATACATATCTGATCCAATGTTAAGAAAATATAAAAATCTATCTTTAGGCTGGTACTATGGATCAAGCAATGACTGTCTCTATGAGTACATATCAAATATAGTGCGTATAATTAATAAAAAATTTAATTTTACGCATAACATATTTTATGGTTCTAATGGGGGAGGATATGCAGCTCTTCAAGCTTCTACTTATATGGAAAATACTTTTGCAGTTGCTATAAATCCGCAGATTGATATAAAAAATTTTTCATACACGAATGCTTTTATAACATGTACTGGAATCAATCTTTACGAAAATGATAAATTTGACAGAAATAATTTGATAAACCGTCTAGTACATTCAAAATCAAATTCTTTAATTATACAAAATGATACAGATTCTGTCCATGTCATTAACCATTTAATACCATTGATGAAAAAATATGCTATGCAACCACAGTACGGCATACAAAAAAATAAAAATTTATTTGTATGGTTATATCATGCATTTGGAAATCATGACGCACAAGAAAACAAGATAATATTACAGTTCATACTCTATATAGTCGATAAGCTTATTAAACATCAATCTATTCCGAATGAAATTAAAAAGCTATCAATTGCTGTGAATGAGATATGGGCACAGCTTTTTTGGTTGTCCTATTGCGTTAGCAAGCAGCATGAGTAACCTTCTCTCTACCCTCTTCTTCCCCGTCAACGGCTCGGGTATGGGCCATCTGACGCGCTGTCTGGCCTATGCCCGCCGTTTGCGGAAGAGGACGGAGTGTACCTTTTTCTCCCTGTCGTCAGCCATGGAAGTGGTGGAAGAGATGGGCTTTACAGGGGACTATTTTGTCTCGCCCTTCTGGTCTGCCAATACCACCTACGACTGGAACTGCGAGCTGGCCGTGCGCTTCGGTATGATGCTGGAGCGCACCCGGCCGGATGTGGTGGTTTTTGACGGCACATGGCCCTTTCAGGGCTTTCTGGCGGCCTGCCGGGCCTACGGACGCCCGCTCAAGCTGGTCTGGTCCAATCGGGGCTTGCTGAAAAAAAACGCAAAAACCGTCCCCGTGGACAAAAGCCTCTTTGACCTGCTGATCCGGCCCGGCGAGCTGGGCAGCACGCCCGGGGAGGAACACACGCCGGAGGGGGTACGCCAGCTGCATGTGCCTCCGGTGCTGCTGCTGGATGATGACGACATCCTGTCCCGGGCCGCAGCCCGGGAACAGCTGGGGCTGCGGCCGGAAGGACGGTATGCCCTGTTCTCCCTCGGGCCGGGCAACCTCAAGGACGTGAGCGGGCCGGGCCTGCGCCTTGTACGGGAAGTTCAGGATGCCGGCTTTACTGCGGTTTGGGCCTGCGCGCCCATTTCCGTGCGGGATGTGGAACTGCCCGCCACGGTGCAGCCGCTGTCCTCCTATCCGTTGGCACGCTATCTGCGGGCGTTTGATGTGTTTGTGGGGGCAGCGGGCTACAATACCTGCTGCGAGGTGGCGCAGGCGCAGATCCCCAGCCTGATCGTCCCCAACACCTTGCTGGCGGATGATCAGATGGCGCGGGCGCGCATGCTGGCGGCACATGCGCCGGTGGTGGTCAACCCGTGCGAGACGGAGCTGGATGCCCAAACAGCAGTCCGACAGCTGCTGGCGCGTACGGAACAGAAAGATAACGTTTCCTGCGCCCTCGCTCTCAACGGGGCCGATCTTGCCGCCGAAGCTATTTGGCAACTGGCACAGCAGTGAGGAGACCATGACCCTGCTACACGAAACAGAAGAACTGCGTCGTCGCCTGCGGCAGTGGGCAGCCGCCCCGGAATGGCCCCTGCTGGTGCGCTATGAGCTGCTGCCGCAAAAGCCCGCGCCTGAACTCAGTAAACGCTGTTCCCAAAAACTGGGACGTCTTTTGCGGGTCTGGGGTCTGAGCCGCGCCCGCTATCAAAAGCAGGTCTGGCAGGCAGGTCTCAAGCATGCACCGGCATCCGGGAACAAAATTCTGCTCATTTGGTCGGATGTGCCGGACAAAACCACCTCCCGCGCGGCCTGCGGCGGTTTGCAGCGTCTGCTGGCCGCACGCCTGGCATATGCGCCCGTGCTGGTGACAGCGCTGGCGGATTTCGCCTTCTATTCCCGTTTGGGCTGGCTGGTGGAATATCTGCCGGAGATTTCCGGTACGGGCCCGGATTACACTGAACGCAAACAACACTATCTGGCCTGGCGCTACCGTGAGGCTGTGGCCGTCCCTCTGTCGGCCGGGTTGTGCGCTGCGGAAGACTTTGCGCAGCTTATCCCATCATAACGGGCACTCTTACTCCTTTCTTTTGAAGTATCCATGCCGAAACATCCGGCCTGCTGCCATGATCCGGGACCGGTACGACCTTAACATATAGTGCAATAACGAGCTGATCGATATGAGCAAAGACAGATATGTCGTTCTGACAGTGGATACCGAAGCTCTGCCCAATCGGGCAGAAACGGATCATGTGCGCCGTCTGATCTGGGGCGAACATGCCAATGGTACGGCCGGTGTGCGCGAAATAAGTAGCATCGGCAATGAATTTGGTGCCAAGCATGTCTTTTTTGTGGATATGTGCGGTGCGTACGCACGGCGTGACGAAATTGAGGAAGTAGTACGCTGGCTGGACCATGACGGCCAGGATGTAGAGATGCACGCGCATCCCGAGTATCTGCCGAAAGACTTTTGGCCGGAGTTCCATTTCAAATACCGTCCGCGCTTCATGAACCAGTATGCGGATGACAAGGATGATTTTGTCATAGACTATTTCGGCGGCATGCTTGCCGGCATCCTCGGCAGGCCCCTGCGTGCGTTCCGCGCCGGCTCTTTCCGCTGGAACGCCGGGACCCTCCGCGCCCTGGCAAAGTACAACATTCCCCTGTCCTTCAATAACTCCATGTGCGCGGTCAACAATCAGCAGTGTCTGCACAGTCTGCCGACCAATATCCCCTTCCGCTGGGAAAACGGGGTGATAGAAATCCCCATGTCGGAAAAATACATCTTGCCCCGGTTGCAAAAAAACTGGTGGGCAAGGCTCCAGTATCCGCAGTCGAAATTCTTCCGCTATCGTCCCTGGTGGGCATCGTTTCTACCGGGCAGCGTCAGCCACCGGACGCCGTTCATGGTCTTTCTGCTGCACTCTTGGTCGCTGATGTACTGGGACGAGAACGGTCACGGTACCTACAAGGACGATGCACGCATTGAAGGCTATCGCAGCTTTTTGAAGTGCCTGACAAAAGACTATGACGTCATCACTACGGCGGAACTGCTGGACCTGATCCAGGGCGGCAAAATTGCCCTCACGCATACCGAGTCCATGGACAAAGCCGAACTCCCGGCAAGCAAGAAGGCCTGATATCATGCAAAATCCCTTTTCACAGCTGCACAGCTGCCTGACAAAGAGTTTGCTCCAGTTGCTGCTGCACCGGGCAAAGCCCGGGCGTCCTGTGACGCCGGTGCCTGGACGCATCCTGTATGTGGCGGCCAGCTGTCTGCCCTATCATGTCAGCGGCTATACCTCGCGTACGCATGAACTGTTGTGCGCCCTGAAAGAGAGTGGCGCTGATCTGCGCGTCATCACCCGCACGGGCTATCCCTGGGACAGGCGCGACAGCCTCTGCCTGCCCGAAGCGGAATACACTCTGCGGGACGGCATGCGCTATGTCCATGCCCGCACTCCGCGCAATAACCGCTTGACCGCCATCTATGCAGCGCAGGCGGCCACCGTGCTGGAGCGTTACGCCCGGCAGGAGGGTGTGGCCTGTATCCATGCCGCGTCCAACCATGTCAACGCCCTGCCCGCGCTCCTGGCCGCCCGGCGTCTGGGTATCCCCTTCCAGTACGAGATGCGCGGCCTGTGGGAGCTAACCCGCATCGCGCGGCAACCAGCCTTCGCGCAGTCGCACAACTTCAAGCTCGGTCTGGCGCTGGAAGGCTTTGTGGCATCCCATGCTGACAGAGTCTTTGTCATTTCCACCCAGCTCGGCCGCTATGCGCGGGAACATTGGGGCATCCCCGAAGACCGCCTGCACCTGTTGCCCAACTGCGTGGATGCCGGGCGCATTTGCCCCACGCATCTGCCCGCAGAGCCGCTCACCATCGGTTATGCGGGTTCACTCATCAACTATGAGGGGCTGGATACCCTGCTCCATGCCCTGCGCCAGCTGCGGCAGTCCGGCATGGCGACGCGTCTGGAGATCGCGGGACACGGGGAAGCCCACGAAGCCCTGGAACATTTGACAACGGAACTTGGCCTTGATGACGCCGTGCGCTTTTACGGCAGGCTTTCACCGGAAGATGCCCGCGCCCGCCTTTCCCGCTGTACACTGGTCTGCATCCCGCGCAGGCCATTCACAGTTTGCAAAATCGTCCCCCCCCTCAAGCTGGCTGAAGCCATGGCTCTGGAAAAACCTGTCATTGTCCCGGATCTTCCTCTTTTCCACGATGAAGCCGGAGATGCGGGCTGTTTTTTCCGCCCGGGAGACGCCGCCCATCTGGCACAGGTGCTGGCCACCGCCCTTGAAAATCCCGAACGCTGCGCCACGATGGCCCGCAAGGGCAGGGAACGCATCATCTCATGCCGCCAGTGGAAACACTTCGTCCCGTACATCCTCGGAGAAGAGATATGCTTGGTGCGTTGATCCGTACCATAGGACATTTTGTCTATCACCATCCTGTCGTCCCGCAGGACACACTTCGCCCAGGTCCCTTCGGCCGCCTCAAGATCGCGCTTGTGACGGATTTTTTTACGGCCGTCAGCCTGTCTGTCGATACCCGTGTCCGCTGTATGACGCCACAGAACTATAAGGATATCCTCCGCAACTGGCGTCCTGACCTTGTGTTCGTAGAGTCTGCATTTCATGGTGTTGCAGGGGAATGGCGCTACATGCTCGCCAAGCAGCCCCGCTATATCAACTGGTACAGGCCAGGTGCCATCTTCGCTCTGGTCAGGTATGCCCGGGATTTGGGGATTCCCACGGTATTTTGGAACAAGGATGACGGTGCTTTTTTTGATGCCTTTATTGATGTGGCGCGTAATAATTTCCAGCATGTCTTTACGACTGACAGCAGCTGTGTGCCGCGTTATCGGAAGGAAGTTCCCCCCGATACGACGGTCGGCGTCCTGTCTATGCCCTACCAGCCGGCGTTCCACCACTTCACAGGCTTTTCCTTTGTCAGGAACGAGGCCTGTTTCGTTGGCAGTTATTACAGGTATATCCTTAACGGAAGACGACAGTTCCTGGACATGATCTTCGAGGCATGTAAACGCATCGCCATGCCCCTTCATGTGTATGACAGGAACAGCAACAGGCTGTCCCACTTCCTTGAGTTCCGTTTTCCTGCCGATGCTGGCCTGCATCTGCATCCGCGAGTGCCCTATACGGAAACAGGGGCGGTATACAAGCATTACGCAATCTCGCTCAACGTCAATTCCATCACGGATTCCGAAACCATGTACTCGCGACGCCTGCTGGAGATCCTTGCCTGCGGTGGTATCCTCGTCACCAACAGCAGTCCGGTTGTAGAACGCTATTTTCGGGATTTTTGCCATATTGTGCATGATGCCCCTCAGGCACGGGAGCTGCTTACCCGCCTGGCCGCAGGCCCTGCCCCTGAAGACAAGGAGAGGGCAGCGGCCGGTGCGGCCTACGTCCGCAGCCTTCATACCTGGCAACACAGGCTTGAACAGCTGGCAGATACCGTCAACTTTTAAAATTTTTTAGGTACAGACATGTTTTTTTTGATCGTGCAGGCAGTCATCGCTATTATGGCAGTCCTGTTTCTTCTCTATACGCTTCTTGAGGCTCGCTCCGTACGCAATGCCAACAAGAATCAAGCAGTGCACTTTATCACCATGTCTTCCTCCTCTGCTTCAGACATCGCAGAGTGGCCTATGGTCAGCGTGCTTTTGCCTGTCTACAACGAAAAACGAATCGTCCATAAGATCATTGACGCCGCCTGCGCCCTGCAATATCCCCGGGAACGTCTGGAAATCCTGCTGTTGGACGACTCCACAGACGAGACCTATGAGCTGGCGGAAAAACGCGTCGCCCGCTACCATGCCAAAGGTGTCCCCATCAGACACGCACGGCGGGAAAAACGCATTGGATACAAAGCGGGCAATCTCAGGTTCGGTCTGACCCTGGCCTGCGGCGACTTCATCGCCATCTTTGACGCGGACTGCCTGCCTCCCGCTGACTTCCTGCTCAAGGTCATGCCCTGCTTTGCGGATGACAGGGTAGGTTTCCTCCAGACCGGTATCGAACATGTCAACAGAAACGCCACCTTTCTAACGCGTTTCCAGGCTATGGAGGCCGGACACAAGGAAGACGTGACCTCGGGGCTCTCCCGGGAGGGCCTCATGGCATCGCTCACCGGGACGTCCTGCGTCTGGCGCCGGAGCTGTATCGAGGCCATCGGCGGTATCAGCACGGCGACCATTACGGAAGATGTGGATATGGGCTATGCAGCGCAACTGGAAAACTGGAAATACGTCTGGCTGCGCGATGTGACCTCCAAAGCCGAATTCCCCGAATCAATGGCAGCCTTTCGTGTGCAGCGCCAGCGCTGGGCACGGGGACTCATTCAGAATGCCGCGCGGCATGTACGGCAGATGTTCGCGACTTCCATGCCTCTTCTGGCACGACTGTACGCACTCTCACTCATGTTCTCCTCCCTGCTCCTGGCCGCCTTTTTCTGCGTCCTGCTGCTCTGCCTGCCTGTGGGCCTGCTGTTCCGGCCTGGTCTTTTTTTCCACGTCTGCTGTACCCTCTTTCTGGGAGCAGCTATCATCTGGGCCTGGTACAATACAGCCAACGGCAGCCAAGGAGCTTCCTTTATCCGGCGTCTCGGCAGTGCCTTCGGCTATGTCATCATGCACTTTCCCCTTTCCCTTTATTACTTCAGTGCTGCCGTCCAAGTAGCCGCAGGGATCGACGGCTCGTTCCATCGGACTCCCAAGGGCTGTGGCCGCCAGAAGATACGCCATCCTGCCATCAACAGACGGCTCGTCTGGCTGGAAGCATTTTCTCTGTGCTATGGGCTTGCCTCTTTCAGTGTAGGACTATGGGACGAGAATTACTGGATATCCCTCTACAGCGGCCTTGCCTCCTCCGGTTTTTCCCTCACGCTATTCTTTTCGTGGAGTGATCATAGAAAGCGCTTCCAGCCAGGGAGTGTGCTCATTACAGGGGCGACCGGGGCGCTGGGCAGCGCTCTGGCGCTGGAATACGCGGCTCCAGGCATGCAGCTCGTGCTGCTCGGACGGCGACAGGGTGTTCTGGAAGATCTTGCCGTGCGCTGCCAGGCCAAAGGAGCCGATGTCCAGACACATGCTCTTGACCTGCGCAAAACCGATGAGCTCCGCCGCTGGATATCTGCCTGCTGCGCGGAACACACGCCGGATCTCATCATTGCCAATGCGGGGCTGAACACCAATATCGGCCCACACGGCAAAGGAGAACCTTTTACCGATGTCAGGAGTCTGGTGGAAGTCAACCTGCTTTCCGTCATGGCTCTGGTGGATGGGGCGCTGCCCGCCTTGCGTAAAAGAGGCGGCGGCCAGCTCGCCATCGTGAGTTCCCTTGCAGCCTACTACGGTCTGCCTGCAACGCCGACCTACTGCGCCACCAAAGCAGGTCTTAAAGCCTACGGCACTTCTCTGCGCGGCTGGCTGCGCTCTGAGCACATCCGTGTCAGCGTGATCCTGCCAGGCTATGTGTCCTCTCCCATGTGTGCGGCCATGCCGGGCCCCAAACCCTTCCTCTGGCAGCCGGAACGCGCCGCCCGGCGCATCCGGCGCGGCCTTGCGCTTGACCGGGCACGCATCTCCTTTCCTTTCCCGCTCAATCTCGGGATATGGGGACTGTCGCTCCTGCCCGCCTGTCTGGCCATGCCCATAGCAAGGATGTTCGGCTATGATCGTTGACAGTGCCTTCCTGCAGGTGTGGACAACGGGCTTCATGGGACTCATTCTTTCCGTTGCCATAGAACGTTTTTTACATCCCCGGCCCCGATTCTTTCGTCCTGGCAGCGCATGGCTGCTGCATATCTGCCTGTGGTGCTTCTGCTATACGCTCTTTATCCTGATTCTCGGACGACCATGGTGCGCCCTCGTTGCAGTATCGGCCATTCTGATAACGCTGACGGTCGTCAGTAATGCAAAATACAAAAGTCTGCGAGAACCTTTTATTGCTCAGGACTATGATTATTTCCTTGATACGCTACGCTTTCCCCGTCTGTATCTACCCTTTCTCGGGCTGAAGAATTTCTGCCTGGCGGCCTTGTTTTTTGTACTGGCGCTGCTGGGTTTCTGGATGGAAGAGCCTCCCGCGTCCCGTTTCTCGCTTCAGGGCCAGCTTGGTGGATCCCTTGTCCTGCTGCTGGGCACAGCGGTTCTGCTCTCGCGGCAGCGCAATCATGCCTCGCTTGCTGTCTTTGACCCGGAAAAGGATTTGCAGACCCTGGGGCTCCTGCCGTCACTCTGGCTCTATGCCCTGGCCTCACGCACGTTGCCTCATGTGCGGTCGCCCTTTGCCTCTGCGACCGTGACGACGCGTCCGCGTCCTCACCTGATCGTCATACAGAGCGAATCCTTTTTCGATGCCCGTCACCTGTTTGCGGGTATCCGGCCTGATATCCTGCAGACTTTTGATGCGTTGCGCATGGAAGCTGCTTGTTACGGCCCCCTGGATGTGCCCGCTTGGGGGGCCAATACCATACGCACAGAATTTTCCTTTCTGACGGGGATTGCCGCGCAGGCTCTTGGCGTTCACCGTTTCAATCCCTACCGGGCCATTGCGCGTGGATGGTCGGTAGACGCCCTGCCCCTGTTCCTGAAAAAAATGGGCTACCGTACTGTCTGCGTTCACCCCTACTGGGGAAATTTCTACGGACGAAAATACGTCTTGCCGCGTCTGGGATTTGATACCTTCCTTGATATCGGCGCATTTCAGGGAGCACAGCGAGCAGGAGCCTACATCAGTGACATAGAAGTAGCCAAGAAGATCCTTGCCCTTTTGAAAGGCGCCACAGACCCTCTTTTTATATTTGCGATCACTATGGAGAATCACGGTCCTTTGCAATTTGACCATATACCAGACATGAAAGTTGAAAAATTTTATTCAACACCACTCAATAAAATATATAAAGATCTCGACAATTATCTTTATCATCTCAAAAATGCAGACACAATGTTATCTATGTTGCACACGACATTTAATAAATTATCACTACCTATTTCCTTCTGTTTTTACGGTGATCACGTTCCTATCATGCCTGAAGTTTATAAAAATCTCCGAGATCCAAAAGAGGTACCGTATTTCTTATGGAAAAACCTATATGCACGCGATATTCAACAGAAATTATATCACTCTTCAACAATACTGGGCACGGAGCACCATCTCCAAATTCATGACCTATCATTAAAATTGTTAATAGAAAACAACATATTTATTCAGCATTAGATCTTAATTTACATGACAATAAAATATATTAGGAAAATTTTTTAGCTGACAATAGATGTCAATAGTCCTAGATAAATATTATTATGACTTATCTGGCAGATAATCATTTTATTAAAATTCTGAATTATCGTTATTCACAGTAAACAACAAGACGGATTTTCTATTCCCACGAAAGAATCAAGGATATAGTGGATGCATCCCTACGACGCAAGGGAATTCCCCCCAAAATACAGGAGAATAATATGACGACTCTTGGAAAACGTATTCGCGCTGTTCGTGGCAGCCGCTCTCAAAACGTCTTTGCTAATTTTTTGGGTATCAGCAAAGGTGCCTTGGTCAACTATGAACATGACAGAAGCTCGCCCAATGCAAAAATTCTTATGACGATCTGCGTATTGGAGCATATTGAAATCAAATGGCTCCTTACGGGAGAAGGTCCCAGATATCAGGGGGGAGTGGGAGACAAACCTAATGACGTTCCTCCCCGTGACTATGATGGACAACCTATCCAGTTGCCGGGATGTCCACACTGTACGTGGATGGAAAAGCTCATTGAAAAAATGGAAGAAGATAGACGCTATCTTTTACTTGAAAACAAAAAGCTCCTTATTGATAATACTATCCTACATAACAATATACATCATAATTGATTTTTATTACACAAATACAATATTAATGTATAGGTAAAATTATTTTATTTATATGTCAATTTTATATAATGAATATATTTAATAGAATGATATTATAAAATTGATATTCATCATTTTGTCTGAATATAAATATGGAGGAACTATCGACTGCCCATGCTGGCCCGCACCACGGACAGGGGCAGCATAAGCGTCAGTTCATTGATGGGCGAAGGGGTGAAGCCGCATCCCTTGTAAAAAACTTTGGCACGCTCATGCAGGGCATGGACTAGAATGGCCCGTATACCCGCAATGTGCGCTGCCTGTTCCGTGCGCAAAATGGCATCCCGCAGCAGAGCGCGGCCTATGCCCTGTCCTTGAAGAGACGTATCCACAGCAAGGCGGGCCAGCAACATGACAGGGATGGGATCAGGCATATTACGACGGATTCTTCCCGGCACGAGCGCGTGGCTGACGCTCCCCACTGCCAGCGAGTAATAACCAATCACGTCATTGGAACGCGTAATGACATAGGTACGGCTGGCTCCACTGGCTTCATTTTTGCGGGCTCGCGTCTTGAGCCAGGTATCCAGCAGGGACTCGCCGCAACAGAAGGACTCCAGATGGTGATGCGCTTCCAGATGACAGGGCGCGGAAATCTTCATGCTACTTGTCCCAGGGCGCAGAAGTATTCAACAACTGGGCAAGAGCAGGATCAGGCCGCACAGGAGTGTCCAGCGCTTGCGTGAAGGCATCCCACTGTTCCGATGAAAGCTGGAAATGCGTCTTTTCCGCCAGAACGTCCTCGGCATGTCGTACGGCCAGATCCAGAATAAAGGCCGTGCGCGACTTGCCCAGCAACTGGGCTGCGCTGTCAATGAGTGCCTTCTGCGCAGCGGGAATACGCACATTGATGACTTCGGTAGCTGTACTCATGGCGGTAGCCTCCTTGATTTCAACTAAAGGATAAAACGTCGCTATTGTCAATACAAAGTATATACAAATTTGTCTTTGATAATCGCTAGCCCGTCATTACCTCCCCATGTGCAGCCGTGGGCGCACACCTATTTGTTGCCCAAGACACTGTTCAAGCGCGTCAGCGCAGGCAACAAGCTCTCGTGTACGGCGCTCAAGCGCTGCAAGTGCCGCATCAATGTCTGCTGTCCCTCCCGTAGCTGGAGGACCTCCCGGCGCAAGGACTGAATCTGGCGTCCCTGATCCTCCATGCGGGTCTGCTGGCCGGAAAGCCATGATTCCTGCCGGTGCAGCTTCGCGGCAAGTTCTCCTTCCAGGGCCAGTAGACTTTCTTTCAGCATCCTTTCCATTTCGGTCATGCGTCACCTCCGCACCACTTCCCAGGCGTCCCGTTGGCCCACCTTGCCCGCATTGACGATCTGTTGTCCCGCTGGTGTCAGAAGGTAGCTCTTGCCTTCGGCCTGATACGGCTCCAGCCCCTTGAAGCTGTTCCAGAGCGAGGCATTTTGCGCTTCCAGCTGTTCCCGCCGGGCACTCAGGTGTGAAATCTGTCTTCCCCACACCCGTGGGGGTGTTTCCTGTGCGCCCGATGGCAGGCTGTTCCGCTGTACGTCTTCCCCACACCCGTGGGGGTGTTTCCAGGACGCGCACAAGCGCTTTATACTGTGCCGGGTCTTCCCCACACCCGTGGGGGTGTTTTCGAGGTAGCCCAGGCTGACAGCGCCAACGGAGTGTCTTCATGCACTGCCTGCCGTTTTTCCTCCCGCTGATCTCTGCCGGGCTTCCTGCCCCAGCACAACAGCCGTCCCGCATGAAGATCATCAGGGCCCGGCGTACACTGGCGCGCCCTCCGTCCCAGCCGCAGGCCAGCGGCAGAATGCCCTTGCTGGCCGCTTTAGCGTGAAAAACGTGCTACGCGGGTAAGCGCGTCCTGCCTCATACCATAGCCCCAGAGCCTCGCAGAGGCCCCCTCCCGCCCTGCCGGCCCGGCGGTTCCCGCGCTGTGCGCTGTGTGCCGGACAGGCTTTTGGCAAGGGCCCGGGCATGCATCGGCCCGGTGCCGGGCGGATCTTCCCGCCATGGCCGGGGGATGCAGCGTGAGGATACGCAAAAAACCTTATTATTTTCTTATATTCCCCATAACCTACTTTCCCTGTAAGAAATAATGATCCCAATGGCATGGGGGGTACAGCTGCCCCATGTCCCCTTTTTTGTTCCCAATTTCCCACGGTGGGAATGAAAAGGACCCAAGATAAAGGAGGAGTAGGAATGACAAAAAGAGCAATGGGGAATTTGTTGAACAGGTATCGATCCGTTTTGAAAAAATGCCACCTCATGAACACGTTCGGTTCATTGGCTGTTGCGTCCATCCTGGTCATGGGAGCAGCAAGTGGAGAGGCGTTCAGCAATACCACCGGCTATAACGCGGCCGATCCGGCATCATCAGGTACGACAATTTCCGCGACAGACCAGTCGGAAAATGCCGTTGCTTCCGCTATCAAAGTTGATACGGCGGCGACATACACGGTTCCTGATACAGTAACGCGTGCCGAGGCTACGGCCATAGGAAAACAAAGCGCCCGTGCCTTGGGAGTATTCGTGCAAGGTTCTGCAGGAAACCGGCTGACGCTGGATTCGCTTGATATTTCATCAAAAGCCATCACGGAAAATGGAAAATCCATCAGCTATGGTATATTTAGCGATAAAAGCAGTTCTGTATCTGTCAACGAAGGTACTATTACGGCATCATCACAATCAAAAAACGGACTTGGTGAATGCGTTGGTGCTGTGAGCAACAATAACAGTTCGGCGGTCCTGGGCGTCAATTCCATCATATCCTCATCGGAATCACATCAACACACTGCAGAGCCCAAGACTGTCGGGGCCCAGGCTTCAGGCAGGAGCACTCTCAGCATGACGAGTGACAAAGTAACAGTAAAAGTTTCCGCAACGCATAACGGAAATGTTTTTTCCAGAAAAGTGAATGGGATATATGGCGAGGGAAATAGCACGTTAACGATGAACGACGCTGACATATCCGTACATGAGCGCAACAGTACCCCTGAAAAATCCGGGGCTGCCGGTATCCATCTGTTCACCGCATCGACCCTGACGATGAAGAACGGCACCATCCGGGTGACCACCATAGATCCCGAGGGCACGTTTGCAGGGTCTGCCGTCGGTATCGTCACCAGCGCGACCAGCGGCAGGCATGGCATCACCGCCGGTACCCTTGATATCCGTGCGCAAGGCGGATGGTCCTCCGGCATCCAGCTTGAGAATACCGACATGCGCATGGCCGGAGGAACCATCCTGAGCGAGGCTGTCGACAGGCCGGCATACGGCATACGGGCCACCCAGACGAACTTCACGGCCACCGGCGATGTCAGCCTGGAGGTCCTGTCTGCCAAGGCCGGCTCGGCCATTGGCGGCATCCTGTCGATAGGCGATTCGTCCGTCACGATGCGCGGCGGGTCCGTGACCGCGGTCAGCAAAGGGAACGGGGCCATAGGGCTCTACGCCAAAGGCGGCAGCATCACCAAGACAGGAGGGGACATCACCGTCGTTTCAGCGGGCACTTCCAGCGGCATGGACGCCTTTCCCGCCAGCAGGATCACCTATGGCGATGCCGGGGCCACGACGCGGGTAAGCGTGGAAGGCAAGAAGGCCTACGGCCTCCGTGCCGGGGGGGAAGCCGGCACTGGCCAGGCGTCTTCGATCGAACTGACGAATGGCGTCATCACGGCGCGCTCGTCTGGCGATACCGCCATAGCGGTCTACAACACGTCGGGCGATATCAGCCTGAAGGGCACGACCGCCATCACGGCCACAGCCGCGGCCCCTGGTCAAAACGTCTACTCGCTGTATGTGAAGGGGGACACGCCGAACACCATCACGGTGGACAGGGCCTCGACCATGGAAGGCGATATAGAGGCGGCGACCGGCAGCGCCACCGTGCGCGCAACCATCCAGGATGGCGGCAACCTGCGGGGCTGGGCACGCAGCCTTGGTGATCTTGAGCTGTCTTTCGGCAAAAATGCCGTATGGGAAGTGGTCTCCTCCAACCAGCTCACAAAGGAAAACGACGGCCGGTACGCCGGCAATCTGACGAAGCTCGCCCTGGATGGCTCCCGCGTCTATGTGGGCAGCAGGCAGGGGCAGTGGGACGCCGGGACCGGCTTTGCGGCGGAGCGGCGCGTGCTGTCCCAGACGGACGCGCCCGCCGAACTGAAGATCAGCCATCTTTCCGGGACCGGGAGCTTTTATCTGCGGACGGATATGGATACGGATGTTTCCGACAGTGTCCTGGTGAGCGACTCCCTGTCCGGCACCTATGGCCTGCATGTGAAAGCAAGCGGAGCGGAACCCGTCGCGGTGCAGACCAAAAGCTATCTGGCCAGGACGGAACAGCGCGTGGGCGCCCCCGCAAGCGCCTTTGCGCTGAAAGGCGGAAAAAACGTCAACGGGCGGGAGATGATCGACATAGGGATCCATAGCTATGCCCTGGAAACGAGCGAACGGAACGACGGCAGGGAATGGTACCTTGCCCGGACGGAAGGGTTTTCCCCTACAGGCGAGATGGCCCTGGGGCTTTCGGGCATGACCTCGGCCTATGCCATGCACCTGGGCCAGCTCTCCGATCTGCGCGAGCGCCTGGGGGAGATCCGTTACGGTAACGGCACGGACGGCCTGTGGATACGCGGCTTTACCGAGGAGAACCGCCTTTCCGGCCTGGGCGGCACGGATTTCAGCCAGAATTTTTACGGCACGTCCTTCGGTTACGACCGTCTTCTGGAGCAGGATGAAAACAACAAATGGCTGCTGGGCCTGCGTGGCCAGATCAGCAAAGCCCACCAGCGCATCGACGGCCTGCATGGCGGTTCCGGCGAAAACCGCTCCTACGGCATCGCGGCCTACGCCACCTGGCAGCATGCCGACGGCTGGTACGCGGACACCGTGCTGAGCTGGGACTGGTACGACCAGAGCCTCAGGACCCGCATGCTGGACGGCACGCCTGTCCACGGCTCCTACCATACCTATGCGGGGGGCATCAGCCAGGAAGTGGGACGCATGTTCCGTTTTGATAACGGCCTGTTCATCGAGCCGCAGCTGCAGCTTTCCTGGTACTGGATAAAGGGCATGGATTTCACCACCAGCAACGGCATGGACGTGGATCAGGACGATGCCTGCGCCCTTACCGGCCGCGCCGGTCTGGTGGTGGGCAAAAAGTGGGAGCTGGACGACAACCGCTACTTCCAGCCCTACCTCAAGGCCGGTGTCAACCACGAGTTCATGAGCGACCAGAAAGTCACGGTCAACGGCATCAGGTTCACCAATGACGTGCGCGGCACGCGCGGCTATTATGGCGCGGGCTTTGACCTGCAATTCGCAAGCAATGCCCGGATCTATGCCGAATTCGAACGCGAAGACGGCCGCAAGGCCTCCACCCCCTGGAGCGTGAGCGCAGGCGTGCGGGTGGAGTTCTAGTTCCCGTGACAAGGGGAGGGGCCGGCCCCGGGGCGCTGCCGCCCGGGGGCATGGTCTCAGGCCCCGTACCGGCCCCCGGGGCTGCCCGGGGGCTCCCGCCCGGCCCGGGAGCGAATCTCGCCCCAGCCTGCTGGCTGCCCCGGAAGCGCCCCTCCGGTCTCCGTTGGGGAGCGGGAGCGGCCTAAAGGCGAAAGCCGGCATCAGGTCCGCGCAACGCCGCTGGCGCCGCCGCAGGCATCCCCTTTTGAAGAGGCAAAACAACAAGGCACGTGCAGTGATGCAGGTGCCTTGTTCCGTATCTGCCTTTTGCACCGCATCTCCACTTCCCTTGCCACGCTCCTGTGCAGCCTTTATACTCCGGTCATCGAATAACCTGTATCCCACTCTTACCGGAGTTGCCTTTCATGTCCCTTGCCGCCACCGTTGCCGAAAAAGCCAACCTTATCTGGGCCATAGCCGACAAGCTCACCGGCGTGTTCAAGCCGCACCAGTATGGTGAAGTCATCCTGCCCCTCACCGTCATCCGCCGTTTCGACAGCGTGCTGGAGCCCACCAAGGAAATGGTGCTGCAGGCGGCGCAGACCTTTGCGGGCACCCCGCTGGAAGAAACCATGCTGCGCAACGCGGCGGGGCACAAGTTCTACAACACCAGCCCCTTCACCTTCACGCGGCTGCTGGACGCCCCCGATGATCTGGAGCCCAACTTCCGGGCCTACTGCAACGCCTTTTCCCCCAACGTGCGCCAGATACTGGAGCGCTTCAAACCTTTTGGGCCGCACCTGACCACCATGGCCGAGAAGAACGTGCTCTACATGGTGCTCAAGGAATTCACCACCAGCAAGGCCGACCTGCACCCCTCCCGCGTCTCCAATCTGGAGATGGGCTACATCTTCGAAGAACTCATCCGCCGCTTTTCCGAAGCGCACAACGAGGACGCCGGGCAGCACTACACCCCGCGCGAGGTCATCGAGCTGATGGTCAACCTGCTGCTCACCCACGACAACGCCACCCTGGCCGGCACGGGCGCCACCACGACCATCTATGACCCGGCCTGCGGCACGGGCGGCATGCTCTCCGTGGCCGAGGAGCACATCCACCGTTGCAACAGCGCGGCGAGCCTGCTGCTGTGCGGGCAGGAGATCAATGACGAGACCTTCGCCATCTGCAAGGCGGACATGCTCATCAAGGGGCAGGATGCCGACTACATCAAGCTGGGCAACACCCTCTCCAACGACCAGTTCCCGGGCCAGACCTTTGACTATGTGCTGTCCAACCCGCCTTTCGGCCGCGAATGGAAAAACGAGAAAGCCGCCGTGGAACGGGAGGCCGCCCGGCCCGAAGGCCGCTTTGGTGCCGGCCTGCCCAGCATCTCGGACAGTCAGATGCTCTTCCTCCAGACGGCCGTGGCGCGCCTCAAGCCCGAAGGCCGCGCGGCCATCATCCAGAACGGCTCGCCCCTCTTCACCGGCGATGCGGGCAGCGGCCCCTCCGAGATACGCCGCTACATCCTCGAAAACGACTACCTCGACGCCATCATCGCCCTGCCTAACGACATTTTTTACAATACCGGCATCGCCACCTATATCTGGCTGCTCTGCAAGAACAAGCCCCAGGCCCGGCGCGGCAAGGTGCAGCTCATCAATGCTTCCGGCCTGTACGAAAAGCGCCGCAAGGCCCTGGGCAACAAACGCAACGACATCCCCCAGGACGCCATCGCCAAGATCTGCCGCCTGTACGGCGACTTTGCCGAAAGCCCCCTGAGCAGGATCTTTGACGTGGCCGACTTCGGCTACACCAGGATCACCGTGGAGCGCCCCGCCCTGCCCGCCTCCGGCACGGAGGACGCCCCGGCCGCTCCCGCCGATGCCCCCAAAAAGCGGGGTCGCAAACCCGGCAAGCCCAGGGCCGACGCCTCCCGCCGCGATACCGAGAACGTGCCGCTCAAGGAAGACATACAGGCCTACTTTGCCCGCGAGGTGCTGCCCTTTGCCCCCGATGCCTGGATCGACGAGAGCAAGAGCAAGGTCGGCTACGAGATCCCCTTCACCCGCTATTTTTATGAATACACGCCGCCCCGCCCTGCCGCCGAGCTGGCTGTGGAACTCCACGAGCTGGAGCTGCGCCTGGGCGAAAGCCTGGCCGCCCTGTTCGAGGACTAGGAACAGGAAAAGGGAAAGGGAAAGGCGGGAAGATGCGCGGGGGAGGGGGACCCCCTCTGCTCGCGCGAAAGGGGGTCCCCCTCCCCCGCACCCCCGCCCCTCCCCCAGCGCGCTTTACAAGGACACACCATGCGACAGATGAAAGACAGCGGCATAGAATGGATCGGCGAGATTCCCGAAGGGTGGGAAGTAAGGAAAGTAAAAAAAATTTTTTCTATCGTTAATGGTTCAACGCCTAAAAGCGATTATTCTGATTTTTGGGATGGAGATATTATATGGGTAACACCCGCAGAAATGAGCGATGATATCTATATAATAGATAATTCTAAAAGGAAATTAACCACTTTAGGATATACTTCATGTGGAACTACGCTTGTTCCTAAAAATAGTATTTTAATCTCATCTCGTGCACCAATTGGACAAGTTGCTCTTGCAGGGAATAAGTTATGCACTAATCAAGGCTGTAAGGCTTTAGTTAGTAACGATGAAATAAGTGAGAAATTTTTTTGCTATTTTTTTAAGATTCAATCATCAGCATTAAACAGCCTTGGAAAAGGGACTACGTTCCTAGAGCTCTCTAGCTCCGAACTTGGTAACTTTATTGTCCCATATCCCCCTCTCGAGGAGCAACAGCGCATCGCCGATTACCTCGATGCCAAGTGCGCCCATATCGACCAGTGCCTAGAGCTGACCCGCCAGAGCATGGAAAAACTACGCGCCTACAAGCTCTCCTGCATCACCGAGGCCGTCACCAAAGGCCTGGACCCGGACGTGCCCCTCAAGGACAGCGGCGTGCCGTGGATTGGTCAGATTCCGGTGGGGTGGACACTTAGTAGTGTCCGATGGGAATTTGAAAACCTTGACGGTAGACGCAAGCCTATCAGTGCAGAAAACCGCACCTGTTCAGATGCGGCCTATGACTACTATGGAGCTTCTGGAATCATTGATAAAATAGACGATTTTATTTTTGACGAAACTCTCATTCTTATAGGTGAAGATGGCGCTAATTTGGCTCTCAGGAATCTTCCACTTGTATATATTGCAAAAGGTAAATATTGGGTAAACAATCATGCCCACATACTAAAACCCTACAATACAAATAATTTGTATTATATGGCATATCAGTTGGAATGCGTTGACCTTACAAACTACATCACTGGTTCAACGCAACCAAAACTTACTCAGTCAAACCTCTCAAAAATTCCTGTGGTATGCCCCCCCCTCCCCGAACAGGAGCGCATCGCCGCCTACCTCGACAAAAAGTGCGCGCGTATCGACGCCCTGCTGGAAGAAAAGCAGGCCCTGCTGGACAAACTGGCGGAGTACAAAAAAAGCCTGATCTTTGAATGTGTCACCGGCAAGCGGGAGGTGCCCTCATGCTGGAACAGATGAAGGAACGCAACTTCGAGGACGATATCTGCGCCTGGCTCTGCACCCACGGCGGCTACCGGCCGGGCGACCCGGCGCGCTTTGACCGCACGCGGGCCCTGGACGTGCAGACCCTGCTGGACTTTGTGCGTACCAGCCAGCCCAAAGCCTGGAAGATGCACCAGTTCAAGAACCCCGGCAAGGCGGAACAGAGCTTTGTGGACCGCTTTTGCGAGGAGGTGCGCCGCCGCTCCCTGCTGGACGTGCTGCGCCACGGCTTTTCCGTGCTGGGCACGCGCTTCCGCGTGGTCTTCTGGAAGCCGGAGACCGGCCTCAACCCCGAAAGCGTGCGGTGCTACCAAAGCAATATCCTGCACTGCACACGCCAGCTGCGCTACAGTCCGGCCCACGAGAACAGCGTGGACGTGGCCCTGCTGCTCAACGGCATCCCCGTCATCTGCCTGGAGCTGAAAAACCCGTTCACCGGCCAGACCGTGGAGGATGCCGTGCGCCAGTTCCGGCAGGACCGCTCGCCGGACGACCTGTTTTTCAGCTTCAAGCGCCGCGTGCTCACCTGCTTTGCCGTGGACCCCTTCCACGTCAAAATGACCACCCGCCTGGAGCGGCAAAAGACCTTTTTCCTGCCCTTCGACCAGGGCAGCAACGGCGCGGGCGAAGTGGGCGGCGCGGGCAACCCTCCGGCCCCGGACGGCGGCTACCCCACGGCCTACCTGTGGCAGCGGGTGCTGTGCCGGGATGCCCTGCTGGAGCTCCTGCACAAGTTCCTGCATCTGGAAAAGACCGAAAAAAAAGATCCCGTCACCGGCAAGGTCACGGTCAGGGAACGCCTCATCTTCCCGCGCTATCACCAGTGGGACGTGCTGCACAAGCTGCTGGACGACATCCGCGCTCACGGCCCGGGGCAGCAGTACCTGATCCAGCACAGCGCGGGCAGCGGCAAATCCAATTCCATCGCCTGGCTGGCCCACCGTCTCAGCGGCCTGCATGACGCGCAGGAGGCCAAGATATTCCAGTCCGTCATCGTGGTCACGGACCGCCGCGTGCTGGACAGGCAGCTGCGGGACACCATCCTCCAGTTCGAGCAGACGGACGGCCTTGTCCGCGCCATCAGCAAGGATTCCGCCCAGCTGCGCGATGCCATCAACGAGGGCGCGGCCATCATCGTCACCACCCTGCAAAAATTCCCGGTCATCTTCCGCGAGGTGCGCCACGGGCAACGCAATTTTGCCGTCATCGTGGACGAGGCCCACTCCTCCCAGACGGGCCGGGCCGCCCTCACCCTCAAGACGGCGCTGGCCGATACCGACGCCGCCCTGGCCGAATACGCCGCCCTGGAAGACGAGGCCGAAGCCGGGCAGGACAAAAAGGACGATGCCCTCTGGCAGGAGCTGGCCGCCCAGGGGCGGCACCACAACCTTTCCTTCTTCGCCTTCACGGCCACGCCCAAGGACAAGACCCTGCAGCTTTTCGGCCGCCGGATGCCTGACGGCCGCTTCCGTGCCTTCCACATCTACTCCATGCGTCAGGCCATCGAAGAGCGCTTCATCCTCGACGTGCTGCGCAACTACACCACCTATCACGCCTATTTCAAACTGCTGCAAAAAGGTGCCGGGGACCCGCGCTACAACTCCTCGGCCGCGGCCCGCGCCGCCATGCGCTTCGAAAGCCTGCACCCGCACAACATCGCCCAGAAAACGGCCGTCATGCTGGACCACTTCCGCACGGTCACGGCCCGCAAGATGGGCGGCAGGGCCAAGGCCATGCTGGTCACGCCCTCGCGCCTGCATGCCGTGCGCTACATGCGGGAGTTCACCCGCCAGATCCGCGAGGGCCGCATCAACGGCGTGCGGGCCCTGGTGGCCTTTTCCGGCGAGGTCCGCGACACGGTGGACGGCGTGGCTGTGACCTATACGGAAGAGGGCCTCAACCAGGAGACCCACGGCTTCAGGATATCCGAAAAAGAGCTGCCCGCACATTTTGCCGGGGAGTTCAATATCCTCATCGTGGCCGAGAAATACCAGACCGGTTTCGACGAGCCCCTGCTCCACACCATGTTCGTGGACAAGCAGCTCAGCGGCGTCAAGGCCGTGCAGACTCTCTCGCGCCTCAACCGCACCGCCCCCGGCAAGGAAGATACCTTCGTGCTGGACTTCGTGAACAGCGCCGAGGACATGCAAAAGTCCTTCGCCCCCTTCTACGAGGCCACCCTGCTGGAAGAGGAGACCGACCCCAACCTGGTCTACGACATCCGCCACCGCCTGGATGATTTCCACGTCTACGGCCCGGAACAGGTGGAGGCCTTCGGCAAGGCCCTGCGCGATCCCCGCGCCAAAGATGGCCAGAGCGCCCTGGCCGGGGCCACCGCCACGCTGGCCCCGGTGCTGGCCCGGGTGGCCGCGCTGGAAGAGGAAGACCGCCGCGCCTTCCGTACCGGCCTGTTCCGCTTTGTGCGCCTGTACAACTTCATCACCCAGATCTGCCGCATGTTCGACGAGGATATGCACATCTACTCCCTTTTCGCCAAACAGCTGGCCGCCGCCCTGCCCGCCGAAAACGACGGCCTGGTCAACCTCGACGGGCAGATAGACCTGGAATATTACAAACTGGTCAAGACCGGAGAGACCGGCATCCCCCTCACGCCGTCGGAAAAAGGCTATGCCGCCATCAAGGGCGATGCCGGCGCCCCGGCCCAAAAGGAATTCGACAGCCTCTCCAGTATCGTGGAAAAGATAAACCAGCGCTTCGGCACGCAGTTCACCGCCGGGGACCAGGTGGAGAATTTCCGGGCCCTGCAAAAGCATGTGCTTGCCAGCGATGCGCGCATCGTGGGCCTTGCCGACAAGGACAACCGCGCCACCTGGGATATGGTCTACGACACGGCCTTCATGGCGGGCGCCGGAGAGACAGCCATGCACAGCGCGGCCTTCCTTGACCTGATCCGCAACCCGGATACCCTGGCCTTCATCCGTACCCTGCTCAAGGAAAGCATCTGGCAGGAGGCGCTGGAAAAAAGGCGGGAGAAGGAAAAATGCCTTTGATGGGAGGTGATTTTTCTGTCATTTCACAAAAGCCCCTGCAACGCTCACCATGCGTCATGGAACGTCAAGGCAGGAGAGTCGCCTGCCTCCGCACACAGGCCGCTCCCCTTCCCCTCCCATTTTCCCCTCGTCGTCTCCGCCAGCCGCGCCACGGACATCCCCGCCTTCCACGGGGAATGGTTCATGGCCCGGCTGCGGGCGGGCTTTTGCCGTCGGCGCAATCCCTTCAACAGCCGGCAGGAGAGCCTCATCTCCTTTGCCCGCACACGCGTCTTCGTCTTCTGGAGCAAGCACCCCGCGCCCTTCCTGCCGCATCTGGCGGAGATCGCGGCCACAGGGCGGCAATTCTACTTCCAGTACACCCTCAATGCCTACGAGGCCGAGGGGCTGGAGCCCGGCCTGCCCTCCTTGTGCCGTCGTCTGGAGACGTTCAAGCGGCTGGCGGACACCATCGGCCCGCAGCGGGTCATCTGGCGTTGCGATCCCCTCATCGTGGGCGGCCGTCTGAGCACGGGTTCCCTGCTGGAACGTATCGACCGGCTGGGGCGGGAGCTTTCCCCCTATACGGAAAAACTCGTCTTCAGCTTCGTGGACATGTACCGCAAGACCGCCGCTGCCCTGCGCAGGCTCGATCCGGCCTGCCGCGCGCCCACGACGGACGAGATGCGGGAGCTGGCCCGGGGCATCGCGGCCCTCAACACCGGCTGGCCGCACCGGCTGGAGCTGGCCACCTGCGCCGAAGGCATCGACCTGGGTGCCCTGGGCATCCACAAAAACAAATGTATCGACGATGCCCTCATCCGCCGCCTGTGCCCGCAGGATGCGCTGGTGCAGACGGAGCTCACGCCCCGCCGGCAGCTTTCCCTCCTGCCCGGCAGGGAGGCCGCCACCGCTCCCAGGGATGCGGGCCAGCGCACGGCCTGCGGCTGCATCCCCAGCAAGGACATCGGCGCGTACGACAGCTGCCCCCACTTCTGCGTCTATTGCTACGCCAACCGCTCGGAACAGGCGGTGCGTGCCAACCTGCAACGCTGCCGCCGGCAGCCCGATGCACGGGAATGCCTGCTGCCCTAGACGGCATGCGCCGCGGGGCCGGGGGCATCCACCTGCCGTCAACAAGTTTTATGGCATATTTATTTAGTATAAACTAAAAAATATTTTCTCCCCATCCCTTGCCGTGTTCGGAAAGAGCATTTGAAATTTTTTGCCCCCTGGCCTACACATCATCACAGACCACCAAGCAAAGGAATGCCCATGCCGACGAACCGTCCCCCTGATGCCGCAGCACGCGGCAAAGGCCGCCCGCGCGCCTTCGACCGCGATCTGGCCCTGCACCGGGCCCTGGAGGTCTTCTGGCGGCAGGGCTACGCCCCGGCCTCGGTGGCATCCCTGTGCAAGGCCATGAAGATCAATCCGCCCAGCCTGTACGCCACCTTCGGCAACAAGGCCACGCTCTTCCTGGAGGCCCTGCGCCATTACGAGCAGACCTACTGGGATGCCCCGGCCCGGCGCTTTCTGGCCGCCCCCGACATCTATGCGGCGGTCGGGGATTTTTTCCAGGAAGCCGCGCAGATCCTGCTTTCGCCGGAAACGCCCTGCGGCTGCATGGTGGTCCTGGCGGCCGTCAACATCGCGGCGGACGAAAAAGAGATCATCGAGACCGTCCGCCAGCTCCGGCTGGCCACCAAGCAGATGTTCGCCCAAAGACTCCGCCGGGCCATACAGGACAGACAGATCCCCCCGGATACCGATGTCCCGGCCCTGGCCGGTGCCCTGAACACCCTGCTCGAAGGCCTGTCCCTGCAGGCCCGGGACGGGCTCTTCCAGTCCGAGCTCAAAGCCATCGCGGCCCACGCCGTCCGCATGCTGCCCCCGCGCCTCCCGCAGGCCGGCTAGGCCGCTCCCTCCCCCTGCGCTCCCGCGCTGTCCGCCCTCCTTTGCGCTTCATGCGTTCTCCTGACGCGCCATCCGCGCGCACACGGCGTCACCAAGGTGTTGACATTTTCTTAACAATTATTACAAAAATATCCATGCGGATACGGTCAAAGACCGTCCATCCGCCTGAAGAAGAGGAAACACATGACCGGCCCTTCCCCCGCAGCCCCCTGGAGACGACACCGCCCCGGGAAGGCTGCAGGAGACACGGTCCGGCCTGTCCCGGCAGGATGCGCGCAGCACCCGGCCTCCAGCACAATCACCGTGCCGCGTATGACGGCACAGGAGGAACCATCATGAGCAAGAAGATCCTCATCCTCAACGGCAGTCCCCGCAGCAAGGGCAATACGGCCATGCTGTGCGATGCTTTCAGCGCCGGGGCCCGGAGCGCGGGCCATCAGGTGACCCGCTTCGACCTGCACAAGCTGGACATCCACGGCTGTCTGGGCTGTGTGAAGGGCGGCAAGGACCCCGCAAGCCCCTGCGTGCAGAAGGACGACATGGGGCTCATCTATCCCGTCTACCGGGAGGCCGACCTCGTCGTGCTGGCATCGCCCATGTACTACTGGGGGTTTTCCGGCCAGCTGAAAACGGCCTTCGACCGCCTTTTCGCCGTGGCCGAATGCTTCCCCGGCTATGCCAATCCGCACAAAGAGTGCGCGCTCGTCATGGCGGCCGAGGGTGACAGCGCGGACAACTGGAAGCCCGTGCTGGACTATTACCACGCGCTCCTGGGCTTCCTCGGCTGGAAGGACCGCGGGCAGGTCCTGGCCGGGGGCGTGTTCGAAGCCGGTGCCGTGGCCGGGCAGCCTGTTCTGGACCAGGCGTTCCGCTTCGGCGCCTCGCTGTAGGCCTGTCCCAGGCATGTCCCGTTTTTTCCGTGACGCCGTACCCGCTGCGGCGTCACGGCTCTTTATACGGCCCTGCGTTCCCCCGCGTGTTTGCGCCAGGCAAGATGCCCCTCCGCAAGCGTCTCCGGCCTATGGCGGAAGGCATCCTCCCCCCCTCTTGCGCAGCACGCCGATTTTCTGCATTCTGGTCACGTTTTGCCCGACCTTTCTGACTGCTGTTCAGCAGGATGCCCCCATGAAAACGATTCGCTGGAACATGAGCCCCGCAGAGATCGAGCAGGAGAGCTTCCGCCGCATCGAGGCCGAATGCGACCTGCACCATACCCTGTCCGCCCCGCACTGGCGCGTGGCACGCCGCCTTATCCACACCACGGCGGACATGCACATCGCGGATACCCTTGTCTTCCGTCATGATCCGGTGGCTGCCGGACTGGCCGCCCTGCGCCGCAAGGCCCCCATCTTCTGCGATTCCCGGATGCTGCGCTCCGGCCTGTCCCTGCCCAGGCTGCGCACGCTCCATCCGGGCTACGGCCCTGAAGACCTGCATTGCTACATCACGGATCCCGATGTGGTGGAACGGGCCCGCGCCGAAGGGCATACCCGCGCCCTGTGCAGCGCCGAAAAAGCCCGCCCCCTGCTGGACGGCGGCATCGTGCTCATCGGCAACGCGCCGCTGGCCCTGGCCCGCATCGCCCGCTATATCCTCGAAGAAGGCGTCCGCCCGGCCCTGGTGGTGGGCATGCCCGTGGGCTTCGTCAACGTGGTGGAATCCAAAGAGCTCCTGGCCTGCTGCCCTGTGCCCCAGATCGTGCTGGAAGGCCGTCGCGGCGGCAGCGCCCTGGCCGTCACCACCCTGCACGCCGTCATGGAGAGCGCCTAGACCGTCATGGGCCGCACAAAGCATTCATCCCTGCGCTGGGGCTATTCCACCGGCGCCTGCGCGGCCGCGCTGGCCGTGGCCTGCTGGCAGTCCCTGCGGACGGGCACGCCGCCGGCCGTGGTGCCCGTGCTGTTCGGCGACGGCAGGGAACGCCTCCTGCCCCTGCGTCCGCCCGCTCCGGGCCGCATGGCCGAGATGGTCAAGGACGGCGGCGACGATCCCGACTGCACGCACGGCGCGGTGCTCTTTGCCCGGCTTGCCGCCTGCGCGCCCGCCGATGCCCGGCCGGAGGACCATCGCCTTGACGTGGGGGCGGCCGTGCTCATCCTGCGCGCCGTGGAAGGTATCGGCATCTGTACCCGGCAAGGGCTGGACTGCCCGCCCGGCAAATGGGCCGTCACCGGCGGTCCCCGGCGCCTGCTGGCCGAAAACCTGGCCCGCGCGGGCCTGGCTGGCGGCTGCTGGCTGCTGGAACTGGGCGTGGAGAACGGCGCGGCACTGGCCCGCCATACCCTCAATCCCCGGCTGGGCGTGGAAGGCGGCATCTCCATCCTGGGCAGTACGGGGCTGGTGCGGCCCTACAGCCACGCCGCCTATGTGGAGACCGTGCGCCTGTGCGTCCGGGCCCGGCAGCGCAGCGGCGGCCGCGGGATGGTCTTCTGCACCGGCGGGCGCACCCAGGCGGGAGCCCGGCGCCGGCTGCCCCGCTGGCCGGAAAGCGCCTTCGTCTGCATCGGGGACTTCATCGCCGACAGTCTGGGCATCGCCGCCCGCCACCGGATGCAGGAGGTGGTCGTGGCCTGCATGGCGGGCAAGCTCTGCAAATATGCCGCGGGCTTCGCCAATACCCACGCCCACCAGGTGGAACAGGACATGGCCCTGCTGCGCCGGCAGGTACGGGCCTGCCTGCCCGGAGAGACCGCCCTGCACGAGGCCCTGCGCCACAGCGCCTCCGTGCGCGAGGCCCTGCTCTCCATCCCCGAAGCCGGGCGCCGGCCTGTGCTGCACGGGCTGGCCCGGGCGGCCCTGGAACATTTTTCCCGCCGGGCTCCCGGCGTTGCCTCCCTGCTCCTGCTGGTCTTCGATTTTGACGGTACCTTCCTGTTCGAGGAACGCCTGCTGTGCGCTCCCGGCACGATGGCGGCCCCCCTGCCGCCCCCGGACGACGGCACGGACGACAGCCCGCAGGACATGTCTCCTGACGGACAGGCCCCGGATATCGGCCTGCGCTATTTCATCGACAGGCCCTGACCGCCCGGCGGCCGGGGTCCTTACCCCTCCCTGTGAGTTTGCCCATGAACATGCCCATTGTGGAAATCGTCGGCGCCGGTCCCGGTGCGGAAGACCTCATCACCGTGCGCGGCCTGCGGGCCCTGCAGCAAGCCGATCTGGTGGTCCATGCCGGGTCGCTGGTGGCCCCGGCCCTGCTGCGCCACTGCCGCCCGGACTGCCTTTGCCGGGACAGCGCCTCCATGGATCTGGCGGAACAGGTGGCCGTCATGAGCGAGGCCGCGCTGGCGGGCAAGCGCGTGGTGCGCCTGCACACCGGCGATCCCGCCCTCTACGGCGCCATCGACGAGCAGATCCGGGCACTGGCCGAGCGGGGCATCACCGTCCGCATCACCCCCGGCGTGAGCAGCGTGTTCGCCGCGGCCGCCGCCCTGGGCTGCGAGCTGACCGGCCCGGAAACGGCCCAGAGCGTGGTCCTGACCCGTACGCCCGGCCGCACGCCCATGCCCGCGGGCGAGCAGGCCGCCGCCTTTGCCCGCACAGGGGCCACGCTGGTCTTTTTCCTCAGCACGGGCAAGGTGGCCGGTCTGATGGCGGAATTGCAGGATGCGGGCGGTCTTGCGCCGGATACGCCCGCCGCGGCCGTCTATCGTGCCTCCTGGCCTGACGAGCAGGTCGTGCGCGGCACGGTGGCCGATCTGGCCCGCAAGGTGGACGATGCGGGCTTCCGGCGGCAGGCCCTTATCCTGGTGGGCCGGGCCCTGGCCGCCCCGAAAGCCGTCTCGCGCCTGTACGACGGCGCTTTTTCCCACGGCTACCGCAACAACCTGCCCGACGAGGCCTTCCACGGCACCTGCGCCCTGTACGCCGCCAGCCCGGCGGGACTGGCCCAGGCGCGCACGCTGGCCGCCGCGCTGGCCCAGGGCGGCGCCCCCGCTCCCGTGATCTTCGCCTCATGCCCGGCCGATGACCGGCAGCCCGCCCCCCAGCCTGTGGCCGGCATGGCCGCTGCCCTGGCCGGAGCCCTGCCCCGCTTCGATGCGCACATCATCCTGGGCACGCCCCGGCAGGTCCTGCCCCTGCTGCCTGCCGCCGCCGGGGACGCTGTCGTCATCTGCTGCGCCGAGAGCGGCCGCCATGCCGTCTGCCTGCTGGACGGCCCGCATCATGCCGGGGACCGGCTGACCCGGCGTGTGGCCCGCATCACCGGCGGGCTGGCCATCACCGGCCCGGCGGAAGCGGAGCATGCAAGCGGCACGCCTGATGCGGCCTCTCCGGCAGCTGCCACGGCGCCAGCAGCCTCTTCGCCCCGGCGCGGCGAGGTGCTCGTGGTAGGCCTGGGCTCCGGCGATCCCGCCCAGCTCACGCCCGAAGTGGACGCGGCCCTGCGCCGCTGCGACACCGTGGCCGGATACAGCAGATATGTGGATTTCATCCGCGACCGCATCCGCGGCAAACGGCTCATCGAGACCGGCATGAAGGGCGAGGTGGAACGCTGCCGCGACGCCCTGGCCGCTGCCGCTGCCGGGGCCACGGTCTGCATGGTCTGCTCCGGTGACCCGGGCATCCTGGCCATGGCCGGGCTGCTGTTCGAGCTGCGCGCCCGCGAGCAGGCCTTCAGCGCCCTGCCCATCCGGGTGCTGCCCGGCATCACGGCGGCCAGCACGGCCGCCGCCGCGCTGGGGGCCCCCCTGCAGAACGGTTTTTCGCTGGTCAGCCTTTCCGACCTTCTGGTGCCCGCTGACGAGGTGCGCCGCAACCTGCGGGCCGTGGCGCAGTCGGCCCTGCCCGTGACCCTTTACAATCCTGCCGGGCGCAAGCGCCGCCGGCTGCTGGCCGAGGCCCTGGAGATCTTCCGCGAAGCGCGTGGCGGCGACATCCTCTGCGCCTTCGTGCGCCATGCCGGCCGCCCGGAAGAGACGCGCTGGATCGGCCGTCTGGCCGACCTGCCCGCCGATGACGTGGACATGTCCACGCTGGTGCTCATCGGCAGCGCACGCACGGTCACGGATCAGGGCGCACTGTTCGAGGCCCGCGGCTATGCGGAAAAATATCTGGACAAGGACGCGCCCGCGTCCGCCGCGGACGGTCGCTGATGCGGGACTTCCATGCCTTTTGTCTGGCCGCTCCCCGTTCCGGCGAGGGCAAGACCGCCGTGGCCGTGGCCCTGATGCGGGCCCTTGCCCGCCGGGGCCTTGCCGTGCAGGGCTGCAAATGCGGGCCGGATTACATCGACCCCACCTTCCATGCCCTGGCCACCGGCCGCCCGGCCTGCAATCTGGATACCTGGATGATGGGCGAGGCCGGTGTGCGCGCCCAGTGGCGGGCCGCCGTGCGGGGAGCCGATGCCGCTGTCTGCGAGGGCGTCATGGGCCTGCTGGACGGCCGCTCCCCGGACGATCTTTCCGGCAGCACGCTGGATTGCGCCCGTGTGCTGCATCTGCCCGTGCTGCTGGTGGTCAGCGTGCGGGGCATGGCCGCCTCCCTGACGGCGCTGGTGGAAGGTTTCCGCCAACAGGCGGCGCGTCATGGCGTCCGGCTGGCGGGCGTCATCGCCAACAATGCCGGCAGCCCGCGCCATGCGGATATTCTGCGTCAGGCGCTGGAAAAGGCCGGGCTGCCGCCCCTGCTGGGCGCCCTGCCCCGCCACGAGGCCTGCCGTATCCCCGAACGGCAGCTGGGCCTGCTGCCCGCCGCTGAAAGCCATTGCGATACGGCGTGGACGGACCGCCTGGCGGAACTGGCGGAAAACCATATGGATCTGGACCGCCTGCTGGCCCTGACGCGCCGGCCCCGGCCTTCAGAGGCCCCCCTGCCCGCCCCCGGGCAACGGCACCGGCGCCTGGCTGTGGCCCGGGACGAGGCCTTTTGCTTTTATTACCGCGCCAACGAGGACGCCCTGCGCGCCCGCGGCTGGGAACTGGTCCCCTTCTCGCCCCTGCGGGATACGGCCCTGCCGCCGCAGACGGATGCCCTGTATCTGGGCGGCGGCTACCCGGAGGCCTTTGCCGCCCGGCTGTCCGCCAATACGGCCATGCGCACCGCCATCAGGGATTTCGCTGCCGCTGGCGGCGAGATCTACGCCGAGTGCGGCGGCTACATGTATCTGTGTTCCGGTCTGGAGGCCGCCGCCGAAGGTCACGGTCTGGACGGCGAGCGCCGTGTCTGGCCCATGTGCGGCGTGCTGGAGGCCACGGCCCGTATGGGGCGGGGCCTGCGCTCGCTGGGCTACCGCGATGTCCGCTTCACGGGGGGCGCGCCCCTGGGCCTGCCCCTGGAGACCTGCCGGGGCCACGAGTTCCACTGGTCGCACATCGAGCCGCACCGGCCTTACGCCCCCCTCTATGACGTCACGGACCGTACGGGCACCCGCCCCGAAGGGGTGCATCACGGCAATGTGCGGGCGGGCTATGTGCATCTTTACTGGGGCGGCCTGGCCGATGCGGCCGCTGACGGGAAGACGGAGGCGGCCCCTGCCGCTCCGGCCCCCCCCAGGACCGCCGGACAGGTCATCCTGCTCAACGGCCCCTCCAGCGCGGGCAAGAGCACCCTGGCCCGCGCCCTGCAGGAAAAGCTGCTGGCCGACCACGGCCGTCACAGCATCATCCTGTCCATGGACGACCTGCTGCGGGCCTGCCCCGGCCGTCCGGGGGCCCTGCTGCAGGGGCTGGCCGCCACGGGCCTGCCCCTGACCGCCATCCTGCACGCGGCCACGGCCGAGGCCGCGCATGCCGGGGCATGGGTCATCGTGGACCATGTGCTGGGTGAGCGCCCGGACTGGATAACCGACCTGTGGCAGCGCCTGCGGGGCATCCCCGTCCTGCCCGTGCAGGTCTGCTGCGAGCTGGCCGAACTGGAGCGCCGGGAAAAAAGCCGTACCGACCGCGCGCCGGACTGGCCCCATGCCGCCCGGCAGGCGCGGGACATCCACACGCCCCTGCCCGGTGAGCTGCGTGTGGATACCAGCCGCACCAGCCCGGAACACTGCGCGGCCCGCATCCTTTCCGTCCTTGCCCTTCACGGCAAGGCCATGCCCTCACCGACCCTTGAGGAGGATCCCCATGAAGCCTGAGGCACACGGCGGCGACCGGCTGCGCATGGCCGCACTGGCCGGGCGCGCCCCTGACAGCCTGCTGGATTTCAGCGTCAACGTCCGTCCCGAAGGCGCGCCGGAATTCCTGCGTCTGGCCCTGTGCCGCGCCCTGGACCAGATCTCGGCCTATCCTTCCCCCCATGCGGAAGAGGCCACGGAGGCCGCCGCCCGCGTCTACGGCCTGCCCGCGGACTGTTTCGTATTCGGCAACGGCAGCAATGAACTCATCCACCTGCTGGCCCGTGTCCTCAAGGAGGAGGGCATCCCCTGCGCTGCCGTGATCGAACCGGCCTTCAGCGAATACGCCCTGGCCTGCGGCCTGGCCGGGCTGGAGGTACGCCATCTGGACGGCGGCGTGCGCCGTGACGGGGACAGTGACGAGGCCATGCTCCGGCGGCTGCTCTCCCTGCTGGCGGACGTCCCGGCCCGGGCTGCCGTCTGGCTGGCCAATCCGGGCAATCCTTCCGGCTCTTTTCTGCCGCCCGCTTCCTGCCGCCGTCTGCTGGAGGCCCGCCCCGACCTGCTCTGGATCATCGACGAAGCCTTTGCCGCCTATGCGGGCCCCGACGACGTTTCTTCCCTCATCCCGCAGCTGCCGGACAATGCCGTGCTGCTGCGCTCCCTGACCAAGTTCCATGCCGTGCCCGGCGTGCGCCTGGGCTACTTGGTCACGCGGGCGGAACGGGCACGGCGATGGCGCGGACGGCTGCCCGCCTGGAGCGTCAACGCCTTCGCCCTGGCCGCCGCACAGGCCGTTCTGGCGGACACCTCGGACTTTGCCGAACGGACACGGGACGAGAACCGCCGCCGTCGCGAACATTTGTGCGCCTGCCTGCGCGGCGTGCCCGGCATCACGGTCTTCCCCTCGCTGGCCAACTATGTGCTGTTCCGCTGTGCACAGGCCCCGGCGGACCTGTATGCCCGCCTGCTGCGGGAATACGGCATCGCCGTGCGCGACTGCTCCAATTATCGCGGCCTGGAGGACGGCAGCTGGTTCCGGGCCGCCGTACGGCTGGAAGAAGACCACCAGCGGCTGGCCGATGCCCTGCGCGGCATCCTGCATCCCGCCGCGCCCGTGCCGCCGCGCCCGCGCCCCCGCTGCCCTGCCCTCATGCTGCAGGGCACGTCCTCCGATGCGGGCAAGAGCATCCTGGCCGCCGCCTTTTGCCGCATCCTGCGGCAGGACGGCTTTGACGTGGCCCCGTTCAAGGCCCAGAACATGTCCCTCAATTCCGGGGTGACCGCCCTGGGCGAAGAGATGGGGCGCGCCCAGATCGTCCAGGCCCAGGCGGCCCGCATCGATCCCGAGGCCCTCATGAACCCCGTGCTGCTCAAACCGCATTCGGAGACCGGATCACAGGTCATCGTGCTGGGCAAACCGGCGGGGCACATGCAGGCCCGCGAATACTTCCGCTACAAGGCCGGGCTCTGGCAGACCGTGCGCGATGCCTATGACACGCTGGCCCGACGGCATGAGGTCATGGTCCTGGAAGGGGCAGGCAGCCCCGGCGAGGTGAACCTCAAACAGCACGACATCGTCAACATGCGCATGGCCGCCCATGCGCGGGCCTCGGTGCTGCTGGTGGGCGATATCGACCGCGGCGGGGTCTATGCCTCGCTGCTGGGCACCTGGATGACCCTGGAGCGGCAGGAGCGCTCCCTGCTGGCGGGCTGGCTCGTCAACAAGTTCCGGGGCGACGCCTCCTTCCTGGAACCGGCCCACGCCTATGTGCGGCAGGCCACCGGCATCCCGGTGCTGGGCGTCATCCCCTGGCTGCGCGACATCAACATCCCCGACGAGGACATGGCGGGCTTTCCCTGGTCGCAGGCGGCGGACACCACGCCGCCCCCGCCCGGCATCCTCGACATCGCCGTGGTCATGCCCCGGCATGTGTCCAACTTTACGGACATGACGCCCCTGGCCGCCGAACCGGACGTGCGCCTGCGGGCCGTGCGGCGGGCCGAAGACTGGGGGCAGCCCCATGTGGTCATCCTGCCCGGCACCAAGAGCGTGGCCGCCGACCTGGCCGCGCTGCGGGCCGAAGGCCTGGCCGACCTCATCTGCCGCCATGCGGCCCGGGACGGCTGGCTGCTGGGCATCTGCGGCGGGCTCCAGATGCTGGGACGCGCCATCCTCGACCCGCTGGGGCTGGAGTCAGCCGCGCCTTCCGTGCCCGGCCTCGGGCTCATGGATCTGGAATCCACCTTTGCGGCGGACAAGACGCTGGTCAGCGTGCGCCGGGCGGCCACGCCGCTGCCGGTCATGACCGGCGGCTACGAGATACATCACGGCCAGACCCGGCACGGCCCGTCGGCCCTGCCCCTTTTCGTGCGTGAGGGCGAAGGCGCCCCGGAAGAACGTGTCTGCGGCTATGTGAGCGGCCGCCGCTGGGCCACCTATCTGCACGGCCTGTTCGATGACGACACCTTCCGCCGTGCCTGGCTGGACCATGTTCGGCGGGATGCTGGCCTGGAGCCGCAGGGCCGCCAGCTGGTGCGCTGCGATCTGGAAGCCTCGCTGGACCGCCTGGCCGACGTGGTGCGCCAGAACGTGGACCTGAAGGCCATCTATCAATGTCTGGGCCTGTAGGGGCGGCGTCGTCCCCGCCGTTGCAGCCCTTGTCGCTGATGCCCTTGAGGCCGTTGATGTCCGGGAAGATGATGCCGATGCCGGCACCCTGCCTGCGCATGTCGCGCTGGAAGGCATTGTTGAAGATGCCGGTCAGCTGGTCATGGCAGCTGCCGTCACGGGATGACCGGGGCGCGGCACACGGATGCCGCCGTCACCGGGAAAGAACGTCAGGGCCACCCGCCTTGCGGATGGCCCTGATCGTGCGCCTCCGGCCGCGCAGCCGGCTGGGAGCCGTGCCCCGAAGGCCCCCGGTTTCCTCTCCGGCCGTCGTCAGGCCAGAAAGGAGACGAAATCCTCCACGGGCAGCGGCGGACTGAGCAGATAGCCCTGGACCACGGGACAGCGCAGCCTGCGCAGGATCTCCAGCTGTTCCCTGGTCTCCACGCCCTCGGCGACGGTACGGATGCCCATGTCCCCCGCGGCCTCGATGACCAGACGCAGCAGACGCTGCCGTTTGTCGCTGTCGCCCAGGTCATCCATCAGGCTTTTGTCCAGCTTGAGCTCATCGAAGCCCAGACGCGCCAGGGTCATGAGATTGGCGTAGGCCACGCCGAAATCGTCGATGGCCACCCGGAACCCCCTGGCCCGGATACTGTCCACAGCCTGCTGAAAGGCATGGTAATCCTCCGTACTGGCCGTTTCCGTGACCTCCACCTGCAACAGTCCGGCCGGGATGCCGTGATCCTGCCTGATCTTCTCCAGCCTGCCGGCCACCTCGGGGAAGGCCAGGGTCGTGCGGGAAAAATTCACGGACAGGGGCACCAGCGTCCTGCCCTCATCCCGCCAGCGGCTCAGGCAGGCGCAGACCTTGCCGAACACATGCAGGTCCACCTGCGGCATGGCATAGAGGGATTCCAGCAGGGGGATGAACTGCATGGGCGGGATGACCTTGCCATCGCTCATCAGGCGCAGCAGGATCTCGCCGCCGACCACGGCCCCGTCCTCCACCCGGAACTGGGGCTGGCAATACAGGATGAAAGCGTCCGAGGCCAGCAGCTCGTCCAGACGGCCGGGCCGGGCCAGCTCAAGGACATCGTCCAGCCCGCTCCGGTAGCGTCCGCTCCGGGGCGAAGAACGGTAAAAATCCCGCTTGGCGGCAAACATCCGGGCATCGGCGGCCACCAGGCCCGCAACCGCATCCTCCCCGCGACGCACCCAGGCGCAGCCCACGGAAGCGGTAAAGCCCAGTGTCCCGGCGAACAGGGAACGGACCCGTTCCACATCCCTGCGGAATGCCTGCTCGTCACCCTCCTGCCACAGCAGGGCGAACTCGTCACCGCCCATGCGGTAGACGGCCGTATCCGGCAGCAGCTCATGGACGGAACGGCTCACCGCGGTCAGGGCGGCGTCCCCGCCGTTGTAGCCCTTGCCGTCGTTGATGTCCTTGAGGCCGTTGATGTCCAAAAAAATGATGCCGACGTCGGCATCCTGCTTGTGCACGTCGCGCTGGAAGGCATTGCGGTTGAAGACGCCGGTCAGCTGGTCATGGTAGCTGAGGAAATGCAGCTTGCGCAGCAAATCCCGCCGCCACAGGGAGGAACTGAGGAAAAATTTCATGGACGACAGCAGCACCCGGGACGAATCGACACGTCCGGGCTCCAGGTTGTCCACCCCCACGAAGCCGCGCAGGGTCTTGCCGTTCCAGAGCGGGAACACCAGCAGGGAATGGATGTCCTGACGTTTGAGCTCGGCGTATTCGTCGGGGCTGGTCAGGCGCAGGCTTTCCGGGTCCGTGATCAGGATGGGCTGATGGGCATGGAAATTGGGCATCCAGCGGTCGATGACCCCCACGGGGACATTGGCCAGGGACTCCTTTTGCGGCACCACGCCCTCACGGCACCATTCAAAGGTATTGCGGACGACATCCTCGACGAACTCAAAGATGTAGGCCCTGTCAGCATGCAGATATTCGCCTATGGCGGCCAGCACGTCGTCGATCATGACCGGAAGGTCCGCATCCTGCCGGTACAGCTTGCGGACGCAGTGGTTGATGAAGTTCTGCAGGGAAAGGTTCCTGTCCAGCTGTTCCTGCAGGCGCATATGCTCCGTGATGTCCGTGGCGATCTCTGTCCTGACCTGCCTGCCGTTGAACTCGCAGATGCTGTCGCTCAGTATGAAATGGCGCCTGACGAGCGGGTTGTAGAACTTCCAGACATAGCAGCCGTCCTGGGAAAGCTTGCTGTTGGTGCAGAAAGGACAGGGGGACTGCCGTCTCTGGAGGATCTCGTGGCACTTGCCCCGCAACCCCTGGGGGATGTGGAACTCTTCTGCCAGCGCCCTGTTGTAGTAGAGCAGCTCGTAGGTCTCCATATCGGCGATGTAGACCAGTTCCTGCAGGTTATCCAGAATCTTTTCATGCATGCTCATGAGGCTACCCGGAAGGATGGATGGAAAATGCGGGCTCGGCGGCGAACGGCCATAAACGGATTTTGATACCACGGGGCGGATGGGGCGTAAAGAACGGATTTTTATACCACGGGCGGATGAGGCATGAGGAAGGGAAACGCCCTCAGCCGCTGCCGGGAAAAACATCCCTCCCCCGCCCTCTCCTTGAGCAATCCCCGCAAGTCGGATACAAGTCTCCCGTTGCCGCCATCCGGGGCGGCTCCCGGCTGCTGTTCCCTTTTTTCTGCAAGACATACGGGATCCTCCATGTCAAAAGTCGTCATCATCACCACCGGCGGCACCATCGCCATGCAGCATGACAGCCTGACCGGCGCGGCCGTGCCCGCTGTCAGCGGCGCGGACCTCGTCCGGGCCATCCCCGGCCTGGGCAGCGTCTGCGATCTGGAAGTGCGCGAGTTCGACAACCTGCCGAGCCCGGCCATCACCCCCGACCATATGTTCCGCCTGGCGGTCATGGTCCGGCAGTATCTGGCCAGGGACGACGTCAGCGGCGTCGTCATCACCCACGGTACGGACAGTCTGGAAGAAAGCGCCTATTTCCTCGACCTTTCCCTGGAAGGCCACAAGCCTGTCTGTTTCACGGCGGCCATGCGCTCCGGTGACGAACTCAGCCCCGACGGGCCGCGCAACATCCTGGCGGCCGTGCGTGTGGCGGCCGCCCGCCCGGCCCGCCACATGGGCAGCCTTGTGGTCATGAACGAACAGATACACGCCGCCCGCGAAGTCACCAAGACCCACGCCGCCAATGTGGCCACCTTCCAGTCCCCCTGGTGGGGCCCCCTGGGCGTGGTGGACGGCGACAGGGTCATCTTCCGCAGGGCCCAGCTGGGCCGGCAGACCTTTTTGCCCCACAGCCTGTGCAAAAAAGTCGACCTCATCAAACTGGTCACCGGCTCTGACGCGGCCTACCTGGACTTTGCCGTCTCGCGCGGTGTGGACGGCATCGTGGTGGAAAGCTTCGGCCGCGGCAACGTGCCCCCCCATGTGATACCCGGCATCGCGCGCGCCCTGGAAAAAGGGGTCATCGTGGTCAACGCCACCCGCACGGGCGGCCGCGTGCTGGACGAATACGGCTACGAGGGCGGCATGCTGCAACAGCACAGGATGGGGGTCATCATGGCCGGGGAACTGAGCGCCGCCAAGGCCCGCCTCAAACTGCTGCTCATCCTCAGCCAGTACGGCCCCGACGGCCGTCCCGATCCCGCGGAAGTGGCCCGGTACTTCGAGCACAGCATGTGAGCCCGGCGCCCCTTGACGGCGTATCCCGGCACTGCGCAAGGCGCACCCGCTGACGAAACAACGGGAGGACGGCCACACCGGCCGTCCTCCTTTTTCATACGCGAAAAGCGGGAAAAGAGGTCAGGGAGACACGCGGGATTTGCCGGGAGCCCCCAGGAGCTGTGTCAGACACGCCCCATGAAGAGGAAGAGCGTGTGCAGGACACTCAGCGAACAGAGCAGCGCCTGTTCCACCCCCGCCCCGCCCTGTCCGCAGCACCGGATCTCCAGGGCCCCGTGACGGCAGACGGACAGGCAGTCCCGGCACAGGGTGCAGCGCCAGTCCGGCCCGGAGACCGTGCCGGGGCCGTCCAGACGCAGGGCCCCGTAACGGCAGGCCCGCGCGCAGGCCCCGCATCCCGTGCAGCGCCCGTTCCGGCGCAGACGCCACGGAGACAGGCGCCCCAGCAGGTTGGCCGTCAGCCCCAGCGGACAGATGCCGCAACAGTACACGGGGATGCCCAGACGCCGGTTCAGCCGGAGGGCACAGGGCAGCAGGGCCAGCCCCAGCGCCAGGGCAAGGACCAGCGCCCAGGGCCACGGCAGCCCGGCAAGGCGCAGCCCCGGGGGCAGGAGCAGGCTCATGGCCAGCAGGACCCAGCGGACCTTGCGCCAGACCGCGGGCACGCCCCGGCCGCTGCGGGGCCCGGCATCCGCCGCCCGGGCGTCCCAGACCCCCAGATAGCACAGATGGCTGCACCACGCGCTGCCCGCCAGCAGCAGCGAGACCGCGAACAGCCCGGGCATGAAGAGCGAGCCCCCGCCCCGGTACAGCGGGCCGGAGAGGATGAGCCCCGGCACGGGCAGGTGCGGCACGCCCTGCAAAAGGAACAGGCTGTGCAGGAAAAGGCCCGCCAGCAGCTGTGCGAAAAACACGCAGGAAAACAGCAGCCAGATGCGCCGCCGCCATACCGGGGCCCGCCGCCTGTCCGCAAGCCAGCCATAGACCAGGCCCGCCCACAGACCGGCCAGCAGGGCCTGCCCCGCTCCCCAGCCCGGCACGAGCCGGTGCAGCAGCAAAAGATCAGGGCGCAGCCCGTCCAGCAGCAACAGCAGGGCCGAGACCAGCAGGCAGGCCAGTGCCTGGGCCCGGGGACCGGGAGCCTCGGTGCTGCGGCAGGGACGGCTGCGCAGGGCGGCGGCCGCCAGCAGGGTCAGCGCGGCCACAGCGCCCAGTATGCAGACCATCCTCAGCCAGTCCTGCCCCAGTTGCAGACGCCAGCGGGCCAGGGCCAGCGTCGTCATGCCCCATTCCGCGGCCAGTCCCGCAAGCAAGACCGCGGCACTGCGCCGCAGCCAGGCCGCCGGTCGCCAGAGCAGCCCGGCCCAGGCCAGACAGACAAGCACAAGGCCATGCTGCCCGCCGCGGTAAAAATGGGCTGCCCCCAGCACGAAGGCCAGCGAGGCCCCTGCCAGCGCCGCGCGGCCCTTCCACTTTCCCGTTTGGGGATGATCCGGGGGAGCTGCGTCCGCCCGCGTGATCCTTTCCATGATACCCCTCCTGCGTGTTTTTTCCGTCCGCACATGGGACGGCCTGTCGTTCGTCCGCTGTCACGTCCCACAGCCTCCCGCCAGCGGTGGAGCAGGCCCATCCTACCACAGCTTCCGCCCACGGGCTGTGCCCGCGGCCACAAGCGGGAAAGGCAGCACCGTTACGGGACAGGCCCACAGCAAAGGAGAGGCCGTGACCGGCCATGCGTTCCATGCCCGAAAAGCGGCCGGGACCATCCCCGCCTGCCGGCAAACGCCCGCTGCCCGGGCGAGCGCATCGCCGCCGTCCTGCTTCCGGCCCGGCACACCGCCCTTGCGGGCCTTGGTCCGAAGCGCCGCCGTAGCCTGCGGCTCCCTTCCCGGCAGGCCGATCCGTGGCGGGGAACCTTTACACACCGCCCAAAGCCCGCCATAGTGGACGGACATGACGGCTGCATGTCCGCACAAGGAGGGCTTATGGCTGAAACCATGCATGCACTGGTCTATCACGGCACCAACGACCTGCGGCTGGAGGAGCGCCCCCTGCCGCAGCTGCGGGATCCGCGTGACGCCATCGTCAAAGTGGAACTTTCCAGCATCTGCGCCAGTGACCTGCATATCCGCAACGGCGCGGTGCCCCGTGCCCTGCCCGGCACGGTGCTGGGGCACGAATTCGTGGGCGAAGTGGTGGCAACGGGCCGCGAGGTGCGCAAGGTGCGCCCCGGCCAGCGGGTGGCCGCCAATGTGGAGACCTTTTGCGGCACCTGCTGGTTCTGCCGCCGGGGCTACGTCAACAACTGCCGCCACGGCGGCTGGGAGCTGGGCTGCCGCATCGACGGCTGCCAGACCGAATACGTGCGCGTGCCCTTTGCGGACAACGGCCTCGACCCCATCCCTGATGCCCTGTCCTATCAGGACGTGCTGCTGGTGGGCGACGTGCTGGCCAGCGGTTATTTCGGCGCGGAACTGGCCGCCATCCGCCCCGGCGACAGCGTGGCCGTGCTGGGGGCCGGGCCTGTGGGCCTGTGCGCCATGCAGTGCGCGCGCCTGTTCGGTCCCGCGCAGGTCATCGCCGTGGACATCCTGCCCGGCCGTCTGCACCTGGCGCAGGAGCGCGGTTATGCCGACCTGACGCTCGACGCCGCCGCGGACGACGTGGAGGCGCGCATCCTTGAGGCCACCGGCGGACTGGGCGCCGATGCGGTCATCGAATGCGCGGGCGGGCGCGATACCTTCCAGACCGCCTGGAAAGTGGCCCGGCCCAATGCCACCGTGGCCGTGGTGGCCATGTATGAGGAAGCGCAGAGCCTGCCCCTGCACCTGATGTACGGCAAGAACCTGACCTTCCGTACCGGCGGCGTGGACGCCACCCACAGCGCGGAGCTGATCCGCCTCATCGAGCGCGGCCGCATCGACACCAATCCGCTCATCACCCACAGCCTGCCCCTGAACAAGATCCTGGAAGGCTACCGTATTTTCGAGCAGCGGCAGGACGACTGCATCAAGTGCGCCATCACGCCCTGGAAGCGCTGACCGCGCCTGACCTTCCGTGCACGAGGGCCCTGCGGGGCCCTTTTCCATGCCCGATCGCGCCCCCCTGACCGTAGGCCACCTCTTGCCGGCTGCCCTGCCCCCGGGGCCGTCCTCCTGCCGTCCGCATCCCGGGCCGCAGGCCCCATGATGGGGCTCCCCGCCTGCGACCGCATGTCCCGGGTCCGGCACCCTCTGCCGCCCTTTCCGCCTGGCGCGTGTCCGCCGCCGCAGGCCGTCATCCTGCCGCCGCCCCGGCCTGTCCGGCACGCTCCCCACCGTACCGGCAGCCCGCCGCACGGCGGGCCCCTGCCCGGGCCGCTCCCCGGGACCGTGCCGACATGCGCCGCCTGCTTCGCCCGCGCACGGCAGCTCCCCCGCCCTTTCTTCCTTCACAGGCCAAAAGGGACTTGCCTCGGGGCGGGGATTCTGTCTAGGCTGATATCGTTAGGAGGCGGCCCCTGCCGCCCCCGTCAGACCGTAACCGGAGTTGCGTATGGAACTGTTTTCCGTTCTGGGACTGGCGGATGCGCCGGTGCTGCTGGCGGTGCTCTCGCTGCTGGCCGCGCTGGTGCTTTCCCTCTTCAGCCTGATCCGTCAGGGAAGGGGGCGCTAGATGCTGGCCGATGTCCTCATCTGGGGCGGCTACATCGCCCTGTTCATCTGGCTGTCCCGCAAGGGCAGCGGGCACGATGTCATGGTTTCGGGCCGCGTGGGTTTCGGCATCCAGGCCTTTGCCTATGTGGCCACCTATATCTCCGCCGTGGCCCTGGTGGGCTTTGGCGGGCTGGCCTATGCCTACGGCATGCAGATGCTGCTGGTGGCCGCCGGCAACGTCTGGCTGGGGACATGGATCGTCTACCGCTATCTGGCCTGGCCCACCCGCCTGTGCCAGCGCAACCTGCAGGCCCGCACTCCGGTGCAGCTGCTGGCCAACGGCCACCGCAGCCCCCTGCTGGGGCGCTGCCTGGCCCTGGTCTTTGCCGTGTTCCTGGGCGTCTATGCCTCGGCCGTCATCAAGGGCGCGGCCCTGCTGCTGGCCCAGATCATGCCCGTGCCCGTCTGGCTGCTGGTCTGGATCGTGGCCCTGCTGGTGGCGGCGGCCATCTATATGGGCGGCCTGCGCGGCGTGCTCTATACCGAGGCCATGCAGGGCTTCGTCATGCTGGTGGGCATCTGCATGCTGACCGTGGCCGTGTTCGACAAGGTGGGCGGCCCGCTGGAGGGCATGGCCCGGCTGGCGGAGCTGGCGCCCACCGCAACGGCCAATACCGGCTTCGTCTCGCTGGCCGACGGCGGGCAGGGCTGGTTCATCATCTCGCTGGTCATCGTCACGTCCGTGGCGGTCTGGGCCCAGCCCCAGATGATCCAGCGCCATTTCGCCCTCAACTCCGCCCGGCAGGTCAACCGCATCACGCCGCTGGCCATGCTGGTGCTGACCGTGCTGGTGGGCGGCGCCTACTATGTGGCCAGCCTGGCCCGCCTGTTCATGCCCGAGGTGGCCTCGCCCGATGACGTCATGCCCGCCCTGGTCAAGATGCTGCTGCCCGACATCGGCCTGCAGCTCTTCGTGCTGGCCATCGTCTCGGCCTCCCTGTCCACGGCCACGGCCATCTTCCACATCGCCGTGGCGGCCATCGCCGAAGACCTGCCGGGCCGCAAGACCTCGCGCGGCATGTGGGTCGCGGGCATCGTCTTCTGCGTGCTGCTCAGCGGCGGCTGTGCCCAGATCAAGGGGCAGATCATCGCCATGCTCTGCACCACCAGCTGGAGCATCGTGGGCTCCACGGTGCTGGTGGCCTATGTGGCCCTGGTGCGCTTCGGCAAGCGCAGCGGCCTGGCCGCCTGGTGCAGCTGCTGTGCGGGCTTCGTGAGCTGCATGCTCTGGTACCTCATGACGCACCCGCAGTTCGCCATCCTGCCCATGCCCTGGCCCTCGCTGGCCACGGTGCCGCCCTTTTTCGTGGGCTTCGCCTTCTCGCTGGCCGGCTGGGGGCTCGGCTGGGCCCTGGACGGCGAAGGCCGCCGGAATTCCTCTTTCTGGCCCGCGGGCATGAAGCCCGGGATGTAGATGCAGCTTTTTGAACACGAAAAGGGGCCCTTTGCGGTGCTGTCGATGCCTGCAACGCGTCTTCGTCGCCAGCGGACACGGCCCTCACCACGCCCCGCCATACGGGGGAGCTGTCCGGCATGATGACAGTCTGCCCTGCCCAAAGATACAAAAAAAGACCGGTGGCCCGCAGCAGGGGCGCCGGTCTTTTTTTTGTCCGTCGCGGTTCTTGTCGGCCGTATCCGTGGTTGCCGCATCCCTTCCAGGAGATACGGACAAAAACGGATGGCCCCTTCCCGCTTCCGGCCATGCGCGTCGCCGCCTCAGGCCGTCGTGCCGTCCTGCTTTTTCCGCAGCCATGCGGTCCGTACCGCATGCAGCAGGGCCAGATGCCCGGGGATGACATCCTGCCGCCGGAAATGCCGCACCACTGTGGCCCGGGCCGCGCGGGAGAGCCGTGCCAGTTCCTGCGGCCGCCCAAGGGCCGCCGCCAGCGTGGGCACAAGGAGCGCCGCATGGCACCAGAGGCAGCCCCCGCCCGCACGCAGCAGGGGCCAGCCTGCCGCATCCCCGGCCAGCACCGGCACCACGCCGCAGCTCATGGCTTCCAGCAGCACCGGTGCGGAAAGGCACGAGGCCTCCGGCGCCGTGATGACGGCCGCCGTGCGGAGCAGATCCCGGTAGGCCCGCAGGGAGAGCCGCTCCGGCATGCTCACGCCCGGCGGCAGGGCGGTGGCGAGGGCCGCCAGACGCTCCCGCCCTGTGGCGCTTTCGCACAGCAGGGTCAGACGGCACTCCGGCCTTTGGTCCAGCAGGTTTTCCGCCAGGCGCAGCAGCCGCCCCGCGTCCGCGGCATCCCGGACGGCACAGAGCACCTGCCCGTCCCCTTCTGCCCGGCGGCAGGCCCCGTCCCCGGCAGGGGCAAAATAGTCCGTATCCACCGGATACGGCAGGGTCACGGCGCCCCGCTGTTCCAGATCGCGGCTTTCCGCTTCTGCCGCCAGCCTGATGACCAGATCGCTCTGCCGCATCTGGCGGCATTGCAGCAGATGGCGGACAAGGCCCCGCCCGTCGGCAGCCAGCCCGTCGGACGGCAGCCCTTCCGCAAAGCAGACCGCGAACGTGTCGGGGAACGCGTCCCTGAGAAACAGCCCCTGCTCCAGCGCCGAAGAAAGCAGTACCATATCCGGCACAAAGCCGCTCTGCCGCAGCAGGCGGAAGGCCTGCAGGGCCTGCCGGCCCGTCTCCACGGCCCTGTCCAGCACCGTGCCCGCCCCATCCCCGGCAAGACGGCGGGACCGGGAAGGCGAAAGCACCACATGCCGCACCCCGGGCACACTGAAATCCCGTCTGCCCCGGCAGGAGGCGAACAGGATCTCGTGCCCGGGCTGCGCGGCAAAGGCCGCCAGCAGCGGCCCCAGGTCCCCCGGGAAGGTGTGGTTGATGAACAGGATGCGCATGGGTGTGTTCTGGAAGGGATGTTGCACGGGGCGGGACGGCCACAGGGCCGCCCCGCCGGGTGTGCAGGATTAACCGTTGCTGTGTTCTATTTCCGCTCGTTGCACAGCTTCAGCAATGTCGTCGGACGGTACGAGTTCAACAGACACCCGGGCATCCGTATCGTTGTTCACCTGCATGAACAGCTCATCGGGGGTGCTGCCGTTATCCGGATCGCCGGTAAACCGATAGCCATTGCCCTCCTGTGTCCAGAGATCGTCATTCAGCTTCAGGCTGCTGCCGGTAATACTGATACCGTAGTCCTTGGCCATCTGCTCCAGACTGGTCAGGCTCAGGGCATCCTTGCCGGTGATGAGCACTTCGATGCTGTCCACGATGGGGCCTTCATGGCCGTCCTTTCCGCCACTGAGCAACGTCGTCAACGTCAGCGTGCTGTCATCGGACACCATGAAGTCGATGCCGCTGCCGCCGCTGACCAGGTAGTCGTTGCTGTCGTAGACGATGATGTCGTTGCCTCTGCCGCCGAAGATGGCATCCTCACCTGCACCGCCGTCGATGTAGTCGTCACCGCCCATGCCGAGCAGCACGTCATCACCCGTGCCGCCGAAGAGCCGGTCGTCGCCGTCGGCATCCGTGCCTTCCACGGACTGGATGAAGGCGTCCAGATCTTCAGAGTCCATCCCCTTAATAGATGCAACGGTAGTGCCTTCGATAGAGTCGACGGTGCTACCTTCCCCACTTCCAGACGGAGCATCGCCAACCAGTAGATCGTTGCCTTCCTGGCCGTAGATGACATCATCCGCCTTGCTGCCGGTGATGGTATCATCACCGCCACCGCGCCCGGTGAGGCTGTCCAGTCCGACAGTGGCTTCCGTGCCGTCCATGTCCAGCACCGTGCCGTCAGGCTTCACAAGGTAGAACTCACCGGTGTCACCCACGCAGGTCTCGTAGCCCAGTTCATCGGCATGCCGCAGCATGTAGTCCACGGTATCGGCATGCGTCCAGCCTGCGTAGTCCGTGCCGGTGAGCTTCTCACCGTTCGCTTCCAGCCACTGGAAGACTTGCGTACCGGAGCCGTAGTTGGGCAGGTCACTAACAACGGCACCTGCCACCACCCAAGAGTTGCTCTGCTCAAGCTGCTTCAGCTCATACAGCAGGCGGTCGGTGTTCATCACGTCGCCATAGACGATGACGGACGAATCGGAACCTGCCGCCGTGATGGTGTCGTCACCAGCATCGGCCAGATTCCTAGAGGATAACCCGCTGTCGCCTGCGGCCACGGTGCCAGCAACGCCGTCACCACCGGTGATGACGATGCTATCGTTATCGTTGCCGATAGCTACACCAGTACCTGTTGTTGTCTGATCCACCACTTCCAGCGGCACGTTGACCGTGGTGCTGCTAATATCGCCGTCGGCGTCTTCGGTCTTGAAGACCAGCTCGAACTGGTTGGAACCCTGCTTACCGGGAACACGGAACTGTTCGTACTGTTCCATGGTCCAGTTGCCGTCCTTGTCCAGCGTGGCGGTGAAGAGCTGCTCGCCGCTCTCCAGCGTGCCAGTCAGGATGGATTCACCGGACGAACCTTCGCTGAGTTCCAGCGTTACCCTCTGTTTCGTCCCGTCCTTCAGGACCGTGATGGTGCCGGAGGTGCCGTCCCCATTGAGCTCTCCTCCATTCTGCTCCACCATATCGGCGAGGTCGAACTTGGCATAACTGTCCGTATAGGCGTCGGCAAAACCGTCCGCACCGGACTTAGCCGTCACCTTGCCTTCATTGATGATGATGGGATCATCACGCTTGGTGATGAAGTCGATGCCCTGGATGGTGAAGTCGCTGTTTTCATTCGGGAAGTCAGGCGTACTGTTGTCCACTGCGGAGATGACCACCTTGTCGAAGCCCTCAAGAACGATATCGCCGGTATTGAACGTGAACTCCCCACTATTGGTGCCATACTCAACGGTAGAGTAGACCAGCTTGCCATCCTTGTAGAACGTGATAAGCGCCTTTTCGGATACGTTATCGTAGCCGGTGCCTGCTGCAGGATCGTCCGGGCTTGACTTACCGGCGAAGAACGCGCCGAAATTGATGGTTATGCCATAGGCATACCCCTCAAGATCAATAACTACCGCATCGCTCGTATCTCCAGTAGCTTTGATCTCTCCGTCATCTTTACTATTACCGACCGTCAAGCCCCAGTCAGATTCTGGAGCATCGCGGTACCAATTGCCATCCTTATCTTTATGAGCAATATTGTTCTGTTTATCTTCCTGGGGAGGATTATTATCCTTATAATACTGCTTTGTTCCTCCGTTATATGAGCTGTATAACAGCTGCATACCATTGGTGTCCTCAGCAGTGATCAACGGATTACCTCGTTCATCATCCCCGTTATAAGTCACTTTAGCCGCAGATATTGTAATCTGGCCATTCCAGTATGTCGTTGATACTTTAGTGGATGTTTGCTCATAAACAGGCTTTCCATCATTAACGTCTATTTTCTTATAGTTGATAAAGGATATCTCCTCATCCACCTTCGCCAGGTTATCACTCGAATCGCCGAGGATAACCGACGTAGACATGTCGGAATTGGAGATGGTAGGGATATCATCAAGAATGCTCACGTCCACGGTGATGCTGGAGGTCGTGCCGTCCGCAAGGTTCACTGTAAGATTGCCGCTGAAGCCCGTCGCATCTTCGCTTTCGCCCTGAGCATTGTGCTGGCTTCCGCTGTATGCCACCGTCTGCGCGAACGTCACTTTGCCTTCCGCATCCACGATCAGCTGGCCGTACACCTTGCCGTCCGCATCCGTCACGTTCACCGTCTGATTCGCAACCAGCGTCACGCCCGCCGGAAGTTCAGGGATGGTCACGGAAACAGCCTCACCGGTAAGAACGTTGTCGTCGTCGCCGGTCACACTGCCCTTCACTTCAGACAAGTCGGTGCCTTCCACTGTCACCGTCACAGGAGCAGCATTGCTCACCTCGTCGTCGTCAGCGTCCGTCACCGTGAACTGGAAGGTATAAGTATCCTTGCTGCCGGAAGCAGGAAGATCATAGTGGAACTCTCCCGTCTCCGCATTCAGCGTCACGGTCTGTCCGTCCACATCGAACGTCCAGTTCTGGCCGTCATTGCTGACGCCTGCAACCTTCTTACCGCCGTTCACGGAAAGCTCGATCTTCGTGCCTTCGCCGTTGTCCGCGCCAAAGCCGAAATCCACAGTGCCGTTGATACCTGCACCGTATGCGCCGTCGAATTCCTTCACCTCCAGCGTCGGCATGGCATCAAGAATGCTCACGTCCACGGTGATGCTGGAGGTCGTGCCGTCCGCAAGGTTCACTGTAAGGCTGCCGCTGAAGCCCGTCGCCTCTTCGCTTTCGCCCTGAGCATTGTGCTGACTTCCGCTGTACGCCACCGTCTGCTCGAACGTCACGTTGCCGTTCTCATCCACGATCAGCTGGCCGTACACCTTGCCGTCCGCATCCGTCACGTTCACCCTCTGGTTCGCAACCAGCGTCACGCCCGCCGGAAGTTCAGGCATGGTCACGGGAACATCCTCACCGGTAAGAACGTTGTCGTCGTCGCCGGTCACGTGGCCCTTCACTTCAGACAAGTCGGTGCCTTCCACCGTCACAGGAGCAGCATTGCTCACCTCGTCGCCGTCAGCGTCCGTCACCGTGAACTGGAAGGTATAAGTATCCTTGCTGCCGGAAGCGGGGAGATCATAGTGGAACTCGCCCGTTGCCGCATCCAGCTTCACCGTCTTGCCGTCCACCATGAACGTCCAGTTCTGGCCGTCATTGCTGACGCCTGCAACCTTCTTACCGCCGTTCACGGAAAGCTCGATCTTCGTGCCTTCGCCGTTGTCCGCGCCAAAGCCGAAATCCACAGTGCCGTTGATACCTGCACCGTATGCGCCGTCGAATTCCTTCACCTCCAGCGTCGGCATGGCGTCAAGAATGCTCACGTCCACGGTGATGCTGGAGGTCGTGCCGTCCGCAAGGTTCACTGTAAGATTGCCGCTGAAGCCCGTCGCCTTTTCGCTTTCGCCCTGAGCATTGTGCTGACTTCCGCTGTACGCCACCGTCTGCTCGAACGTCACCTTGCCGTTCTCATCCACGTGCAGCTGGCCGTACACCTTGCCGTCCGCATCCGTCACGTTCACCCACTGGTTCGCAACCAGCGTCACGCCCGCCGGAAGTTCAGGCATGGTCACGGCAACTTCTTTACCGGTAAGCACGTTGTCGTCGTCACCGGTCACACTGCCCTTCACCCCGGTCAGGTCGGTGCCTTCCACTGTCACCGTCACAGGAGCAGCATTGCTCACCTCGTCGTCGTCAGCGTCCGTCACCGTGAACTGGAAGATGTACTCCCTGTTGGAACCGGAAGCAGGAAGATCATAGTGGAACTCTCCCGTCTCCGCATTCAGCGTCACGGTCTGGCCGTCCACATCGAACGTCCAGTTCTTGCCGTCAGTGCTGGCGCCTGCAACCTTCTCACCGCCGTTCACGGAAAGCTCGATCTTCGTGCCTTCGCCGTTGTCCGCGCCGAAGTCGAAGTTCACCGTACCATCGATGCCTTCTCCGTATGCGCCGTGGAAATTCTCCACCGTCAGCGTGGGCACGTCGTCCACGATATCCACAGTAATGGAACCGGAGCTCTCGCCATTGATCAAGATCTGGAACGAGTCCGCGTCCACCACCGTATTGATCCCATTTTCGTTGTCACTATCCGTGTACGGCGTTTGCAGCGTATACTCATAGTTGATGGTGAGCTTGCCATCGTTCCATGTGGCCTCAGTGATGGTGAGCTTGCCGTAGCGCCCCTGGGCCGGCTCCATCGCCCAGCCCACCTGATCCTCAGTACTGACCGTCACCTGCACACCGCCGATGGTCACCGTACCAGCCTGGCCGTGCATGTCCACCACCAGCTGGCCCGCGTCGGTCTTGCTATTGGTCTCATGCACCAGACCATCTTCGTCGACCAGCAAATCCGTCTTACTGCCGCTCTCATTAATGGTGGGCGGGACGACCTTTGCACACACCGTCACAGAGCCTGTGGCCGTATCGCCATCGGCATCCGTCACCGTGATGCCGAACGTATAGCTGTCGTCCTTGCCATCGGCAATGTCCTGAGGGGCTCTTGTGTAGACGATCTTGTAGCCACCTTCAGCAGTGCTTTCGATCTTCAGGTTGTCGTCTTGATTGTTAGGAGCGATAAAAGAGTAGGTTCCATTACTCTCATGGATGATTGTGAAGGTATATTCATTCTCCCCGACCTCGACAGAGATCGAGGCCGTTTTTCCGTCTAACGAGATGACGTCCGCACCAACGGAGAACTTTTCCAGCGGTATCTCGATGGTATCCGCAGTATCCTTGACAGATTCCGGATTACTGACAGCCAGCACAGGCGCATCATCCAGGGCATTGGCCGTAATCGTACCGGTCTCCGTTCCCCCTTGCGTCGTGACAGTCACCGTGAATTGATCCGCCAGGTGGGAGTCGCCCCTCCCGGACACATTATTCGTGCCACCATTCACAGGTGCATTGAGAGTATAGGTGTAATTGATAGTGATTGTACCATCACCCTGAGCTACTAATGAGATATTGCTCAGATAGCCATATGTGCCTTTTATGGTCTGCCCATCAAGGATCCCTCCAGTATTCCCATTGACGGATAGGATATTCCCGTCCTTGTCCACTGTTATGGGCATATCTCCAATGGTTATGGTCCCGTCAGCATGATCCAGGTTGACGGTGATACTGCCTTGAGCAGTATTTTCAACCTGACTAGTTTTATCGTTTTCATCTCCAGAACCGATAGGAATATCATTCATGATAATATTCCCTTCATCGGTGGTGACCGTGCTGTTTGTAACCGTAGGATTGCGGAATACGGTGGTATATATATTGCTGACAGTGGCCGAATCCCCGTCAGCATCGGTAATCGTCAGGCTGACATCATAGCTGTTTGTCGTTCCGCCGATATCTGCCGTGGGACGGGTATAGGTGAATATGCCTGTCTCCTTGTCATAGGACAGCGAATCCTCTTTATCGGCATCAGCAGGCCCCGTAAACAGGATCTTCCCCTCACCCTTATCGCCGGAGAAGTGCAGGTTGCCATCTTCATCACGCGTCACCTGGATGGTGAACTCCGCACCGTTGACCTTTACCGTAAGCGTGGCGGCGGAAGCCGTGTCTTCCCCTACGTCCGCACCGAATTCGAGATCTTCCAGTCTGGTGTTGTTCGGACTGACACCGATAGTGAACATGATCTCAGGCGAATTGTCATAGTAATTTTCTTTCCCTTCTGGAACCGTGAAATCGATCTTGTCCGTCAGCACCGGCCCGTCGTCATGCACCGTCACCGTCAACGAACCGGTAGACGTATCGCCGGTGGCATCCGTCACCGTAATGTCGATTTCGTCGGAAAGCGCGTCATTTTCGCCGACGCCCTGACCCGTGTGAGTCTGCTGTCCGGTCAGGCTATAACTGTACTCAATCTTCCACGAGCCGTCCTGCTGCGTGGCTCCCGTCACCTCCACGACGACGCCGTTCACCGTCAGTGTTTTGTTGGTGGAAAGCCAATCCTTGTCGAACGTCTCGCCGTTGATCAGGCTCAGGGTAATGGACGAGTTCTCCCCAGTGCCGTAGTTCAGCGTAACGGTGCCGTCTTCGCCGTTCAGATTCACGGTAAAGGAACCAGTGCCCGAGGGGTTATGGCCGGAATTGTCCGAATTCACCACATTGCCGTCGGTCAGCAGCGCCTCATCCACGATAATGGCGTTGGGACCCGCGTCGGGCGCGGTAAGGTTCAGTTCTTCCGTGTCGGTATCGCCATCGGCGTCCGTGGCCGTCACCGTAATGTGGGCGTTGGAGCCGTTTTCCTTGATTTTGAAAACGAAGTTGCCGTTCTCACGGGAAACGATGATGTTGCCGTTCGTCCAGGATTCTCCCTGAGAAAGCTTGCTCAGATCGGTGCCGCTGGAAGTGCTGTCGTCGACTTTTATCCACTCTATGACTGTTCCATCGACATCATGCGCGTTCACGGCAAGAGACGAATCTGTTCCGGTATCGTTGTCCGCGCCGAAGGAAACGGAAACCGTGTTGACATATTTATTTCCTTTATACTCGGTTTCCACAGGCGTGACCACCGGTCCGTCGTCAGTAATGACCACGGTCACCACGCCGGTATCCGTGCTGCCATCCACGTCCGTCACGGTCACGGCAAGGTCATGGGAAAGCTGCTTGTCCGTGGCGTCTGTATTGTGCTCCAAGGTGTTGCCGGTCAGCTCGTAGGTAAACTTCAGCTCGCCCGTAGCCTCGTCGAAGCCCGTCACCGTCAGCGTGCCTTCATTCGTGGATACGGTGTTTCCGGTAAGCGCGCCGTTTTCAAACACGGTCACGCCATCAATTCTGATGTCCTTCACGCCGTCGGGCGCATTGACGGTCAGCGAACCTTCGGCCGTGGTGGGCGCAGCGGCCTGCCCGGCCTGAGAGCCGTCGTCAAGGCCGGCTTCATAGACCGTCAGAGTCCCAGAACCCACCTCGACGCCGTTGTTCACGCCGTTGATGGTGATGGTCACCTTGCCCGTGGCCACGTCGCCGTCGGCGTCGGTGTAGGCGTAGGAGATCTCTTCCGTCCGCGTGTCGCCGTCGGTGAGCGCCTTCACCTCCGGGTCGTCATTGTTGAGCTCATAGCTGTAGGTGCCGTCTTCGTTCAGCGTGAGTTTGCCGTACCTGCCCTGCTGATCGGGATTCGTCCACGCAAAGTTCGCGCCATCCGCACCGGCCACAGCGCCCTCAAGGGCATTGCCGACGATGGGATCGGCATCCCCTTCCGTCACCGTCTTCTCAAAGCTCTCGATGGTGGGCACGTCGTCGGTGATCTCGACACGGATCACGGCCGAGCCGCTGTCGCCGTCCGTATCCGTCACCACCACTGCCATTTCGTGGGCGATGGCATCGTTTTCGCCGCCAGCGTTTAGCTTTGTATGCTCCTGGGTGGAACCCGTCAGCGTATAGGTATAGGTCAGATTCGTGCCGTCAAAGCCGGTCACGTCCAGGTGCCCCTCATCCGTAAGGACGGGATTTCCCGTCAGGGCGCCGTTCTGCCAGACGACGACGCCGCCGATGGTGATGATTGCCACACCGTCAGGGGCGGAGACGCGCATGCTGCCGGCGGCCGTCGCGGAGCCCCCGCCGCTGCCGCCATCCAGGGCGGATTCGTCCACCTGAAGCACATCGTGCGGCATGGTCGGCGGAAAATCCTCTCCCTGGACGGGGATGCTCGGATCATCAGGATCCGTGCCGGGGGTGGAAGGCGTCACAGTCACACCATGATCGACTTCAGAGTAAGGGCTGGGCTCCACCGTATCTGTGGCAAGCTGCGTGCCGCCATCAAAACCGATGTCCAGGCGCCCCAGATGGTCAAGGCCGTCCAGCAGGTCGCTGCCGCCGTATTCGTTATAGCGGCCGCCGCGCGCGGCGCTGCTGCCGGAGGCAGGACCGGCGGCGGGCATCAGGTCTTCGTCAAGGGCGGCGAAGAAGTCCTGCCCGCTGATCTCCACGCCGTCCACCTGGAAGGAGGGCATCTCTTCCTTGGAATAGGTGGTATAGAACCCCTGCAACTGGATGGCAGCGCCATCCTCAAAGGTCAGGACAAGATCGTCGCCATTGCGGGTCAGCGTCGCCGCGTCCGCGGGAAAATCAAAGATGAAGCGCCCGTCAGGAGCGCTGGGGACGGTCTGCGTGGTACCAGCGGCAGGCTTGGCAAGACGGATATCGGCCATGAGGGACCCCCGGAAACATGTATGATCTTTCAAAAAAATCTGTGAACGTCAAAAGCCCTGCACCAACGCAGGGCCAGGGCAGGGCTCGGCTTTGCACGGCACGCTCAGGGAGCGCCCGGCGCCGGACAGGAAAAGGCATAAAAAAATCCTGCCACGCCAGATGATCGCATATACTTTGCCCCTGTAAGGAACACGGTGACGCAAATCCCTGGAATCAGGCAGGAACGCTGCAGGCCGTCCATCAATGACAGCCTGTTGCAAATAACTACTGTTTTTTTGATGAAAATGTCAATATCCATCCCTCAGGGGCACAGGGCGGGCCCGCCGGAAAAAACATCCGCGTGCGCCGGGATGTGGCGCTCATGGGCGCAGCGCCCCTGCCGCAGCTGGTCGCGGCGCCGGAAGCCCGCCGTCCTGCCGGCATGGGCACCTCGGGGAGGGGCCGCCAGGCCGGACAGCAAGCCAGCGAAGGCAGACAGGTCCCGCCCGGAGCGGAGGCCCGCCCCGGACGGCCGCTGCGGCCTTCTTCCCGTATCTTCCGCTGCCCTGCGGCCGCGCTTCCTTCCCCGCACCGGCACGCCGTGGCGCCCCGGCCCAAAAGGAGACCTCCGGCCCGGGAGGGCACGGAGGTCTCCTTGCGTTTGCTGTGTCGTCAGCCCGGCCTAGAACAGGCCGGTCACCTGGCCGGATTCCAGATCCACGTCCACATTGCGGAAGGCCGGACGCGAACCCGTACCGGGCATGAGGCTGATGTCGCCGGCCACCGGCACCACCAGCCCCGCGCCGCCGTAGAACAGGCAGTCGCGCACATGCAGGCGCCAGCCCGTGGGCGCCCCCTTGAGGGCAGGGTTGTCGGACAGGGAGTACTGGGTCTTGACCATGCAGATGCCCAGTTCTTCGGCGTCGGGACGGGCCTGCAGCTCCTTGATGCGCTGCCTGGCCAGCGAGGAGAATTCCACGCCGTCGGCGCCGTAGACTTCCCTGGCGATGGTCTCGATGCGCTGCTCGAAGGGCATGGACCAGTCGTACAGGGGCGCGAAGTTGTTGGGCTCGTTGCAGGCATCCATGACGGCATCGGCCAGTTCAAGGGCACCGTCGCCGCCCTTGAGCCAATGCTCGGACAGGGCCACGCGCGCACCGGCTTCTTCACAGATGCGGCGGATGGCGGCGATCTCGTTCTTGCTGTCGGTGGCAAAGGCGTTGATGCAGACCACGGGCGACACACCGGAACGGCGCACGATGCCGATGTGGCGCAGCAGGTTCACGCAGCCGGCTTCCACCAGGCCCACGTCTTCGCGGGTGTAGGGTTCTGGCAGCGGACGGCCGGGCATGGGCGGCTGGGCGCCGCCGTGGTTCTTGAGGGCGCGCACCGTGGCCACGATGACGGCGGCATCGGGCTTGAGGCCGCTCATGTGGCATTTGACGTTCCAGAACTTTTCGTAACCGATCTCGGAACCGAAGCCGGATTCCGTCACATGGATGTCGCTGAGCTTGAGGGCCACGCGGTCGGCGATGATGGAGCTCTGGCCCAGGGCGATGTTGCCGAAGGGACCGGCGTGCACCAGCACGGGCTGGCCTTCGATGGTCTGGATCAGGTTGGGTTTGCTGGCTTCCAGCAGCCAGGCCATCATGGCACCGTCCACTTCCAGATCGGCCGTGGTCACGGGATTGCCCGCGCGGTCAAAGGCCAGAACCACACGCGACAGACGCTTGCGCAGGTCGGGCAGGTCGCGGGCCAGGGACATGATGGACATGATCTCCGAAGCGGCCGTGATGTCGAAGTGCGAGCGCATCATGAAGCCGTCGTTGCGGCGGCCGTCGCCTTCGATGCCGATGATGATGTTGCGCAGGGCCTGGCAGCAGAAGTCCATGGCCCAGCCCATGCCCACACGGGTGGGATCGATGTTGAGGCGGCGCATGCCGGACAGGCGCTCCAGCTTTTCGTCGTCATAGTTGCGCTCGTGCTGCATGCGCGAGGTCAGGGCCACCATGGCCAGGTTGTGGGCCGAGGTGATGGCGTGGATGTCGCCGGTGAAATTCAGGGAATACGGGGTCAGCGGGATGCACTGGGCCAGACCGCCGCCCGCGGCGGAGCCCTTCATGCCCATGGTGGGGCCGCCCGAAGGCTGGCGGATGGCCGCGGTGGTCTTCACGCCGCGTTTGGAGAGGCCCTGCACCAGGCCGATGGTGGTGGTGGACTTGCCTTCGCCCAGGGGGGTCGGCGTGATGGCGGTCACGTCCACATATTTGCCATTGGGCCTGTCGGCCAGACGGCGCAACACCGCCTGCTGCTCGATCTTGCCCATGTAGTGGCCGTAAGGCAGCAGCTCGTCCTTTTCAAGGCCCAGCTCCGCAGCCAGGGTTTCCACAGTTTTCATAGATTTTTCAGCATCCTGGGCGATCTGCCAGTCAGGGTGCTTGGTAGGATCAAGAGCCATGGCTTCTCCTTTTTCGTTTGCCTGTTACTTATCCTTTCACCGGGCTTTGGGTCAAGCGGATGCCTGCCTCCGGCTTGCCTTTGCGCGGCATCTGCAGCATGCTTTGCCGATGGAAAGACACCAGCCCTTCCTTTTGCGCTGCACACACGGCCGCCTGGCCCTGGAGCTGCGCCTGCTGCCCGCCGGACAGGACTGGCAATTGCTGCTGACCGGCGGGGATGCCCACATCGGCGCCGTGATCCTGGCCGAGCCCGGGGACGGCACGCCCCCGGATGCCTCGAAGGCCGCGTCCGCCGGGAGCACGGCACGACCGGACGCCACATCCGCCGGCATCTTTTCCGGGACGGAAGACGGCGTGCGCCTGCACGTCCTGCGCCGCGCAGGGCATCACGACGACGAAGCCGCCCTGCCGCTGGCCCGGGACTACTGCCGCGCGCTGGGCGCCGCGGTGTGCGTCAGCGCGGGCATCCACTATGACCATATCAGCCGCGAGGAGATAGACACGGTCCTGGCCCTGGCCCGCATGCTGGGGGCCTGCGGCCTGCGCCGTCTCTGGAGGCTACAGGAGAACGACCATGCTGACGGTGAAAGATCTTGAAGAATTCGAGAACTACATGCGCTCCGGCGAACTGGAGACCGATTTCAAGGACGGCTGCGAGAACGACCGCTACTATCTGCTGGAACTGCTGGAAAAATTCATGGATGTGGCCGAACTGGCCGACGAGACGGCCACCAGGGTCATCTTCCGGGGCCAGATAGGCCTGCTGGCCGGTGCGGGGGCCGCGCCGCAAGGAGAAGGCGGGGAGAAGTAGCGGGGGAGCATCTTTCGAGATGCAGCCCCCCGCTGCGTGCACGACGGGGCGAGATAGCCGTCTTTTAAGGTGCTCCAAGGGCAGCCCCTCTCTGCCTGCGCGAAAGGAGCCCTTCACGCGTCGCTGCTCCTGGTGCCTGTGAACTCCCTGCCCGGAACGGGCACGGCCCTTGCGGGCCGCCCCGGTCAGGCCGGCGCACGGGATGGGCTATTCTCCTCCGCGCTCCCCGGCCCCGGCACACGTTCTTCCGCAAAGGCCCCGTCTGCCACCAGCAGACGGGGCCTTTGCCATCATCAGGACAGGGCCGGGGGCATCCTTTCCTGCCCTGCGCGGGGACCGGCAGACAGGCGGAACTGTGACACCGCTCCGCGTTTCCATCCTCCCGAATAAAACGCATCGGGGGAGGATGGGGGCCCGGAGGGGAAGGGCCCCTCTTGGGACGCTGGCCAAAGGGCTCCCTTCCCCCGCAAAGCATCCTTTCCCGGCACGCCTGCCCTACCCCAGCATGCCGGGCAGGGCCAGCACATCGTGCATGGCCGCGCAAAGGCGCTGCACGTCCTCGCGGGGGCTCACATAGGGCGGCATCACATAGACAAGCCGGTTGAAAGGCCGGATCCAGACGCCCCGCTGCACGAAAAAGTCCTGCATGGCGGCCATGTTGACCGGCCGGGTGGTCTCCACCACACCGATGCTGCCCAGCACGCGCACATCCGCCACCTGCGGCAGCTCCCGGCAGGGGGCAAGGCCCGCTGTCAGGGCCGTTTCCAGCATGGCCACCTGTTCCTGCCAGCGGTTTTCCGCCAGGATGTCCAGGCTGGCGCAGGCCACGGCGCAGGCCAGGGCATTGCCCATGAAGGTGGGCCCGTGCATGAAGACCATGCCGTCCCGGCAGATGCCCCGGGCCACCTCTTCCGTGCAGGCCGTGGCGGCCAGCGTCATGACGCCGCCGGTCAGGGCCTTGCCGCAACACAGGATGTCCGGGCAGACGCCGGCCCGCTCCGCGGCGAACAGCGTCCCGGTACGGCCGAAGCCCGTGGCGATCTCGTCGAAGACCAGCAGGACCCCGTGTTCACGGCACAGGCGGGCCATGCCGCGCAAGTAGTCGGGATGATAGAACCACATGCCGCCCGCGCCCTGCACCAGCGGCTCAAGGATGACCGCCGCGATGCGCTCGCCCTGCTCCGCGAAGATGCGCCGGGCATCCTCCAGACTGGCCGGATCGAAGGGCAGGTCGAAACGGCAGGAAGGCCGCTCCATGAAAAGCTGGCGCGGCAGCATATGCGTGAACAGGCAGTGCATGCCGGTCACGGGATCGCAGACCGACATGGCGCCGGTGGTATCACCGTGATAGCCGCCCCGGGGCGTGAGGAAGCAGGTGCGCTGCTTCTGGCCGATGCCCTGCTGGTATTGCAGGGCCATCTTCAGCGCCACCTCCACCGATACGGAGCCGGAGTCCGCCAGAAAGACGCGCGCCAGTCCCTGCGGCAGCATGGCCAGCAGGCGTTCGCCCAGCTCCACGGCCGGCGCGTGGGTCAGCCCGCCGAACATCACATGCGGCATCCGCCCGGCCTGACGCTGGGCCGCGGCCACCAGCCGCGGATGGTTGTAGCCGTGGATGGCCGTCCACCACGAGGACATGCCGTCCACCAGCTCCCGGCCGTCGTCCAGCACGATGCGGTTGTGGTGGCTGCGCGCGGCCGCGAAGACCGGCAGCGGATCCACCACCGACGTGTACGGATGCCAGAGGATGCGCCTGTCCCGCAGCGGCAGGGGCTCTTCGCTGTCCGTTGCCGCCTGTCCCGTCAGGGAAGGCACGTGCCGGGCCAGGGCGGGCAGCAGCACGGCGCAGGCATCGGCCAGCTCCTGCCAGCCCGCCGCGTCAAGCCGGGCCACACGGGGCAGGACGACCACCGGCGCGTCCTCGCCCCAGGCCGCCAGACGACGGCGCAAAAATACGGGGTTGTCGGCCAGCACCCGTTCCCGGTCATGCCGTTCCCCGGCGCCCAGGCCTTCCGGCTCTTCCGGCGCCATCAGGATCACAGCCGCCGGGCGCAGCCCCTTCAGGCGCAGGGCCTGCAGGGAAAGCAGCACATGGTTGAGCGCCCCCAGACAGTTGCCGCCCACCAGCAGGACAGGCAGATCCAGGGCCGCCATGAAGTCCAGCGTGTCTTCTTCCGCATTGATGGGCACAGCCATGCCTCCCGCCCCTTCCACCAGCAGCAGGGAGGCCTCCGTCCCCTGCCAGTGGGCCCGGACGTCCGCGGCCAGGCCGGCCACCGTCAGGCGCCGCCCCTCCTCCCCTGCCGCCAGATGCGGCGAGGCGGGCAGGCGGAAGCAGTGCAGGGTCGCCGCAGGCGCCGGCCAAAGGGCCGGAAGGTCGGCTACGGCGCGCGCATAGGCCACACCGTCGGCCAGGGCGGAGGTCGCCAGCTGCTCCGGCCGTACACCGGTCTGGACGGGCTTGAGGGCCTGGGCCGCCATCCCCCGGCCACGCAGCGCCCGCAGCAAGGCCGCCGTGAAGACGGTCTTGCCCACGTCCGTCCCGGTGCCGGTCACGAAAAATCCCTGTACGGGCCCCCTGCTGCCGGGGATGCCCGCTGTCATCATCTCGGACCTCATGGACGCGCCACCTCCAGTCCCGCGGCCTCGATCATGCGGATGTCGTCTTCCACGCCCATGCCCTGCGTGGTCAGGTAATCACCGGTCATCAGGGCGTCGGCCCCGGCCCGGAACATGTCGCCCTGACGTTCCCGCAAGGTCTCGGGCCGCCCGCCGCAGACACGCAGGCTGGCTTCGGGCAGGATGTGACGGAACAGGGCGATGATGCGCAGGGCCTCTTCCGGCTCCAGCAGGGGCTGGCCGGCCAGCGGCGTCTGCGGATGGGGATGCAGGAAATTCATGGGCACATGGCGCACGCCCAGTTCCCGCAGGCTGAAGGCGAAGTCTATCCTGTCCTCCCAGCTCTCGCCCAGGCCGAACAGCCCGCCGGCACAAACCGAAAGGCCCGTTGCCTGCGCACGCACCACCGTATCCCGCCGCTGCTCCCAGAGCTGGGTGGAACAGATGCGGGGATAGTAGGCACGCGAGGTTTCCAGATTGTGGTGGTAACGCCGCACGCCGGCCCGCTCCAGTTCCCGCAGATGCTTTTCCGGCAGCCGCCCCAGCGAGGTGCAGATCCGGCGGCGCACGTCTTCGGGCAGGTCGCGTACCACCGCCAGCAGGCAGTGCAGTTCCTGTTCCTCCAGGGCCCCCCCGCTGGTCACGATGCCGATACGGCGCACGGGCCAGGCCGCCAGCCGCAGGATGCGTCCACGCAGCTCGGCGGCCTCCAGAAAGGGGAAATGGGCAATGGGCGTATGGTTGTGGCTGCTCTGGGAACAGAAGCGGCAGTCCATGCCGCAATCGCCGCTGCGGGCATTGATGATGGCACACAGACTGATGCGCTTGCCGTGACGGCGCTCGCGCAGGACGGCGGCGCTGTCCAGCAGCGTTTCCAGCGGCTCGGAGAGCAGACGGGCCGCCTCGGCGGGCGAGGCGGGCACGGGACAGACAGGATGGTTCATGCGATGGATCCTTGCGGAAAACGACGTTGGGACAAAGGGGCAGGCGCGGGCGCTCTGGCCCCTCCGGGGGAAGGGAAGATGGCGGCCGGCCCGGCGAAAGGGCCCACGCTCCTGCCCCCCGGGGGACAGGACGCCGTTCCGGCCAAAGAAAAACCCGCCGGGCGGCGGGTATTTGTGCTATTGGGTCTTGCGACGCTTCTCCCACAGCTTCATGTCTTTCATCTTGCGGCGGCGCTCGCGCTGCAATGCCTTGCACACCAGGGGCGTATCTTTCTTGAAGCCCCATTTTTCACGATAGGCCGCGGCATCCATGCCGTGCATGGCCAGATGGCGCTTGGTGAGGATCTTGAACGTCTTGCCGCATTCAAGACACGTGACGGACTTTTCCTTGATGGACTTGCGGGCATCCTGCTGCATGTCGGCGGAATCCAGCTCCACAGGCATCTCGCCTTCGGCGACGGTACGGATACCGGCAGCCACTTTCTGGATAAACGAAGTGATTTCTTCTTCCGACATGACGCGCACGCTGGCCTGCGCCCTGGCGATCTCCAGTGCTTCTTTCAAATAATCATCCATGGTGTACCTCATGCGTATGCCTGCAACAGTGGTCCTGCATCGTCCCACGCTGCACGGATTTCAACAACCTGTTACTGCCTACAATAGAGAGCAGCCTTTCGTCAATAAAGATGAAACGCAAAATCGTATATTTTTCGCCAGGATGGACTAACGCCAGTCCATGCGGTCATAAGGAGAGACCGTTCCCCAGAACGTTTCATCCATGTAACGCCACTGCAATGCGCCGATGCCGCGCTGCTGCATGATGCCTGCAGCGGGGATGCCTGAGGTCTCGACCACAAAAGCTTCACGGGCCCGCTGTTCAAAAGCGGCGATATAGTCGGCGCGGCCCAGAGGCAGGGCGGTGATGGAGGTGATGTCCTCGGGCAGGGGCTCGCGGTATTCCAGCACGATCTTGTCGCTGTCGAAATCGAAGCGGTTGGCGAACATGCGCGCCAGCCAGCGGCGGGGGGGCTGGCCGTCCTGTGCGAGGATGCGGGCCCCTTCGGGGTCTTCCAGGGGCAGGAAGGCGTCACGCTTCTCGCTGGTGACGTAGGTGCAGGCCTGGAAGCCCACGCCGCCGATGGTCTCCACGCCCTCGTCGATGCTGAACGGGTGGCGCATGATGCCGTCCCAGTACCAGCCGTCGGGCACTTCGCCGTGGGCCACGATGGCCAGCGGCGAGACGCCGTCGCCCTTGCCGTAGACCGTGATCCAGCTGTCCACGATGAGCCCGCCCATGGCGCCGGAACTGGTCAGGCGCGAGGCGCCCATGGTGCTCCCCATCAGGGGCAGGTCACGGGCTTTGAGGGCAAGGGCGGGCTGGGAAGACGAAACATAGGTATCGCCCACCAGGCCGCGCTGCTGCCCGGCCACGCAACCGGCCAGCATGATGACCAGACACAGGATACTCGCCATTCTCATGTTCATGATAGCCTCCTCCTGCCGCACGGGCAGGCAAACCTGCGGGCAGGGCCCGCAGTCAAAAGCCGCCGGCCTTGCCGGCTACAGGCCTTTTTTCTTCAGCTTTTCGATGAGGGTCGTCCGCTTGATGCCCAAAAGCTCCGCGGCCTGGTTCTTGACGCCGTCGGTCCGCTGCAGGGCTTCTTCGATAAGGTGCATCTCCACGGCATCCAGAAACTCTTTCAGCCCCATCCCTTGTGCCGCCAAGGTCTGGAGGTCAGGCCAGGCAAAACCACGCGACGGCGCCTCGACGGCCGCCGCGGGCTCCCCGTTCCCGGATCCCGGAAGGACGTCAGCCTCAGGGGCATACTCGTCCACTTCCGGCAGCAAGGCAATATCCCCCACGCTCTGGAGCAGACGCGCGGGCAGATCCTCCGGGGCCACGATATGCCCGTCGACCAGCACGCTCAGGCGCTCCATGACGTTCTCCAGTTCGCGGACATTGCCCGGCCAGGCATAGGCCAGCAGAATGCGCTGCACCAGGGGCGAAAGCTCCAGGGGCGGCCGTTCCTTCTTGCGGCAGAAGCGGCCCAGGAAATGCCTGGCCAGCAGCAGGACATCCCGCCCCCGTTCGCGCAGGGGCGGCAGATGGATGGGGATGACGTTGAGACGGTAGTAAAGGTCTTCGCGGAAGGTGCCCGCGGCCACGGCGGCTTCCAGATCCCGGTTGGTGGCCGCCACGATGCGGACATCCACCTTGCGGCAGCCCGTGCCGCCCACGCGCTCTATTTCCTTCTCCTGCAGCACGCGCAATATCTTGACCTGCAGGCCGGGTTCCATCTCGCCTATCTCGTCCAGGAAGAGGGTGCCCCCGTCCGCCAGTTCGAAACGGCCGGGACGGGAACGCAGGGCGTGCGTGAAGGCGCCCTTTTCATGGCCGAAAAGTTCGCTTTCCAGAAGATCGCGGGGGATGGCGCCGCAGTTGACGGGCACGAAGGGTCTGTCAGCCCTGGGGCTGGCGGCATGCAGGGCCCGCACCAGCAATTCCTTGCCTGTTCCCGATTCCCCGGTTACAAGCACAGTGCTGTCCGTGGGCGCCACTTTGCCCAGGATCTTGAACACACCGGCCAGGCTGGCGCTTTGCCCGATGATTCCATTGCTCTTGAGCTCCATGAATATTCTCCACGTTCATGGCCTTTACACTGTCAATACACTGACAGGCCATCAATTTCCAGTAAAAAAACAGGGATGCACATCCCTTTCCGCGCGACCGTCATGAAAGATTCCCCTGCCGCAGCCCGGCCCCGCCGTTGTCCCGATCTTCCCCCCGCTCCCGTGGATGCCGTCCGTGCGGCACTTGCCGGCGCCCTGGAGCAGGGCAATGCCGTCCTGAGCGCCCCTCCCGGCGCCGGGAAAAGCAGCCGCGTGCCCCTGTGGCTGCTGGAGGCCCCCTGGCTGGAAGGCAGGAAGATCCTGCTGCTGGAGCCGCGCCGGGTGGCTGCCCGGGCCCTGGCACGCTACGCCGCCCGCCTGCTGGGCGAGGATGTGGGCCAGACCGTGGGCTACCGCATGCGGCAGGAGAGCGCCGTCTCGGCCCGGACCCGGCTGGAGATCATCACCGAGGGCGTGCTGACCCGCCGCCTGCTGGCCGACCCCGAACTGTCCGGTGTGGGCTGCGTCATCTTCGACGAATTCCACGAGCGTTCCCTGCAGGCCGACATGGGACTGGCCCTCTGCCTGGAGAGCCGGGCCGTGCTCCGGCCAGACCTGCGCCTGCTGGTCATGTCCGCCACGCTGGACAGCCGCAAGGTGGCCGCCCTGCTGGAAGACGCGCCGGTCATCGCCTGCGAGGGCCGCCGTTTCCCCGTGGAGGAGCGCTATCTGCCGCTGCCGCCCGCCGCGGCCCACAGCGGCCCCCAGGCCCTGTGGCCGCACATGGCCGATGTCATCGCGGCCCTCATGCGTCAGGAATCCGGCAGTCTGCTGGCCTTCCTGCCCGGCACGGGCGAGATCCGCCGCGTGGCCGAACTGCTGGAAGGGCGCCTGCCCGCCGATACCCGCCTTTACCCCCTCCACGGGATGCTGAGCCCGCAGGAGCAGGACGCGGCCATCGCTCCGGCGGCCGCGGGCGAACGCAAGGTCGTCCTGGCCACGGCCATCGCCGAGACCTCCCTGACCATCGAGGGCATCCGCCTGGTGGTGGACGCGGGCCTTTCCCGCGAGAGCCGCTTCGATCCGGCCAGCGGCCTTTCCCGTCTGGAGACCGTGCGCGTCTCGCTGGCCGGAGCCCGGCAGCGGGCCGGTCGCGCCGGCCGCCTGGAGCCCGGCATCTGCTGCCGTCTGTGGCAGCAGGCCGAGGAACACGGCTTCCGCCCCCGGCAGCGACCGGAGATCCTGGATGCGGACCTTGCGCCGTTCTGCCTGCACCTGGCCGTCTGGGGCGCACGCAGGCCCGAGGACCTGCCCTGGCTGGACCTGCCCCCCAGGGCCCATCTGGCCGTGGCCCGGGAACAGCTGGCCGGACTGGGAGCCATCGCGCCCGGCACGGAAGAACTGCTGCCCACGCCCCTGGGCCGGCAGCTGGTGAAACTGCCCCTGCCGCCCCGGCTGGCCTGTCTGCTGCTGCGCGCCCGGGAACACGGGTACGGCGCCCTGGCGGCCTGTGTGACGGCCCTGCTGGACGAGCGCGATCCCCTGCCGCTGGCGGACGCTTCCCTTGCCCTGCGCCTGGACCGTTTCTGCGCCCCCGGTGACGACCACGGCCCTTTCCGCCGCCTGCGCCAGTGGGCGGAACACATGGCACGCCTGGCGGACATCCCCACCGGCAACGGCTCCCATACTTCCGGGGCCTCCCTGCTGCGCACGGCACGGCAGCAGCTGCCCCGTCTGGGCGAGGTCGTGGCCCTGGCCTATCCCGAACGGGTGGCCCTGCGCAGCGGCGGGAACAACGGCATGGCCCAGTACCTCATGCGCAACGGCAAGGCTGCCGTCCTGCCCCTGACGGACAGTCTGGCCCGGCAGGACGTGCTGGCCGTGGCCGCCGTGGATGCGGGCACGCGCGGCCGCATCCGTCTGGCCGCGGCGCTGTCGCAGGACGTGCTGGAACAACTTTTCCGCCCGGAGATCACCGTGAGCGAGGACCTGAACGTCAGCCCGGAAGGACAGATCAATGCCCGCCGCCGTCGCCGTCTGGGGGCCCTGCTGCTGGACGATGCCCCGCTGCCCCGTCCCGATGGCGACGCCTGCGCCCTGGCCCTGTGCGCGTTCATCCGCGACCAGGGGCTGCGTGTCCTGCCCTGGGACGAGCCCGCGCGCCAGTGGCTGGCCCGTGTGCGCCTGCTGCACCGGACATGGGGCGATCCCTGGCCCGACCTTTCCGATGCCTGGCTGCTGGACGAGCTGGAAACCTGGCTGGCGCCCCATCTGGACACCTGCACCGACCTGCGCCAGCTCTCCCCCGCACGGCTGGCCCATGCCCTGCACTGCCTGCTGCCCTATCCTCTGCCGCGGCGCCTCGAACAGCTGGCGCCCGTGCACTGGCAGGCCCCTTCCGGCAAGTCCCATCCCATCGTGTATGATGCCGAAGGCGGGCCCTTCGTGGCCGCCAAATTGCAGGAATTCTTCGGCTGTGAGGATACGCCCCATATCGCTGACGGACGCGTGCCCCTGACCCTGCATCTGCTCTCGCCCGCCGGGCGCCCCCTGCAGATCACGCGCGACCTTGGCCACTTCTGGCGCAACGGCTATCCGCAGGTGCGTGCCGAGATGCGCGGCCGCTATCCGCGCCATCCCTGGCCCGATGACCCGCTGACCGCCCAGGCCACGGCCCGCACCAACCGCCAGCTGGCCCGCACCAACCGCCAGCTGGCCCGCAGCAAATAGGTGTTTTTTGGGGAGGGGGACCCCCTTTGGCTGGCGCACAAAGGGGGTCCCCCTCCCCAGGCCCCACCCCTTCCCCCAACGCGCTTTCTTCGGGAGCATGGCGGTTGCGGACAGGCCACGGCGTTCCCACTGCCCGCGGTCCCCCGGCACACCATGACGAACAAAGATGGAAGAAAGCGTGCGTAAGCAAAAAAGGTGGGAAAGAACGTGCGCCCGACCAGAGCGGTGCAAAACAGGGCCGGTCGTATGACCAAGGCCACACGCCGCCCGTGCGCACAGCAAAAATCCCATCCGCTTTTGCGACCTGTCCCCTGCCCCCCTCCCGGGGAAACAGCCACGGCCTCCGCCGGGGACGTCCCTTCGGCACAATGCCCTCAGCCCATCCGCCCTCCCGGGCAATACCGGCTTTCCGCCGTGCGCATCCCCCGGCTACACCACATGTCACAACGGTGTGCTTTCACAAAACATCTCCTGGTCCATCCCGCATCATGCCACCGGGGGACCGGCAGCAAAGACTGCCCGCCGCATCACGAGTCCCTGTCAAAAGATCATATGAGCGGTTTTTGGGGGATGGGGGAGCTTGAGGGGGAAGGCCCCTTTTTTCCGCCGGAAAAAGGGCCCTTCCCCCTCAAAGCCATCACTTCCCTCCGCCAAGACTCACCACAGAGAGCGCACGAAATCGCGTATGCGTTCTTCGCTGTAATAATCCCTGCCGGGCCGGGCAAAACCCACATGCCCGCCGTGCGGGGTCACCTCCAGATGCAGGGTCCCGCTTTGGGCCGCCATGTCCACCGGATAGCAGGAGGGCGAACAGAAGGGGTCGTCCCTGGACATCAGCATGTAGAGGGGCACACGGATGGAGGGCAGCCAGGGCAGCGAGCTGTTGTCGCGCCAGTAATCCCGGGCACTGGCGTAGCCGTAGAGGGGCGCGGTGAAACGGCCGTCGAATTCCGCGAAGGTACGGAACTTCTCGATGCCTTCCACCGAGGGATAGTGGGGGAACCGGGCCGCTTTTTCGCGTACCTTGGGGCACATGGTCCGCAGGAAATAGCGCAGGTAGATGCGGCAGCCGGGCCCGTCCATGACCCTGGCCGCCCCCACCAGGTCGCAGGGCACGGAGACCACCGCCGCCGCACGCACCAGGGGCGATACCCGCTCCCTGGCCAGATACATGCAGGTCTGGTTGCCGCCCATGCTGAACCCGGCCAGCAGGATGGGCAGGTCCCACTGCTCGGCGTAACGCACCACCGTGGCCAGATCGACCGTCACGCCCATGTGGTACAGGCGGTCCGTCCGGTTGGGCTCGCCGGAGCAGCCGCGCATGTTCCAGGCCAGCACCCGGAAACCTTCTTCCAGCAGCACGCGCGCCAGACCCAGGATGTACCTGCGGCGGCTGTGCCCTTCCAGCCCGTGCGACAGGACGGCCACCCCGCGTTCCGGCAGGCCCGGCGGGGGCATATGCACATCCACATCCAGAAAATCCCCGTCCGGCGTATCCAGACGTACCCTCTGGCAGCGGGCGGCCTGTGCCGCATCGGGAAAATCCAGACGGCGGCATTTGGCGGACCAGATGGTGTTGACATGGGCATTGCGCAGCCAGAGCGGCGCGCGGTAACGGCTGGGCAGTATTGGCATGACGGCAGGCCTCGTGTAAGAACGGTGGGATGCAAGCAAACCTTCATCCTAGACCTGCCGGAAAGGCCCTGTCAAACGCCGCTCCCCGGAAAACGGACGTCCTCATCCTGGGGGCAGGGGCGGCGGGCCTCATGTGCGCCCGCGAAGCCTCGGCCCGCGGCCTGGCCGTGGCCCTGCTGGAACGTGCCCCTTCCCCCGGCCGCAAGCTCTGCATCAGCGGCGGCAAGGCCAACTTCACCAACCGCCGTCTGGCGGCCCACCACTATGCCTGCGTTGATCCCGCCTTTTGCGAGCCCGCCCTGGACGCCTTCCCCCCGCAGGACATGGAGCGTCTGGTACATGGCTGGGGCCTGCCCGTGGAAGAACGCGCCCACGGCCAGCTGTTCCTGACTGTCCCGGCCAAACGTTTGCTGGATGCCCTGGTGCAGGATTGCCGCCGTCAGGGCTGTGCCATCCACTGCCGGACCGATGTGCATGACGTGGCGCCCCTGCCCGGTGGCGCGGGCTTCGAGGTGGGCACGTCACAGGGCCTCTGGCGCTGCCGCCGTCTGGTGCTGGCCCTGGGCAGCCCCGCCTGGCCGCAGTGCGGGGCCACGGGCAGCGGTTTCCGCCTGGCCCAGGCACTGGGGCACCGCCTTGTGGAGCACGCTCCGGCGCTGGCCCCCTTCCGCATGGCGCCCGGCTGGCTGGACGACAATCTGGCGGGCATCAGCCTGCCGGTGCGCATCGGCCTGCCGCAGGCCGGGCTTTCCCCTGCCCTGGCCGCGGATCCTGTCTGGCAGGACGACCTGCTCTTCACCCACGACGGCATCAGCGGCCCGGCCAGCCTCAAGGCTTCCCTGTTCTGGCGGCCGGGGCAGGAGGTGGCCCTGGACTTTTTGCCCGGCAGCGATCTGGCCGCCCTGCTGGACGGCCCCGGCCAGGGCAAACAGACCCCGCGCGGACTGCTGCGCCGCCTGCTGCCCCAGCGTCTGGTGGACGCCCTGCTGCCGCCGGAAAGCGCGGGCCGCAAGATAGCCGAGCTTTCCCGCGCCGCCCGGCAGCAGATCTGTGCCCGCATCCAGGACTTCCGTACGGTCCCCGCCGGTCTGGCCGGGCTGAAAAAAGCCGAGGCCTGCCGCGGCGGTGTGGACACCCGGCAGGTGGATCCCTACAGCCTGCAGAGCACGGTTCGGGAAAATCTCTGGATCGTGGGCGAGCTGCTGGACGTCACCGGTCTGCTGGGCGGCTACAATCTGCACTGGGCCTGGGCCAGCGGCATGGCCGCCGGGCGGGCCCTGGCCCTGTTCGCGGGCAAGTAGGCATTTTTCTTGTGTTTTGCGGGGGAAGGTCGCCTGGGGAAAGCGCCTCTCCCCTCACCCCCATCCCTGTAAAACGTTCCTTTGGGGCGGGATGGCAGGTCCCCGTCGCTGACTCACGGGGATGAGGGGATGACAACATGTTCCGGCATCCGGCCGGATCTGCCGGCATCGCCAAAAACAGGCAAGTAATTGCAACGATCGTTTCTTTCTTCCTTCGTGTCCCCTGCCTATACAGGGATGACAGCCTGATGCTGACGGAGGTACGTCATGAATACGATCACAAGAGAAAACCAGCTTGCCCGCCGACGCTTCCTTGCCGGTGGCCTGGCCGCCGGAGCGGCCGTCCTTCTGTCTTCCTCCCTGTCCGGCATGGTCCATGCCGCGACACCGCCCGCCGCATCCGCCACGGAAAAGACGCAGCAGTCCCCCTCCCTGCCGCAACGCCGTCTCGGCTCGTTGCAGGTCTCTGCCATCGGTCTCGGCTGCCTGCCCATGGTGGGCTACTACGGCGGCACCTATGCCAAAAAGGACATGATCGCCCTGATCCGGCGGGCATACGACAGGGGCGTGACCTTTTTCGATACCGCCGAGGTCTACGGCCCCCACACCAGTGAGGAATGGGTGGGCGAAGCCCTGGCCCCGGTGCGCGACAAGGTCGTCATCGCCACCAAGTTCGGCTTTGGCGTCGAAGAAGGCCGGCCCACGGCCCTCAACAGCCGCCCTGACCACATCCGGCGGGCCGTGGAGGGTTCCCTGCGGCGCCTGCGCACCGACCACATCGACCTGCTGTACCAGCACCGTGTGGACCCCAAGGTCCCCATGGAAGACGTGGCCGGAACGGTGAAAGACCTCATCCGGGAAGGCAAGGTCCTGCACTTCGGCCTGTCCGAGGCCAGTGCGGCCTCCATCCGGCGGGCCCATGCCGTCCAGCCCGTCAGCGCCGTGCAGAGCGAATACTCCCTTCTGTGGCGCGAACCGGAGACCAAGATATTCCCCACCCTGCGGGAGCTGGGCATCGGCCTTGTCCCCTACTGTCCGCTGGGGAGGGGATTCCTGACCGGCGCCATCGACGAGAACAGCCGCTTCACCACAGGGCGCCTGTCCACCCTGCCGCAATTCACCCCGGAGGCCCTGAAGCACAACATGCCCCTGCCGCACCTGATCCGCGCGTGGGCCGAACGCAAGCAGTGCACCATGTCCCAGTTCGCCATCGCCTGGCTTCTGGCCCAGGCCCCCTGGATAGCCCCCATCCCCGGTACGACCGATCCGGCCCATCTGGACGACTTCCTCGGCGGCGCCACCGTGCGCCTGACGCCCGCGGAACTGGAGGAATTCGGGCGGGAATACGCCAAGATCACGCTCATGGGGCACCGCGCGGACGCCTTTACGGAAAGCCAGATCGACAAATAAGGCCGGTGAACAGGACGGTCGCAGGCGGCACAGGCACGGCAGCCGGGCAAGAGCAAGGAGCAGAAGAGGACGCGGGGCGGGCAGGACATGCCCGCCCGGCTTGCGGATCATGGGCACCTGCGCATGACCGTTTGTCGCACAGCCCGATGCCATCCCGGCATCGAAACCGCCCGTAATTGGAACCGCCCGCAGCATGCCGCTGTTTCCCACCCGCGCAGCATACGCCGCCGGTGGAGCCCATAACGCCAAAGAGCCCCTGCGCACCAGGCAGGGGCTCTTCTTTTTTGGCACAGGACCGGGCGGAGTTAGCCGCCCAGATAGGCTTCGCGCACGCTGGCGTCGGCCAGCAGGTTGGCGGCCGTGTTCTCCATGGCCACGTTGCCCACTTCCAGCACATAGCCGCGCGAGGCCAGCTTGAGGGCCGCGCGGGCGTTCTGCTCCACCAGCAGCACGGTGACGCCCTTCTGGTTGATGGCGCGCACGGTCTCGAAGATGGAACGCACCAAGAGCGGAGCCAGGCCCAGCGACGGTTCGTCCAGCAGGAGCAGGCGCGGCCCGGCCATGAGGGCGCGCCCGATGGCCAGCATCTGCTGCTCGCCGCCGGACAGCGTGCCCGCCAGCTGCTGCTTGCGCTCGAACAGGCGCGGGAACAGCTCGAAGATCCACTCCAGGGTCCGTTCGCTGCGTTCCTTGTCGCGGATGCAGAAGGCCCCCAGGCGCAGGTTCTCCAGCACGCTCATGGTGCCGAACACACGGCGGCCTTCGGGCGACTGGGCGATGCCCAGGTTCACCACTTCGTGGCTGGGGTATTTGAGCAGGGGCTTGCCGTCAAAGATGATCTCCCCTTGGCAGGGCCGCACCAGACCGCTGATGGACAGCAGGGTCGTGCTCTTGCCCGCGCCGTTGGCGCCCAGGATGGTCACGATCTCCCCTTCGTCCACGTGCAGGTCGATACCGTGCAGCACTTCCACGCTGCCGTAACGGACATGTATGTTGGATAGCGTCAGCAGTGCCATGTTACCACGTCTCGGAATCGTCGGAACCCAGATAGGCCTCGATGACCGCAGGATGGTTGCGGACATGGTCGGGCGTGCCCTGGGCGATGAGGGTGCCGTTTTCCAGCACCACAAGATGTTCACAGATCTTCATGACCAGACGCATGTCGTGCTCGATGAGCAGCACGGTGATGCCCCGGTCACGGATGGCCGCGATGGTGTCCACCAGGGCCACGGTCTCCTGGTCGTTCATGCCGCCCGCGGGCTCGTCCAGGATCAGCAGGCGGGGGTCGGAGGCCAGGGCGCGGGCGATCTCCAGCAGGCGCTGGTTGCCGTAGGAAAGGCTGCTGGCGGCCTCGGCGTAATGGTCGGCCAGGCCCACGAACTCCAGCTCTTCCATGCAGCGCGCCACGGCGGCCTTTTCCTCGCGGCGCTGCCAGGGCGTGTGCAGCATGGAGGACAGGAAGCCGGATTTCAGGCGGCAATGGCGTCCCGCCAGCACGTTTTCCAGCGCGGGCAGCCTGCCGAACAGGCGGATGCTCTGGAAGGTACGGGCGATGCCCATCTCCACGATATTGTGCGGGCGCCTGCCGGTGATGTCGCGGCCGCCGAACGAGATGCTGCCGTGTTCGGGCCTGTAGTTGCCCGTGATGCAGTTGAAGACCGTGGTCTTGCCCGCCCCGTTGGGGCCGATGAGGCCCACCACGCTGCCCTGCTCCACCGAGAAGGACAGCTCGTTGATGGCGATCAGGCCACCAAAGATCTTGCTGATCTCATGCAGTTCCAGCAGGCTCATGCGCGGCCTCCTTCCTTCTCCGCGGCGCGGGCAGCTTCCGCCGGAGGGACCGCGCTGCCGGCAGCGGCACAGGCGCGGGCCCTGATGGCCTCCAGCAGCGCCGCCACGCCGTAGCGGCGGCTCCTGGGCGGCATGAGGCCCTGGGGACGCCAGATCATCATCAGCATCATGGCCAGGCCGAAGATGAGCATGCGCGCCCCGGAGAACTCGCGCAGCAGCTCGGGCAGGCCGATGAACAGGAAGGCGCTCACCAGCACCCCCAGCTGGCTGCCGCCCGAGAGGATGACCACGGCAAAGATGATGACGGATTCCATGAAATTGAAGGATTCCGGTGCGATGGTGGTCATCTTGGCGGCATAGAGGGTACCGGCCATGCCGGCCCAGAACGCGCCCAGCACGAAGGCCATGAGCTTGTAATGGGTCACGTTGATGCCGCAGCCTTCGGCGGCCACGTCATCTTCCTTGATGCAGTTGAGGGCGCGGCCGATGCGCGAGCGCCACAGGCCGTAGAACAGCAGCAGGCTGATGCCCACCATGCCCCAGACCAGATAGTAGAAATGCAGGGGCTTGAAGATGCGGAAACCGAAGAACACCGGACGGCTGATGCCGAAGATGCCGTTGGAGCCGCCGGTCAGGCCGCCCACGTCGTTGATGAGCGCGATGCGCACGATCTCCACGATGCCGATGGTCACGATGAGCAGGTAGTCACCGCGCAGGTGGATGATGGGCCGCGCCACCACCAGGGCAAACAGGGCCGCCGCACAGCCCGCCACCGGCATGGTCAGGAAGATGGGCCAGTGGTGCATGGTGTTCAGGATGGCCGTGCTGTAGGCCCCTACGGCAAAGAAGGCCGCATGTCCCATATGGAAGATGCCGGCCTGCCCCAGGATGACGTTGAGCGAAAGGGCCAGCAGGGCATACAGGCCGATGCTGACGCACACGTCGGTCCAGTAGGGGTTGGTGAACAGCGGCAGGACCAGCAGGGCCGCCGCCAGCGTGACGATGACGATGGTGCGGTTCATAGCTTGTCGGCCGTCCTTTCGCCCAGGATGCCCGTGGGACGGATGATCAGGATGAGGATCAGCACCGTGAAGGCGATGGCGTCCTTCCAGGCGATGGCGATGTAGCCGGCGGCCAGGGCTTCGATAACGCCCAGCAGCAGGCCGCCGATCATGGCGCCGGGGATATTGCCGATGCCCCCCAGGATGGCGGCGGTAAAGGCCTTGAGGCCGTAGGACCAGCCCATGGTGAAGTCGATCTGGCCGTAGTAGATGCCCACCATGAGGCCGGCGGCGCCGCCCAGGCCGGGACCGATGAAGAAGACCAGGGAGATGATGCGGTCCACATTGATGCCCATGAGGCGGGCCGCGCCCTGGTCGATGGCCACGGCGCGCACGGCCGCGCCGATGCGGGTGCGCTGGATGAAGGCCCACAGGGCCAGCATCAGGATCACGCTGGCCGCGATGACCATCAGGCGCACGCCGGGCACGGCGATGCCGAAGAGATCGACGGTGAAATCAGGGCGCAGCCAGTCGGGATAGACGTAGAAGCGCGCGCCGTAGACCAGCATGACGGCGTTCTGGAAAAAGATGGAGGCGCCCAGGGCGGACACCACGGCCGAAAGGCGCCCGGCCTTGCGCAGGGGGCGATAGGCGGTACGCTCCAGCAGGCAGCCGATGATGGCCACCATGATGCCCACCATGATGAAGACCGCCAGCACGGCCACCACCGGCGGCAGCACGCCCGCCAGGTTGCAGCTCACCAGCAGGGTCAGGCCCAGATAGGCGCCGATGGTGAACAGGTCGCCATGCGCGAAGTTGATGAGCTTGAGCACGCCATAGACCATGGTGTAGCCCAGGGCCACCAGCGCGTAGATGCCGCCCACGGCAAGGCCGTTCAAAAGTTGTTGAAAAAACTGTTCCATGTCTCGGTCATGCGCCCCGCGGCGCAGTTTGCGGGGCGGCGGGCCACTGCCCGCCGCCCCGCCTCGGATGACTGTCTATCGAGCCTGGAGCTCGAACTTGCCTGCGTTGTCCACCTTGTAGATGCGGTAGAAATCGCCCACACGGTCGCCCTTTTCGTCAAAGCCCATCTTGCCGGACAGCGTGGGCAGATCCTTGAGCTGCTTGAGCCATGCGGCGATCTTTTCGGGATCGTCGTTGCCCTTGGCGATGGCGGCTTCGAGCACCTTGTAGGCGTCGCCGGCCAGCACGGCCCACACGGAAACGGGCACGGTCTTGTAACGTTCCTTGAAGGCCTTCAGGAAGTTCCTGGCCTCGTCGGTATCCATGTCCTGCGGCAGCGGCGGGCTCACGAAGAAGTAGCCGGCGGCGGCTTCGGGACCGGCGATCTTGACCAGGTCCTGATGGTTGGCGGCGTCACCGCCCATCATGGGCACGTCCCAGCCCATTTCCTTCTTCTGGCGCAGCAGCATGCCCGTTTCGGGATAATAGCCGGTGAAGAAGATCAGGTCGGGGCTGGCGGCCTTCAGCTTGGTCAGGATGGCGGTGTAATCGCGTTCGCCGGGGGTCAGGGCATCATAGAAGATGATCTTCACGCCGGCTTTTTCCAGAGCCGCCCGGCTTTCTTCGGCCAGGCCCTTGGCATAGGAGGAGTTGTCGTGCAGCAGGGCCACCTTCTTGTAGCCGGCCTTGATGATGGCGGCGGCAGCGGCCTTGCCCTGGGCATCGTCACGCGGACAGGTGCGGAAGAAGAGCGGCAGGCCCTTCTCGGTCAGGCGCACGCTGGTGGAACCGGTGCCGATCTGCACCAGCTCGGATTCCGCCAGGATGTTCTGGGTGGCTTCGGTCACGGCGGAACCGTAGGTGCCGATGACGGCCACCACACCGGCGGAGGCCAGCTTCTGGGCCGCCAGGGCAGCGGTGCGCGGGTCACCGGCGTCATCTTCCACCACCAGGTCCACCTTGCTGCCGTTGATGCCGCCCCTGGCATTGGTCTCATCCACCAGCAGGCTCACGATATTCTTCATGTCCTGCCCTTCGGAGGCCCATTTGCCCGTCAACGGGCACATCAGACCGATCTTGATGTCGCCCGCCAGAACCAGCGAAGGCACGAGCAAGGCTACCACTCCCAGCAAAAGCCCGAGCTTTTTCATAAGCTACTCTCCCAAAGGTACGAGTTGTTGCAAGCGGACAGCATATCCCAAAACGTCCAAAAGAAAAAGCCCTTTCCTCTTTCCCCGTCCAGGGCGGAAAGGGCATCCCGCAACAGTTACAACGATGGAAAAAAAAGGGCTTTTTTGCCCCTCCCCCGCATCACGGACGCGGGACGGGCAAAAAAACATCCGTTCTATTGCGCGGCCACCGTGGCCATGGCCACCAGTGTGTCCGTGGTGACGCTGTCGAAACGGTGCAGGGCCGCCGTGGTGTCCGCACCGGCCTTGATGGCCATCTCAAGCTCCAGCGCGGCCGCTGCCAGTGCCTTGCCGCCCAGTTCGGCGGCAGCTTCACGTGTGGCGTGGACCATGGCGCGGGCTTCTTCCTGCCGGCCGTTCTTCAGCGCCACCGAGACCTTCACGGAGGTGTCCCGTTCCGTCTCGATGAAGTTTCGCAGCCGCTTCACATAGAGCCCGCGCGTGGTATCCACGCGCGTCATGGCTTCCTTCCAGTCAAGGATTGCTTCGCTCATAACCTTTCCCGTTATTGCTCGTTCTGAATGATTCGGTGAATATGAAGGACAACTGTCGTGGAAGGCCGGAGACATGCCGGCCGAAAGGGCATGGATCAGACGGAGAGGCTCCCGGGCAGCACACTGAAAACGGCCCTGCTCCCGGGCTCAAGTCGCCCGTGGCCGGCAAGGCCCAGCGCGGCGGCCCCGTTCACAGTGAGGCACCGTATCAGGGCCTGCGGGGCAACGTCCAGCGTTTCGCGCAAAAAAACGGCTTCCCGGCGCACATCCAGATCCGTGTTGGAGCTGAGGCCGTCCGTGCCCAGGCAGCACAGCAGACCGGACTCCAGCAGCGAGGCCACGGGCGCCGTGCCCACGGCCAGATGCTCGTTGGAACGGGGGCACAGGCACAGGGCGCTGCCGCTGGCGGCCAGGGCCTCCACCTCGGCGGGCTCCAGCTGCACGCCGTGCACGGCCAGCGTGCCCGGGCCCAGCAGGCCCAGACGCCGGGCATAGGCCACGGGCCGCAGATGCGGCACGGCCCAGTCTTCCGGCAGCACCATGCCCCGGTAGCAGTCCCACAGGGGGCCCTCGCCGTCGAGCAGCAGGCGCGTCTCGTCCTCGGATTCCGCCAGATGCAGCGCGAAAGGCCGCCCCATCAGGCGGCACCACTGCCGCGCGTCCTGCAGCACCCGGGCATCCGTGGAATACAGGGCATGCCCGGCCGGGGCGCAGTGCGCGGCCACTTCGGGCCGCGGCTCCAGCAGGGCGCGGCAGCGCGGCGGCCAGGGGCGCCCGCCGTCGATGAAGGGGGCCTGCCCGCCGAACCACTCGCAAAAATGGGTCACGCCCATGCCATTCGCCCGCACGGCGGCATCCACCGCCAGCAGGCCGTCCCCGGCGTAATCGCCCACATGGGCCGTGCCCGCCGCGGCCATGTCCCGGCAGGCCAGGGCCAGGGCCGTGCCGTCGTGCTCTTCGCGCAGCAGGGCGATGAGGCTGCGCAGCCAGGCCGTGAACCCCGCGCCGAACAGCGTCCTGCCCGCCGTGTGCGACAGTTGCAGATGGCAGTGGGCATTGATGCAGCCGGGCATCAGGGTCACGTCGCCCATGTCCGTCACCGGGGTCGCGGCAGGCACGCGCACGCTCTTCCAGGGCAGCACGTCCAGCACACGCCCGCCGCGCACCAGCAGCGCGGCGTTGTCCAGTCCCCTGAGGGGACGGAAAAGGTCGCGGCCCGTGGCGGGGCGCTCCCCGAGCATGTCCAGGATGGTCCGCGCGCGGATGACGCGGAGCCTGTCGTCATGTTCCTGCAGCATAGGGCATCAGCTCCGGCGCGAGAACTGTCCGCCGGCAACGTAAAAGGTGTTTTCCACCACGAACAGGGCCTTGGGGTCCACCATGAAGACCAGGTTCTCCAGACGCTTGAGGGCCACATTGTTGGTGACGGTGAGCAATATCTCCCTGTCGCCGCCGGAGTAGGCCCCCTTGCCCCGGATCAGGGTCACGCCGAAACGCTCGCTGGCCAGGATGGCCTCACTGACTTCCTCGCCCTTCTCGGAAATGATCATCACCAGCTTGCGGTGGTTGAACAGGCCCACCACGTATTCCAGGGTATTGGCCGAGATGAACATCATGATGGTGGAGGCGATGATGATGTCCAGTGACAGGCTGAACGCGCCCGCCATGAAGATGCAGACGTTGACCGCGAAGCTGAACTGCCCGATGGGGATGTTCCAGCGCTGCTTCAGGGCCACGGCGATGATGTCCGTCCCGCCGCTGCTGCCCAGGGTGCGCAGCATCATGCCCACGCCGGCGCCGTGCAGCACCCCGGCCACCACGGCGGCGTAGACCTCATTGTTGATGGGGATCTGGAAGTCCACGAACATGCCGAAGATGGTGGTGCAGATGGTGCCGTAGGCCGTATAGAGCAGGAAACGGCGCCCCACGAAGAACCAGCCCCAGACCCAGATGGGGATGGAGAGCAGCAGGTACCAGACCAGGGGCGTCAGCAGGCCGGTGGTATAGAACACCAGCAGGGCCATGCCCAGGACCCCGCCCGACAGCATGGCATGCGAGGCCACCACGCTCTTGATGCATACGGTGACGAAAAAGGCGCCGATGGTCAGCCAGAGCAGGTTCCACCAGACGGACTCTGCGAGCCTGCTGTTGTATGTTTTCAGCTTCATGGGTCTCCCGGATCGGAATGGTTACGGAGGAAGGCCGCGTGCCAGCCTTGAGACAGGGGCGAGGGAGCCCGTTCCGTCCGGGGCGGCGGCGCTCCGGCAGAAGAACGAAGCCCCCGGCGGGGCCGCGGGACCCGCGGCGGAGCGGTCCCGCTTCGCCCGGGGAGGATCTTAGAACAGGCCCAGCAGCATGCGCAGGGCCACGATGATGAGGAAGACGGCAAAGCCCTTCTTGAGCCTGGCCGTGGGCAGGGAATGGGAAAGCCTGGCGCCGAGGGGGGCCGTCATGAAGCTGGCGACGGCGATGCCGAGGAAGGCCGTCAGGTTCACGAAGCCCAGACAGCCGGCAGGCAGGCCGGGCGTGTTCCAGCCGCCCACGATATAGCCCAGCGTACCGGCCACGGCAATGGGGAAACCGATGGCGGCCGAGGTGCCCACGGCATGGTGCAGGGGCACGTTGCAGAAGCTCATGAACGGCACGGAGAGCGTGCCGCCGCCGATGCCCACGAAACTGGAGACCAGGCCGATGATGCCGCCCACGCCGGCGGTGCCCAGGGGGCCGGGCATCTCGCGGCTGGCCGGGGGACGATAGCTGGAAAGCATCTGGAGGGACACGAAGCCCAAAAAGCAGATGAAGAAGACTTTCAGGAACAGGGTCGGCATATGGGTGGCCACCAGACCGCCCACAAAGGTCCCCAGCAGGATGCCGGGCGTGATGTTGCGGAAGATGTCCCAGTGGACGGCGCCGCGCTTGTGGTGGGCCCGGCTGCTGGAGATGGACGTGATCATGATGCTGGCCAGCGAGGTGCCCAGGGCCAGCTGCTGCACATACTCGGCAGGGATGCCCTGGCTGGGGAAGACCGCCACCAGCATGGGCACGATGACGATCCCGCCGCCCACGCCCAGCAGGCCGGCAAGCACACCGGCCACGGCGCCGCAGCACAGATAGACAAGGATGGAAACGAGCATGACGACCTTCCTCCATGACAGCGCAGGTCGTGCCCGGAGGCGCGATCGCGGTACGAAACGGCAGAAAAACAAAAAAAAGGCGCCGGATCACAGGCCCCGTCACGCCCCGGGTGCAGCCGCCGGACCTCTGCCGCCGGTCCGGCGCAATCCCCCAGAAAGTAGACAAAGCCCCCCAAGGCGTCAACTGACTTTTTCCTTTACAAAGCGCCCGGCAGCGTCTAGTTTTGCCCCCATGAAATGTCTGGCAACGTACCGCGGTGATCTGCGCCCTGTGAACGCCGTTCGCAGGGGTTCTGCCCGGTTTTTCTCTTGTCCCGCCGTTGAGCGGGCTTTTTTTTAATCCTGCAACCCCACGACGCCATGACTACAGATACTACGTACCGCTGGCCGCACAAAGACCTGCTGGACGTCACCCAGCTCGACGCACAGGACGTGCGCCATCTGCTGAACGTGGCCGCCAGTTTCCAGGAAATCAACCTGAGACCCGTCAAAAAGGTGCCCACCCTCAAGGGCAAGACCGTGGTGCTCTTCTTCGTGGAGAACAGCACCCGCACCAAGACCTCTTTCGATGTGGCCGGCAAACGCCTGTCAGCCGACACCTACTCCCTGGCCAAGTCCGGTTCCAGCCTCAACAAGGGCGAGAGCCTCAAGGACACGGCCCTGACCCTGCAGGCCATGGGGCCTGACGTCATCGTCATCCGGCATCCCAGCAGCGGTGCGGCCCAGTTCCTGGCGGAGCGCGTCTCCTGCGGCATCGTCAACGGCGGTGACGGCTGGCATGCCCATCCCACCCAGGCCCTGCTGGACAGCTTCGCCCTGCGGCAGGTCTGGGGCGATGCCTTTGCCGGCAAGCAGGTGCTCATCCTGGGCGATATCGCCCACAGCCGCGTGGCCCGCTCCAACGTGCACCTGCTCACCATGCTGGGCGCCAGGGTGCGCCTGTGCGCGCCGCGCACCCTGCTGCCCGCCGGTGTGGAATCCTGGCCCGTGGACGTGTACGGCGACCTCAACCAGGCCGTGCGCGATACCGATGCCGTCATGTGCCTGCGCCTGCAGCTGGAACGCCAGCAGGCGGGCCTGCTGCCCGACCTGGCCGAATACTCGCGCCGCTTCTGCCTGACCGAACGCCATCTGGAGCTCACCCACCCCGGCGTGAAGGTTCTGCATCCCGGCCCCATGAACCGCGGGCTGGAGATTTCCGACGACGTGGCCGACGACCCGCGCAGCCTGGTCCTCGATCAGGTGGCCTCCGGTGTGGCCACCCGCATGGCCGTCCTGTACCTGCTGGCCACCCGTAACGATGGAGGTTGCTAAATGACCCTGTGCATCAAGAACGCCCGCCACCTGGACGCCCCCGTGGACCTGCTGGTGCGGGACGGCAAGATCGTGACCATGACCCCCGCCGGCCACCATGCCGCGCCTGAAGGCAGCCGGATCGTGGACGCCCGCGGCCTGATCCTCATGCCCAGCATGGTGGATGCCCATGTCCATCTGCGCGAGCCCGGCTTCGAGTACAAGGAAGACATCAATACCGGTCTGGAAGCCGCCGCCCGCGGCGGTTTCGGTTCGGTCATGTGCATGGCCAACACCAGGCCCGTCAACGACAACGCCAGCGTCACCCGCTTCATGCTGGACCGCGCCGCCCAGACCCATCCCCACGGTCCGCGCCTCTGCCCCATCGCCGCCGCCACCGTGGGCCTGGCCGGTGAGGAGATGGCCCCCCTGCAGGAGCTCAAGGACGCTGGCTGCGTGGCCGTCTCCAACGATGGCCGCCCCATGCCCGGCACCGAACTGCTGCGCCGCGTCATGGAATACGGCGCCGACCTGGGCCTGACCTTCATCGATCACTGCGAGGACAGCACCCTGGCCCGCGGCTGGGTGATGAACGAAGGCCCCCTCAGCGGCAGCCTGGGCGTCAAGGGCCAGCCCCCGGTGGGCGAGGCCGTGCAGGCCGCCCGCGACATCATGCTGGCCGAATACCTGAACCTGCCCGTGCACATCGCCCACGTCTCCAGCGCCCTCACCGTGGACATCATCGCCTGGGGCAAGGCCCGCGGCGTCAGGGTCACGGCCGAGACCTGCCCCCATTACCTGACGCTGGATGAATCCGCGCTGGACGGCTACAACACCAACGCCAAGGTCAGCCCGCCGCTGCGCCGCCCCGAAGACCGCGAGGCCCTGCGCCGGGCCATCAAGGACGGCACCATCGACATCCTGGCCACCGACCACGCCCCCCACGCCGCCCACGAGAAGGAACGTACCCTGGACGAGGCCCCCTGCGGCTTCACCGGCATGGATCTGGCCCTGACCCTGACCTGGCGGCTGGTGCGCGAAGGCGTCATCAGCGAGGCCGACCTGCACCGCCTCTGGAGCGTGCGCCCGGCCGAGATCTTCAAGCTGCCCCTCAACCGTTTCGAGCCCGGTGATCCGGCCGACTTCTTCCTCTTCGATCCCGAAGAAACGTGGACCGTCAGCCGCGAGACCCTGTACTCCAAGAGCTGCAACACCCCCTTCCTGGGCCAGGAGATGCAGGGCCGCGTCCGCCATCACTGGCTGGGCGGCGTACAGCTGTTCTAGAAACAGGGAAAAGCCCTTGTAACCTTGTGCCATGCCCGAACGGTGTCTGTGCCGACGGGCATGGCACTTTTCGTCGCATGGGGGAAAGGGATCCCTGCATCGCGGCTGCTGGTGACAGATACCTTTGTCGCAAAGGTACGGACTGCGGCCGACGTTGTGCCCGCACACGGAGGATATTTCCACCGCTGCCGGACATTTGCCGAGCATTGACGGACGCAGCCGCACGGACGCGGAAAGGCACCTTTGAGAAACAAAAGTGCCTTTTTCTTTTTCATATGGTCATGGCCTGCCCCAAAGGAAGCGGGGGCGGAGTACGCACATCATGGCCAGACCCGTACACGGCTCTTGCGGAAGGGCTGTCGGCGCCCCTCCGCAGACCGTTCCCTGCCGTTATCGCCTCTTTCCTCCGGTCGTCTTTTCCCGCCGGGAAAGCCGTCCGCTCCCGCTGGCCTTTGTCCGCCGCCGGCGCTATGCTTCTTCCAGTCCAAGATCTTTTCGGGAGGATACCGCCATGCATCTTCGCCAGCCTGCTGTCGCAGGCCGTTTTTATACTGATGTCCCGGCCGATCTGCGTGCCGAAGTGGAGTCGTTCCTGAAACAGGGGGCGGCCCTGCCCGCTTCGGCCCTCGCCGCCGGGGATGCGGACCGTCTGGCGGGGCTCATGCTCCCCCATGCCGGGCATGTCTACAGCGGCCGGGTCATCGGCGCCACCCTGGCCCATGTGCGCCTGCCGCGCACCGTCTTCCTGCTCTGCCCCAACCACACCGGCCTGGGCACGCCCCTGTCCGTCTGGCCCGCCGGTGCCTGGCAGACCCCGCTGGGCCCCGTGCCCGTGGACGGCGAGATGGCCCGCCTGCTCTGCGAGGCCGACGAGGATTTCAGCGCCGATGTCATGGGCCATGTACGGGAACACAGCATCGAGGTCCTGCTGCCCTTCCTCCAGGTCTGCGCGGGCGATGCCCCCCTGCATGTGGTGCCGGTCTGCGTGGGCACCGGGCAGGCCCCCGTGCTGCGCACCGCCGGCCAGCGTCTGGCCCGGGTGCTGGAACGCTGCCGGGTCCGCGACGGCCGGCGCCCCCTGCTGCTGGTCAGCTCGGACATGAACCACTACGAAGACCAGCAGACCACCCTGCGCAAGGACGACCTGGCCCTGGAGGCCGCCCTCAGGGGCGATGCCGATGCCCTGCTGGTCACCGTGGCCCGGGAAGGCATCAGCATGTGCGGGGCCGCGCCGCTGGCCCTGGCGTTCTACGCCCTGCGCGCCTGGGCGCCCGGTGCGGCAGTGCGCGCCACCCTGGTCATGCACGAGACGTCCGCCGCGGTGTCGCACGATACGGAACACGTCGTGGGCTATGCCGGACTGCGTATCTTCAGCTGCTGAAAGGCCCGTCAAAAAAACACGCAAAGAGCTCGGAATCCCTTGTCCCAAGCCTGTTTCTTCGGATTGTTACGTTGACACAATCTTCCGGCCTTGGTACATCCATATTACTTATGTCATTTGGCATAACCCGACTGCCGTTTTTTTTCACTACGCCAACATGAGGAGGCATGCATGAGTCTCAACAGGCGTGATTTCGTCAAACTGTGCACCGGCACAGTGGCGGGTTTCGGCGTGGCGCAGATGTTCCATCCTGCGGTGCGCGAAGCCCTGGCCGGCACGTTGACTGGCGAGCGCCCCCCTGTCATCTGGCTGCAGGGACAGGGCTGTACCGGCTGTTCAGTGTCGCTGCTGAACAACGTCAACCCCTCCATCGCTGATGTGCTGCTGAAGATCATCAGCCTCGAGTACCATCCTACCGTCATGGGCGGTGAAGGCCACGACGCCTACACCCACATGATGAACATTGCCAAGAACTTCAAGGGCAAGTTCTTCCTGGCCATCGAGGGTTCCATCCCGCTGGCCAAGGATGGTCGCTACTGCGTGGTGGCCGAAGAGGGCCACACCGAGATCACCATGGCCGACCTGGTCAAAAAGCTGGCTCCCGACGCCGCCGCCGTGCTGGCCCTGGGTACCTGCGCTGCCTACGGCGGCATCCCCGCCGCCAAGGGTTCCGTGACCGAAGCCGTGGGGACCGGCGCCCTGCTCAAGCAGGCCGGTATCAAGACCCCCGTGGTCAACATCCCCGGCTGCCCGCCCCAGCCCGACTGGATCGTGGGCACCATCGCCCTGGCCCTCCAGAAGATCAAGGAAAAGGGCCTGGAAGCCGGTCTGGCCGAAGTGGTCTCCCTGCTGGACAGCGAAGGCCGTCCGCTGCCTTTCTACGGTCGCAACGTGCACGAGAACTGCCCCTATCTGGGCAAGTACGACGAAGGCAAGTTCTCCGCCACCTTCACCGAGAAGGACGGCTGCCGCTACGACCTGGGCTGCAAGGGCCCCGGTGCGTACTGCGACTCGTTTGAACGCAAATGGAACGGTGTCAACTGGTGCGTGGCCAACGCCATCTGCATCGGCTGCACCGAGCCCACGTTCCCCGACGGACAGAGCCCCTTCTACAGCAACTAGAAGCGGCCCGGCGTTTCCATTTTTTCTGACGTTCAAAGGAGAGCTTTATGGCCAAGGCCACTATCGCCATCGATCCCGTCACCAGAATCGAGGGCCATCTCAAGGCCCAAGTGGTGGTGGAGAACGGCAAGGTTGTGGACGCCCACCTCACCGGTGGGATGTTCCGCGGTTTTGAACAGATTTTGAAAGGGCGCGACCCGCGTGACTCCACCCAGATCGTGCAGCGCATCTGCGGCGTGTGCCCCACCTCCCATGCCATGGCTTCCGCCCTGGCGCAGGAAGACGCCTTCAACATCAAGGTGACCGGCAACGGCCGTATCACCCGCAACCTGATCCTGGGCGCCAACTACCTGCAGTCGCACATCCTGCACTTCTACCATCTGGCCGCCCTGGACTTCGTGGCCGGCCCCGATACCGCGCCCTTCGTGCCGCGTTTCGCCCAGCCCGACCTGCGCCTGCCCCCCGAAGCCAACAAGGTGGGCGTGGACCAGTATCTGGAAGCCCTGGAAGTGCGCCGCATCGCCCATGAGATGGTCGCCCTCTTCGGCGGCCGCATGCCCCATGTGCAGGGCATCGTGCCCGGCGGCGCCACGGAAATGCCCACCAAGGAAGCCCTGCTGGAATACGCGGCCCGCTTCAAGAAGGTGCGCCAGTTCATCGTCGAAAAATACCTGCCCATCACCTACATCGTGGGCTCCGTGTACAAGGACCTGTTCGAACAGGGCCAGGGCGTGCACGGCTGCTCCTGCTTCGGCGTGTTCCCCATGACCGACGACGGCAAGACCCACCTGCTCAAGGCCGGTGTCTTCCTCAATGGCCGTGACGTGGAATTCGATCCCAAGAAGATCACCGAAGACCTCAAGTACGCCTGGTACGACGACGCCACCACCGGCAAGGGTGCCGCCGGCGCCGAGACCAGCCCCGACCTGGACAAGAAGGACGCCTACTCCTTCGTCAAGGCTCCCCGTTACGACGGCGAAGTCATCGAAGTGGGCCCCGCCGCCCGCATGTGGGTGGCCAACGCGCCGCTGTCCGAAGTGGGCGTGAAGATGCTGAAGGAAAAGTTCGGCATCGAGGCCCGCACCATCCGCGACCTGGGCTGGGACAAGGTCTTCTCCATCATGGGCCGCCATGTGGCCCGCGCCGAGGAAGCCCTGCTCATCGCCAATGCCGTGGAAGGCTGGCTGAAGGAAGTCAAGCCCGACGGCGAGACCTTCACCCCCTTCGAGATCCCGCAGAGCGCCGAAGGCTATGGCTGCTCCGAAGCGCCCCGCGGTTCCCTGGTCCACTACATCCGTGTGAAGGACCAGAAGATCGACAGCTACCAGATCATCTCCGCCACCCTGTGGAACTGCTCGCCCCGCGACGACAAGGGCCGCCGTGGTCCTCTGGAAGAAGCCCTCATCGGCGTGCAGGTCCCGGACATCAACAACCCCGTCAATGTGGGGCGCACCATCCGCGCCTTCGACCCGTGACTGGGCTGTGCCGTGCACGTGCTGCACGCTGAGACCGGCGAAGAATCCATCGTGAACCTGGGCTAGGTTCCGCGCGATTTGTCGCTTTGTCCCCCCTGCCCGTGCGGCGGGGGGGACTTTTCTTTTCCTTTCTCCCACCGTATCCTCGGCTTCCCGTCCCCGTTCCCTTCAGCCTGTCCGGTGCGGAGTACCGGCCCTCCCCTGCCCGCGGCGGGATGCCCCTCCGGGACGGATACGGCCAAGGAGCTTGTATGAAACGAATCATCGTAGGCGTCAGCGGCGCCAGCGGCATGCCTCTGGCCCTGGGCCTGCTGCGCCACCTGGCCGCCCTGCCCGCCGTGGAGAGCCACCTCATCCTTTCTCCCGGGGCCCACGCCGTGCTGGAAGCGGAATGCGGCCTTGCCCCGTCCGCCCTGCACGCCCTGGCCGACGTCAGCCACGACGCAGCCTGCCTGGGCGCCGCCCCGGCCAGCGGCTCCTGGCAGCACGACGGCATGGTGGTCTGCCCCTGCTCCATGAGCAGCCTGGCCTGCATCGCCACCGGTGCCGGCACCAACCTGCTGCACCGGGCCGCCGACGTGGCCCTCAAGGAGCGCCGCCCCCTGATCCTCGTCCCCCGGGAAAGCCCCCTGAGCCGCATCCATCTGCGCAACATGCTCTGGGCCAGTGAGGCCGGGGCCGTCATCATGCCCTTCATGCCCGCCTTCTACAGCGGGGAGGATACGCTCGAAGGGCTCATGGGCCAGTTCTGCGGCCGCATCTTCGACCAGCTGGGGCTGTCCCACCAGTTATGCCGCCGCTGGCAGGGGCCTTCGGATACGAGGAGCTGAAACAAGTATGTGATGAGGGGGAAGGAGAGGACTTTTTGGAAAAAGTCCTCTCCTTCCCCCTCAAAGTCCCCCATCCTCTCCCAAAAACGTTTGCTCTGGTCTATGGCAGGATGAAGTAGCGTGGCAGACCGTGCCCGACGCCTCTGTCCCCCGGGAATATAGGGAAGGTCCATCCGGCATCTTTCATATGGAAAGGCACAAGGAGCGGAAGTGGAAAAATGATGCCCCGGGGATCAAGGCCATCCGCATGGCGGATGGTTTTCCCTTTCGCACCGTGGAGCGCAACAAGGTCAAAGCCATAATAAAAAAACCGCCCCCCGAAGGGAGCGGTCGCTGTCACAGGACAAAGAAAGAGGGATTACCAGCCGCGATGGTGGTAACGGCTCTTTTCCTGCTGGTTGCCTACGATACCACCGGCCAGAGCCCCCATACCGGCACCGGCCAGCGCGCCCCAGCCCACGGAACCGCCGGAAATGGCGGCCACACCGGCACCGCCCAGCGTACCCAGCGCGGCACCGCTGGCCACGCCCTGCTGGGTGGGGGACATGTTGGTGCAGGCGACGCCCGTCGCCATGAAGGCGGCCATCAAGATGATCGCAAACAGTTTTTTCATAGAAGTCTCCACAATACGCATCGGCGTATCAGCTCGTGAGGGACGATCCGTTATTGAGCGGCCGCAAGACGCGGCTCGATGAGTTCAAACCACAGCACACCCAGGACAGGACGATCCAGCCTGTCAGGATGGGCCGCATACCAGGCATCCACTTCTTCCACGATGGTGGTGCGTTTCACGTCCTTGAACGCCTTCATCCAGCCTTTTTCGAACTTGGAAAGGTTGGATACGGGCATCTTGCCGTTCTTGGCGGCCAGTTCGGCTTCCCGGCTGTTGACGAAATATTCCGTGACGATGGCAGTATCCATACCGAACAGGAAACTCAGCTTGTTGTCCAGGCTGCTTTTCTGCCACACGCTGCCCGTGAATTGCAGCACGGGGTTGTTGCCCTTGTCCTGGTCTGCCGCCTGGACGCCGGCAGCTCCGAAAACAAGCGCTGCAGCCAGGCAAAGGCTCATGATGGCTTTTTTCACTCCAGACTCCTTTGATCCGTTGCCCTTGCGGACGGTTGAAGGCCGACCTGCCTGCGCAGATTCGGACCGGTATCACGACGATAGCCCAAGTGCGCAGGTGATGGCAAGCCTGTGCCGAAACCTTGGCACCGCTCGTGTGAGCGAAACGTCAGGGCCCGGGAATAGCGGTGTTTTTTCTTTTTCCCGCTCCTGAGCTCTTCGCCCGCTGACAGCCGCGCATCCCCGCTATGGCTGTGCCGGCTCAAGAGCTTTCGTCAGCGGCTATCCCTGGACGGATATTGTCCGCATCCCCGGGGGCTCCCCTGCCCTTTTGCCGCAGGTCCATCCCTGCGCATCCATCACCGCCCCTTCCCTCCACGACAAAAAAACAGGGCCCTTCCCGCACGGAAAGAGCCCTGTCACCGATGCGCTCAACAACGCGCGCTGGGGAGGAAGAAGAGCTCCCCTCCTCAGGCCGTATATCTTTTAGGCCAGAGCGGCCTTCATCATCTCATGGAAGCGCTCGAAGAGGTAGCGCCCGTCGTGGGGACCGGCGGCCGCCTCGGGATGGTACTGCACGCTCATGACGGGCAGGGTCTTGTGGCGCAGGCCTTCCAGGGTCTGGTCATTGAGGTTGATGTGGGTGGCTTCCACATCGTCCAGGCCGTCCAGCACCACGTGGAAGCCGTGGTTCTGGGACGAGATCTCGATGCGGCCCGTGCCCAGATCCTTGACCGGATGGTTGCAGCCGTGGTGGCCGAACTTCAGCTTGGCCGTGGTGCCGCCCAGGGCGTGGCCGATGAGCTGGTGGCCCAGGCAGATGCCGGTCACGGGGAATTCCTTCACCAGTTCGCGGATGATGGCGATCTCGTCCTTCAGGGTGGCGGGGTCGCCGGGGCCATTGGACAGGAACACGCCCCTGGCACCGCTGGCGCGGGCCTGGTCCGGCGTGAAGGAAGGCGGCACGGCCAGGGGCTCGAAGCCCGCTTCGGCCAGCAGACGCAGGATGTTCCACTTCACGCCGAAGTCATAGACCAGCAGCGGGATGCCCGTGCCCTGCCAGGCATAGGCGCCGTCGGCGTCGAACTGGACGTCCCTGGGGCCGTCGGCCGTGAGGATGTAGGGCTTCCGGGCGGCCACGAAGGGCACCAGGTTCTGGCCTTCCATGCTGGGCAGGGCGCAGGCCTTGGCGCGCAGGCTCTCCACATCCAGGTCGCGGGTGGAGATGACGCCGCGCATGGCGCCGTTGATGCGCAGGTGGCGCGTCAGGGCGCGGGTGTCCAGGCCTTCCATGCCGGGCACGTTCCAGCGCTTGAGGAAGTCCGGCAGGGATTCCCTGGAACGCCAGTTGGAGGGCTCCTTGCAGCATTCCTTGACCAGCAGGGCGCGCATGTGCACGCGGCCGGATTCCATGTCTTCGGCGGTGATGCCGTAGTTGCCGATGAGCGGATAGGTCATGCACACCATCTGTCCGTAATAGGAGGGGTCGGTGAGCACTTCCTGATAGCCGGTCATGCCTGTATTGAAAATCACTTCCCCACCGGTCTCGAAATCGCCGGTAAAGGATTTGCCCTGAAGGCAGAAACCGTCTTCAAGTACCAGTAATGCTTTCATATCTTACCCCCGCGCTTCCCGCGCGTAGTATTCCTGCAGGCTTTCCACATGCGTGTCTTCACGGCGCTTGCCGATGGCGATGGCCGAGGCCTTGGCACCGGCCACGGTGGTGCAGTACGGCACGCCGTAGCTCACGGCCGTATGGCGGATGGACTTGGAGTCGCGGGCCGTGTTCTTGCCCGAGGCCGTATTGATGACCAGGGCCACGTCGCCGTTGATCATGCGGTCCACGATGTTGGGACGGCCCTCGTAGACCTTGAGCACTTCTTCCACTTCCAGGCCGCGTTCGCGCAGGTAGCGGGCCGTGCCGCTCGTGGCCAGCAGATGGAAGCCCAAGTCGGCGAACATGGCCGCCACTTCGGGCAGGATGGGCTTGTCGCGGTCGTTGACCGAGATGAAGACATTGCCGCCCTGCGGCAGATCCTGGCCGGAAGCCAGCTGGCTCTTGTAGTAGGCTTCGGGGAAATCGCTGCCCATGCCCATGACTTCGCCGGTGGAGTGCATCTCGGGTCCGAGGATGATGTCCACGCCGGGGAAGCGCTGGAAGGGCAGCACGGCTTCCTTGACGCAGGTGAAGCCGCCGCGGCGCATGCTCCAGGGGTCCAGCTCGTCCAGGGTCTTGCCCAGCATGACCTGGGTGGCCATGTAGGGCAGCGGCACGCCGGTGGCCTTGGAGACGAAGGGCGCGGTGCGCGAGGCACGCGGGTTCACTTCCAGGATGTACAGGTCGTCGCCCTTGATGGCGAACTGGATGTTCATCAGGCCCACCACCTTGAGCTCGCGGGCCAGAGCTTCGGCCTGGGCGGCGATGAGGGCCACATGATCATAGGAGAGCGAGAAGGAAGGCAGCACGCAGGCCGAGTCACCGGAGTGGATGCCGGCTTCCTCGATGTGCTCCATGATGCCGGCCACATAGACTTCCTTGCCGTCGGACAGGGCGTCCACATCCACTTCCACGGCATGTTCCAGGAACTTGTCGATGAGGATGGGATGCTCGGGCTTTTCGGGCACCTGTTCGCGGAAGTACTCCACCAGCTCTTCCTTGTCGTAGACCACGGCCATGGCGCGGCCGCCCAGCACGTAGCTGGGACGCACCACCACGGGATAGGTGATGCGCTCGGCCACTTCCAGCGCCTGATCCAGGTCCATGGCGGTGCCGTTCGGCGGCTGGAGCAGGCCCAGCTTCTCGATGAGGGCCTGGAAGCGTTCGCGGTCTTCGGCGCGGTCGATGGCATCGGGCGAGGTGCCCAGGATGGGCACACCGGCGCGCATCAGCGGCACGGCCAGGTTCAGCGGGGTCTGGCCGCCGAACTGCACGATGACGCCCTCGGGCTTTTCCTTTTCCACGATGTTCATCACATCTTCAAAGGTCAGGGGCTCGAAGTACAGGCGGTCGGAGGTGTCGTAGTCCGTGGAGACGGTCTCGGGGTTGGAGTTGACCATGATGGCCATGATGCCCGCGTCGCGCAGGGCGAAGGAGGCATGGCAGCAGCAGTAGTCGAACTCGATGCCCTGGCCGATACGGTTGGGGCCGCCGCCGAGGATCAGCACCTTGCGGCAGTCCCTGGTCTGCACTTCGTCGCCCTTTTCATAGGTGGAATAGTAATAGGGCGTGTAGGCTTCGAATTCCGCGGCGCAGGTATCCACCAGGTAGAAGGTGGGCACGATGCCCATCTCCTTGCGCAGACGGCGGATGTCGGTCTCGGGACGCTTCCACATCTCGGAGAGCTGACGGTCGGAGAAGCCGTATTCCTTGGCTTCGCGCAGGATCTCCGGCAGCTCGGGGTTCAGGGGCGTCATGTCGTTGGCCAGGCCGAAGTCGCGGATGCGGGTCTCCATGTCCACGATGTCGCGCATCTGGCGGATGAACCAGGGGTCGATGCCCGACGCCTCGTGGATCTCTTCCACGCTCACGCCGGCCAGCAGGGCCTGGCGCAGGGTGAAGACGCGGCGCGAATGGGGCTTGCGCAGACCGGCCATGATCTCGGCCAGGGGCGGCAGCTCGCGGCGGAAGTTGAAGCCCAGGCCGGAGGCGCCGATCTCCATGGAACGCAGGCCCTTCTGCAGGGCTTCCTTGAAGGTGCGGCCGATGCTCATGGCCTCGCCCACGCTCTTCATGGAGGTGGTCAGCTCGTCCTTGGCGCCGGGGAATTTTTCAAAGGTGAAGCGCGGGATCTTGACCACGCAGTAGTCGATGGCCGGCTCGAAACTGGCCGCGGTCTCGCGGGTGATGTCGTTGCGCAGTTCGTCCAGGGTATAGCCGATGGCCAGCTTGGCGGCCAGCTTGGCGATGGGGAAACCGGTGGCCTTGGAGGCCAGGGCCGAGGAACGCGACACGCGCGGGTTCATCTCGATGACCACCATCTCGCCATTGTCGGGATTGATGCCGAACTGCACGTTGCTGCCGCCGGTCTCCACACCGATCTCGCGCATGATGGCGAAGGAAGCGTCGCGCATCATCTGGTACTCGGCGTCGGTCAGGGTCTGGGCCGGGGCCACGGTGATGGAGTCACCGGTGTGCACGCCCATGGCGTCCACGTTCTCGATGGAGCAGACGATGACGCAGTTGTCATTCTTGTCACGCATGACTTCCATCTCGAACTCTTTCCAGCCCAGCACGCTCTGCTCGATCATGACTTCGGACACGGGACTGGCGGAAAGGCCGTGACCGGCCACTTCTTCCAGGTCGGCCATGTTGTAGGCGATGCCGCCGCCGGTGCCGCCCAGGGTGAAGGCCGGGCGGATGATGAGCGGGAAGGGCAGCACGTCGCCCAGGGCGCGCACTTCATCCATGTTGTGGGCAATGCCGCTGGCAGGCACCTTGAGGCCGATGCTCTCCATGGCCTGCCGGAACAGTTCGCGGCTTTCGGCCTTTTCGATGACTTCGGCACGCGCACCGATGAGCTCCACGCCGCACTCCGCCAAAACGCCGCTCTTGGCCAGACCAAGAGCGGCGTTGAGCGCCGTCTGTCCGCCAAGGGTGGGCAGCAGGGCATCGGGGCGTTCCTTGCGGATGATGGCCGCCAGGGTCTGCTGCTCGATGGGTTCGATATAGGTGGCGTCGGCCATGTGGGGGTCGGTCATGATGGTGGCCGGGTTGGAATTGACCAGCACCACCTCGTAGCCTTCTTCCTTGAGGGCCTTCACGGCCTGGGAGCCGGAATAGTCGAATTCACAGCCCTGGCCGATGACGATGGGACCTGCGCCGATAACCAGAATTTTGTGTAGATCCGTGCGTTTGGGCATTGGATGTTCCTGTATGGTTGGGGAAATCGCAGGGGTGCGGCCCTGCCCCTCCGGGCGCCTCCCCTGCCGCCCCATGGCGCATTGCACAGAAGACATCCGGTTAAAACGTTTTTTTCTATCCGCTCGCGCCGTCTTCGTCAAGATGCTGCCCCTCCTTCCCGGCAGGACGGCAGGCGCGGGCGCCTGCGGGCCTTGTGCCCCTTTCGTACTTGCCAAGGGCGGGCTTTTGGAGAATACTGCTTCCCTCTCAATCTTTTTTACGAGGCCTTACGATGAACAAAGACATCAAGAAAGTTGTGCTCGCCTACTCCGGCGGCCTGGACACCTCCGTCATCCTCAAGTGGCTGATCGAAACCTACAAGTGCGACGTCATCACCGTCACTGCCGATCTGGGCCAGCCCGAAGACCTGAGCGGTGTGGAAGCCAAGGCTTACAAGACCGGCGCTTCCAAGGCCTACGTGGTGGACCTGCGTGAAGAGATGGCCCGCGACTTCGTCTTCCCCATGATGCGCGGCGCCGCCCGGTACGAGAACCGCTACATGCTGGGCACCTCCATCGCCCGCCCCATCATCACCAAGGCCCTGGTGGACATCGCCCGCAAGGAGGGCGCTGACGCCATCGCCCACGGCGCCACCGGCAAGGGCAACGACCAGGTGCGCTTCGAGTTCGCCGCCAAGGCCCTGGCCCCCGACCTGAAGGTCATCGCCCCCTGGCGCGAATGGCACCTGATGTCCCGTACGGCCCTCAACGCCTTTGCCGAAAAGCACGGCATCCCGATCTCCAAGGAAGCCAAGCGCTACAGCATGGACGCCAACATGATGCACACCAGCTTCGAAGGCAGCGAGCTGGAAGACCCGGGCAACGCGCCCCACGAGTCCTGCCACGAGCGCTGCGTGCCCGTGGAACAGGCCCCCAACGAGCCCGAGATCATCGAAGTGAGCTTCGAGCGCGGCAACCCCGTGGCCGTCAACGGCGAAAAGATGTCGCCCTACACCATCATCAAGACCCTGGCCGAACTGGCCGGCAAGCACGGCATCGGCCGTGACGACATGGTGGAAAACCGCTATGTGGGCATGAAGTGCCGCGGCGTGTACGAGAACCCCGCCGGCACCCTGCTCTACGCCCTGCACCGCGACCTGGAAGGCCTGTGCATGGACCGCGAACTGCTGCAGCTGCGCGACATGCTGGCCGTGCCCTACTCCCACGCCGTATACAACGGCTACTGGTTCTCGCCCGAACGCGAAGCCATGCAGGCCTTCATGGACAAGTCCCAGGAGACCGTCACCGGTACCGTGCGCGCCAAGCTGTACAAGGGCGGCGTGTGGCCCCTGGCCCGCACCTCTCCCTTCTCCCTGTTCTCCGAAGACCTGGCCACCTTCGAAGGCGGCAACTACGACCACAAGGACGCTGCCGGCTTCATCCGTCTCAACTGCCTGCGCCTCGGCATGTACGCCGCGGTCCGGAACAAGCTGGGCAAGTAAGCCTTCCTTACGGCGGACGGGGCGACCCGTCCGCCCCGTCCTTTCCGCCCGGAAGGCCGCCCCGTCCGCATCCCGCACGGGGCGCCGCCGTTTCCGGCCCCCTGTCATCGCGCGCCGCAGCGCATACACCGGCCCCTCCCGGGGCAGAGAGATCCTTCCATGAGCACCAATCAGAGCTGGGGCGGCCGCTTCGCCGAAGGCCCCAGAGAAGCCGTGGCCGCCTATACCGATTCCCAGACCTATGACCGCGCCCTCTATGCCCAGGACATCCGCGGTTCCCAGGCACACGCCCGCATGCTGGGCCGCCAGGGCGTCATCACACCCGAAGAGGCCGAACAGATCGTCAACGGTCTCGATGCCGTGAAGCAGGAGATCGAATCCGGCGCCTTTGTCTGGAAACCGGCGCTGGAAGACGTGCACATGAACATCGAGGCCCGCCTTACCGAGATCATCGGCGACGTGGGCAAAAAACTGCACACCGGCCGCAGCCGCAACGACCAGGTGGGCCTGACCTTCCGCCTGTTCGTGGCCGACCGCCTGACGGCCTGGCAGCAGCGCGCCGCCCACCTGTGCGCCACCCTGGTGTCCTGCGCCGACGGCCATCAGGACGACATCCTGCCCGGCTGCACCCACATGCAGCCCGCCCAGCCCGTGAGCCTGGCCCACCATCTGCTGGCCTATGCCTGGATGTTCCGCCGCGACTGTATGCGCCTGGACGACGTGCTCAGGCGCGTGCGCATCTCGCCGCTGGGCGCCGCCGCCCTGGCCGGCACCACCTATCCCCTCGATCCGCAGAGCGTGGCCGACGAGGTGGGCTTCGACGGCATCTACGGCAATTCCATGGACGCCGTCTCCGACCGTGACTTCGTGCTGGAGGCCCTGTTCGCCGCCTCCTGCATCATGGCCCACCTGTCCCGCCTGTGTGAAGAGCTCATCATCTGGGCCAACCCGGCCTTCGGCTTCGTGCAGCTTTCCGACGGCTATTCCACGGGCTCGTCCATCATGCCCCAGAAAAAGAACCCCGACGTGGCCGAACTGATGCGCGGCAAGACCGGCCGCGTCTACGGCGCGCTCATGGGCATGCTGACCATCATGAAGGGCCTGCCCATGACCTACAACCGCGACCTGCAGGAAGACAAGGAAGGCTTCCTTGATGCCGACCGCACCGTGGACGCCTCCCTGATGCTCATGGCCGGCATGCTGGAAGAGCTGACCTTCCGTACCGACCGCATGCGCGCCGCCTGCGCCCGCGGCTTCCTCAATGCCACGGAACTGGCCGACTATCTGGTGGGCAAGGGCCTGCCCTTCCGCGAGGCCCATCATGTCACGGGCCATGCCGTGGCCCTGGCCGAAAAACAGGGCAAGGGCCTGGAAGACCTTTCGCTGGCCGAGCTCCAGCAGCTGGATGCCCGCATCACCGATGACGTCTATGCCGTGCTGGACTACGCCGCCGCCGTACGCCGCCGCGAAACGCCCGCCGGTACCGGCCCCCGTTCCGTGGCCCGCCAGATCGAGCAGCTGCGTACCTGGCTGCAGGAGCGCGCATGAGCCAGCAAAAAGCCACCGGCTGGAAAGTGCCCCTGCTCTTCTGCGCCGTCATGGGGGTGGCCGTGCTGGGCACCTGGTTGTGGCGCAATCTGGACAAGCCCGAGGTGCCGCCGCTGGAGCCCGGTCTCGTGGCTGCGGCCCAGACCTACCACATCGACCTGGACGCCGACCCGGAAGGCAAGCTGCTGCGCGAGTCCATCACCAATGCTTCCACGGGCTTCGCTCCCCATGACAGCAAGGACGCCCGCCTGGCGGCCCTCATCGACAAATCGCTGGACATGGACCGCTTCGATGCCGCCTGCGTGGCCGCCGTGCTCCTGTTCGATCCGCACAAGCGCGAAGGCAAGCTCATGCATATCGCCCGCAGCGCCGCCAGGGACTGCGCCACCCTGCCCTGGGGGGCCTTTGCCGCCAAGGCCATGAAGGATCCCGGCGTCCAGACCGACGCCCACTTCCTGCTCAACGCCCGCTGGCGCGAATGTCCCCGGCCCTGAGCAGAGGAGGCTGTTTTCTTGAGGGAGGGGGACCTTCTGCCAGCGCGGGAAGGTCCCCCCTCCCTCAAAGTCCCTCCCCCTCCCAGCGCGCTTCATCAGGGCAAGACTTTCTGCAAAAGGGTACGGTCCTGAATCGTTAAAAGCAGACATGCCCTTCGGCCCGGGACATGCCAATGCTCCGTGTGGCTTCGGAACCGCACACACGGCCGGACCTTCTCCTTCCGGCATAAGTCCTTCCGGCGCAGGCCCAACGCGGCAGGCACCTTCTGCACCGCGGCCCGGTACGGCATTCCTGCCTGTCCGCGGATACCACTGCCGTCCTTTCCCGTCTTGACAGCCCGGGCTCTCCCCCCTCCGCGCCATCTTTTCCCTCCGCTCTCTGAACCAGCCATCGCTCTCTTGCCGCCGCCGTACGACAAATTTGCCCGTCCCTGCCCTTCGCCCCCAAAGGACGCCGGCGCCGTCCACAGGACCCTGCCCGCAAAAAACAGAAATTTTCTTGATTTGTGGCAGACCATAGCGCAGGATTTGTCCAGCCTGTTGGCTGTGCCGGACTGATGTCCGTCACGCTCCGGCAGCTAAAAAAGGAAGTCCTCGCCTGCCTCCGCCGGGAGCCCGGCCCCTTCCGCCGCTGTTGCCCGTGGAGTTTTAGAAAACGCTTCCCGCTGTCTTGCCGGGACACGCTGCTGGCGCCACCCGGACATGACGATGCAGGGAGTACACGGACTTCCATCCGGGCAGTCCCTCCACAGCACCGGGGGACCGGAGCGGGACGGCTGCCTGCGGCGCAGCGGCACAGTCCCATGGACCTGAACAAAAAGTTTTGGCAAGGGTGATGGGGGAGCTCGAGGGGGAAGAGGGAGACCTTTTCCAAAAGGTTTCCCTCTTCCCCCTCGTCCCACCCTTTCGCCGCCTTCATGTACAGCACAAGGAGTTATCATGGCCCGGCAGATCTTGCGTATCCGTGACCTGGGGCAGGCCACCTTCTGGCAACTGGTGCAGATGGAGGGCCAGCCCGCCCCCCTGACCGGCAAAACGGCCCTGCTGCTGGCCGCTGACGGCGCCGACACGCAGGACGTGCTGGCCGCCACGGCCGCGGCCCGTGAGCTGGGCATGGACGTGGACCTGCTGCCGCCCGCGCTCTGGGCACAGGACATGGCCTCCTGTGACCTGCAGGCCCCGCTCTACGCCCATGCCGGGCTCTGTCTGACCGCCGGGCTCAAGGGCGGCGCCCTGGACTGCCTGGCCGCCGGCCTGCCGGGCGCGGTGGTCAATGCGGGCAACGACAAGGGCGCGCCGGGTCAGGCCCTGGCCGACCTTGCCCTGCTGGCCGACCGGCACGGGGACTGGGAGAGCCTGCGCATCGCCTGGCTGGGCGGTGCCCAGTGCGGTCTGGCCTGCGACCTGATCACGGCCGCCATCTACGCGCCCTTCGAACTGTTCATGGCCCTGCCCGAATGGGGCGAGCCCGACCATTCCCTGCTGGACATGGCCCTGCGCGCGGGCGCCAAGATCTTTTTGAGCCGCGATCCCGAGCTGGTGCTGGAGAACGCCCACGCCGTGTGCATGGGCCAGGGCCCGGAACAGTGCGCCGCCGCGCCCCTGACCAGCGGCTGGCCCCTCACGGACGAGCTGCTGGCCCTGGCCGCCGATGATGCCGCCGTGCTCTCCTGGCACGGCCTTGCGCCCGCCGACCGGGCTTCGGATGCCGCCCTGCGCCGTGCCGCGGTCTTCTGGCCGGAACGGCTGGCGGCCCGCCGCCTCATGGAGGCCCGCCTGTACGCCCTGGCCTGCGACAGCCTGTAGGAGGCCCTCATGGACAGCATCCGCATGCCCACCGGTTGTGAGGACATCTTCGCGGAAGAGGACAGCGGCCCGCTCTGGCCCCAGTGGCTGGACACCTTCCGGGTTCCTGACGGCCCGCGCGCCGCGGCCTACGAGGGCACGCCCGCGCATCTGCGTGCCGCCATCAAGACCGCGCTGGCCCTGCATCAGGCCCATGCCGGGGAGATGGACAGCCGGACCTGCCGGGACGAGCGTTTCCCCCGCCGGGGCTTCCGCCGGACGGCTACGGACGGCCCGGCGCCCTTTGCCCTGGTGGCCTTCCCGGCGTCCCTGCGTTCGCCCGCCCGGCTGGCGGCGGCCCTCATGCCCGCCATCCTGGCCGGTGTGCCGCTGACAGGAGCGTTCTGTCTTGGCGGTGAGCCCACGCCCGAAGCGCTGGTGACCCTGGAGCTGGCCGGTGTGGAAGACGCTTTTGCCCTTCCGGCCGACGACTTCGCGCGCCTGGCGGGCGAGCTGCCCCGGTGCCGCGTGGCCCTGCTGCACGGCCTGGACGGGGCCGTCCTGCCGGAGCGCGACAGGCTGCCGGGCCGCATCTGGCGCGAAGACGCCCTGCCCCTGTTCCTGCTGCCGCAGGACGTTGCCGTGGACAAAGAGCTGCTGGCCTTCGCCCACGGCCCGGACTGCGCGGCACAGGCCCTGCATGGCAAGGCCGCCCGGGCCGTGCTGGACGGCGGGCCTTTGCCCGGTCCCTGCCTGCCCGCCGCCGTGCTGGAGGAGGACGAAGCGGCCCGCCTGGCCATGACGGACGAGACTTCTCCGGTGGAGCTGCTGCTCGCGCCCGGCTGCGAGGCCTTCTGGCTGCATCCTGGCCTGACACCGGACTTTTTCCGCTGCCGTCGCCGGGCCTTCAGCCTGCCGTAAGCCGCCCGGCCAGACCGTCGATGCCCGCGGCTCCACAGCCCCCACCGGCCCGCCGCTTGCGCGCGACGGCGGGAAAGCGCATACTTTCGCCATCCTGCCGGGATGTCCCGGCCCACACGTTGACGAGACTGCCATGAAGAACATCCGCAATATCGGCATCATCGCCCACATCGACGCGGGCAAGACCACGCTCTCGGAGCGCATGCTCTACTACAGCCGCAAGATCCACCGCCTGGGGGAAGTCCACGACGGCACCGCCACCATGGACTACATGCCCGAAGAGCAGGAGCGCGGCATCACCATCATGTCGGCCTGCACCACCTGCCAGTGGAACGGGCACACCATCAACCTCATCGACACGCCCGGCCATGTGGACTTCACCATCGAGGTGGAGCGCTCCCTGCGCGTGCTGGATGGCGCGGTGGGCGTGTTCTGCGGCGTGGCCGGTGTGGAGCCGCAGTCCGAGACGGTCTGGCGGCAGTCGGAGGGGTTCGGCGTGCCCAAGATCGCCTTCATCAACAAGATGGACCGGATGGGTGCCGATTTCGCCAATGTGCTGGAAGGCATGAAAAAACGCCTGGGCGCCAATCCCCTGCCCCTGACCATCCCCAACGGGGAGGGCGAGGCGTTCGACGGCGTGCTGGACCTGCTGGCCCGCGAGCATCTGGACTTCGACCAGGCCGACCAGGGCCGCACCGTGACCCGCCGCCCCTGGAGCGATGCGGAAGCCGCTGTGGCCGAGCCCTGGCGGGAAAGCCTGCTGGAGCATCTGGCCGAGGCCGACGAGCCCTTCCTCGACCTTTATCTGGGCGGGGAATACAGCCTGGACGACGTGCGCGCCGCCCTGCGCCGGGCCACCCTGAGCCGGGCCGTGACCCCGGTGTTCTGCGGCTCCGCCCTGCGCAACAGCGGCGTGCAGCCCGTGCTGGATGCGGTCTGCGACCTGCTGCCCTCGCCGCTGGACGTGCCCGCGCCCGTGGGCCGCGACAGTGAGGGCCACGAGGTGCCCGTGCCCCCCGATGCCGCCGCGCCCGCCGTGGTACTAATCTTCAAGGTGCTCATGGAGAACGGCCGCAAGCTGGCTTTTGCCCGCGTCTACGCAGGCAGCCTGCACGAAGGCGACGCCCTGACCAACACCGCCGGCAGGACCGAGGACCGCATCAGCCGCATCTACCGCATGCACGCCGACCGCCGCGAGCAGCTGGAAAGCGCCTCCACCGGCGAGATCGTGGCCCTCGTGGGCCTGCGCGGCGCGCATACCGGCGAGACCTATTGCCACAAAAGCCGCCTGCTGGCCCTGGAAGCCATCGATTCCTACGCGCCGGTCATCACCCTGGCCCTGGAGCCGCGCAATGCCGACGAAGGCAAGGTGCTGGACGAGGCCCTAGCGCGCTACGCCGCCGAGGATCCCACGCTGGCAGTGCGCATGGACGAGGAAACGGCCTGCCGCATGGTCTCCGGCATGGGGGAACTGCATCTGGACGTGCTGCTGGAACGCATGTCCCGCGAATACGGCATCTCGCCCCGGGCCGGACATCCGCAGGTCATCCTGCGCGAGACCGTGCGCAAGGAGGCCGACGGCCGGGGCGAGTTCGACCGCGAACTGGGCAAGGAGCATCACTTCGGCCATGTGGAGCTGCATGTGCGCCCCCTGCCCCGCGGCACGGGCAACCGGGTGCTGGTGGGCGACTTTTTGCCCGCCGACGAGGCCGAGGCGCGCAAGCTGCTGCCCAGGCCCCTGCTGGACGCCGCCCTGGAAGGCGTGCGCGACGCCCTGCAGAGCGGTGCCCTGACCGGCTATCCCGTGGAAGATGTGGAAGTGACCCTGACCGCCGTGGAGCGGCGCGAGGGCCAGACCACCGTGCCCGGCTGCCACATGGCCGCGGGCATGGCCCTGCGCGAGGCCCTGGCCGCGGCATCGCCCGTGGCGCTGGAGCCGCTCATGAAGGTGGAGATCAGCGTGCCCGACGAATTCCTGGGCGCGGCCATCAGCCTGTTCGGCACGGCCGGCGGACGTGTGGAAGACCTGGAGGACCGCTCCGGGCTCAAGCATGTGCGCGGTCTGGCGCCCCTGCGCAAGCTTTTCGGTTTTTCGACCTCCCTGCGCTCGGCCACCCAGGGCCGGGCCGGGCTCGTGCTCACCTTTGACCGCTTCGATCTGCCCTGATGAACGAAAACACCCAACCCAAGGCCAAAAAAAGTCTGGGCCAGCACTTTTTGCGGCATGAGAGCATCTGCAAGCGCATCGCCTCCCTGCTGCTGCCCAGGGACACGGACAACGTCATCGAGATAGGCCCCGGCCCCGGCGCCCTGACCCGCGCCCTCGAGGCCCAGCCCCATGCCCGGCTGGTGCTGCTGGAAAAGGACAGCCACTGGGCGGCCGAACGCCAGCGCCTGGGCGCGGCGCGCACCCAGGCCGTGCTGACGGACGCGCTGCGCTTTGACTGGAGCCGCATCACGCCCGCCGATCCGTGGAAGATCATCGGCAACCTGCCCTACAATGTGGCCTCGCCCATGATGTGGGACCTGTTCTCACGGGCCACGGGCCTGGTGCGGGCGGCCTTCATGGTCCAGAAGGAAGTTGGCCAGCGCCTGGCCGCCGCGCCGGGCAACGGCCACTACGGGGCCCTGTCGGTCTGGGTGCAGAGCTTCGCCCGGCCGCGCATGGAATTCGTCGTGGGCCCCGGCGCCTTCAGCCCGCCGCCCAGGGTGGATTCCGCCGTGCTCTCCTTCGAGCCCCTGCCCCTGGACCAGCGCCCGGAACGCCCGGAACTGCTGGCCCTGGTCATCAAAATCTGCTTTCAGCAGCGCCGCAAGCAGCTGGGCAGCATCGCCCGACGCTGTCCGCCGGCGCCGTGGCTGTCCGCGGCCATCGAACAGGCCGGCATCACGCCCACCCTGCGGCCGGAGCAGCTCACGGTGGCGGACTTTCAGCATATCAGCCGTTTCGGGGCTTCCTTGCTTGACAACCCCTTGAAAAACTGATTGCCTGACAAAGAGTCTTACGGACACGACACGCCAGAGGGGATCCGCCCTGCGGCGGACATGGCATATCACTGACGAGATGAGGAGGATATCCCGATGACCAAGGCTGACCTGGTTGAAAAGATTGCCGCCAAGGCCAATCTGACCAAAGCCGCTGCCGAACGTGCGCTCAATGCCTTCCTGGCTTCTGTGGAAGAATCCCTGGCCCAGGACGACAAGCTGACCCTGACCGGATTCGGCACCTTCATGGTGGAGACCCGCAAGGAACGCCAGGGCCGCAACCCCCGCACCGGCGCGACCCTGACCATCCCCGCCTGCAAGATGGTGAAATTCCGTCCCGGCAAGATGCTCAAGGACGCCCTCGACTAGCCGACCCTTTTTCCTGAAAAGATAAAACAGGCCCCCGCCTGTTTTATCTTTTCTCCGCCGCCTCCCCCTGGTCCCCAGGACCGCCAAGCCCCGCCCCCGGCCACGCCGGGAAAAGGATCACCCCATGGACAAGAAATTCTGTTTCGATGCCCTGGCCGAAGAAGGCTTCCAGCCCGAGATCGACGAAGACGGCGACATCTCCTTCCTGGCGGGCGAGGTCTCCCTTTCCCTGCTCCTCGACGAGGAGGACAAGGACTTCTTCTCCCTGGTCTGCGCCTTCGAAGTGGACGACATGGATCAGCTGGAGCTCTTCTACAGCGCCGCCTCCGAAGCCTCCCGCCAATACCGGATCGCCAAGGCCTACATCGGCGAGATCGAGGACGAATGCTTCGAGATCCGCTTCTGTGTGGAGGGCCTGGCCACGCCGGAACTCTTCCGCAGCAACCTGCGCCGCTATGTGGAGCTGCTGCTGGACATGCAGGAAAGCGTCTTTGACGCCTGCGGAGAAGACGACGAGGAGGAGTAGACCTTCCGCCGTTTCGGCACCTTCCGGCAGGGGCCCGCGCCCGCTGCCCTCTCCTTTATGCTGCCCTGCAAAAAAACGCTTGCCTTTTTCGGGCATCAGGACTACAAGACTGTCCTTGACCTTGCAAACAAGGTCGGATGACGCCCGCGTCATTGCCCGGCCTGGCCGGAGCTCTCGCAGGAGGGGGTGATATTCGTGCCCGGAGTGTTTCTGAACGAAGACGATTACAACTTCGATATCGCGCTGCGCCGCTTCAAGAAGCAGGTGGAAAAGGCCGGTGTGCTGTCCGAAATGAAAAAGCGCCAGCACTACGAAAAGCCCAGCGTGATGCGCAAGAAGAAGAAGGCTGCTGCCCGTAAGCGCCTGATGAAGAAAATCAGAAAGATGAACATGGCCTAGTTCTCAGGCCTTGCACGTCACCTTTGAACTGCGGAAGGCCCTCGTGGTCTTCCGCAGTTCCTCTTTTCACCCCTACCCATCCCAACGCCATGAGCCTGTTTGAAACCATCGAAAAAGATTACGTCCAGGCCTACAAGGCCAAGGACGCCGTGCGCCTGACCGTCCTGCGCCTGCTCAAGACCGCCGTCAAGAACCGCCTGGTGGACCTGTGCCGTCCCGGCGGCACCCTGGACGACGCCGAGATGCTCGACCTCATCATCAAGGAAGGCAAGCAGCGCCAGGACTCCATCGAGCAGTACACCTCCGCAGGCCGCCAGGACCTGGCCGACAAGGAAGCCGCCGAGCTGGCCGTCATCCAGGGCTACCTGCCCAAGCCCCTGACCGAGGAAGAACTGACCGCCCTCATCGATGCCACCATCGCCGAAGTGGGCGCCACCTCGCCCCGCGAGATGGGCAAGGTCATCTCCGCCATCATGGCCACCCACAAGGGCCGTGTGGACGGCAAGGCCCTTTCCGCCGCCGTCAAGGCCCGCCTGACCGCCTAAGAGCCTCCATGATCCACAGCCGCACCCTCCACGCGCTCGAATTCCCGCAGATCACGGAGCACCTCGCCGGCCTGTGCCTTTCCCCGGCCGGCCGCGAGCGTGCTCTTGAGCTGCGTCCGCTGGAAGACGCCGCCGCCGTCACCCACGCGGCGCGCCTGTATGACGAATCCGCCGTCTGGGCCGCCCGCCCCACGGGCGAAGGCGGCTTTGCCCTGGGGTCCTTCCCCGATGTGGGCGCCTTCCTGCGGGTGGCCGAAAAGCCCGGCCTGCAGCCCGATACCGATGCCTTCTGGGCCCTGCGCGAGATGCTGCGGCTGGCCAGGGCCGCCCATGCCTCCATCGCCCTGCCCGAAGCCGAGGACCAGTGGCCGCACCTGCTGGCCCTGGCCCAGGAGACGCCGCTGCCCGTGCAGCTCACGGCGGCCCTGCTGCGCTGCATCTCCGATGACGGCCTGATCCGCGACGAGAGCTCGCCCGAACTCTTCCAGGTGCGCAGCGAACTGCGCCGCCTGCACCAGAACTGCATGCGCCGGGTCAAGGACTACGCCATGCAGTACAATATGCTGGCCTGGCTGCAGGACGAGTTCATGACCCTCTCCTCGGACCGCTACGTGCTGCCCCTCAAGGCCAATTTCAAGGGCCGCATGCAGGGCATCATCCATGACTGGTCCCAGACCGGCGAGACCTGCTATTTCGAGCCCATGTTCCTGGTGGAGATCAACAACCGCCTCCAGGAGCTGAAGCGCGAGGAGCGCGAGGAAGAGCACAAGGTGCTGGCCTATCTGCGCGGCCTGCTGCTGGCCGAACTGCCCGGGGCGCGCGCCGCCCTGGAACTGCTGGCCCAGCTGGACGTTCTGCAGGCCAAGCGCCGCCTGGCCGCCGAATACGACGGCCGCTGCGTGCCGCTCTCGCCCGTGGAGGAAGGCGTCTGCCTGCTGGAGACCCGCCATCCCCTGCTGGCCCTGGCCAGCCTGCGCCAGCGCAGGGACGAACACGGCAGGAACGGCGGCCTGCAGCAGGTGCGTCCGCTGGACATCGTGCTGCGTCCCGGCGAACGGGCCCTCATCATCACCGGCGGCAACGCCGGCGGCAAGACCGTCTGCCTCAAGACCCTGGGCCTGTGCGTGGCCATGACCCTGAGCGGCCTGCCCGTGCCCGCGGCCGCCGGCTCACACCTGCCCTGGTTCGGCCGCGTGGATGCCTTCATCGGTGACGAACAGAGCCTGGAAGACAACGTTTCCACCTTCACGGCCCAGATCCGGCATCTGGCCAAAGCCTGGAAGCATCTGGACAGCACCGGCCTCGTGCTGCTGGACGAATTCGGTGCCGGAACCGACCCCGCCCAGGGCGCGGCCCTGGCCCAGGGCGTGCTGGACGGCCTGCTGGACAAACGGACCTTCGTGCTGGCCGCCACCCACTTCCCGGCCCTCAAGACCTACGCCCTGTCGCGCGAAGGCGCGCGGGCCGCTTCGGTGCTCTTCGACCCGCAGAGCAAGAAGCCCCTTTTCAAGCTGGCCTACGACCAGGTGGGCGCCAGCCAGGCCCTGGACGTGGCCCGCGAGCACGGCCTGCCGGAAAGCATCCTGCGCCGTGCGGAGCATTATCTCCTGCAGGACGGGCAGGACACCAGCGCCCTGCTGGGCCGCCTCAATGCCCTGGCCGCCGAACGCGAACAGGAGATCGCCCGCCTGCGCCAGGAGCAGGAAAAGGCCCGCCGCGACATCCAGGCCATGCGCGAGAAGACCGAGAAGGAGCGCCTGCGCCTGCATGACGAAGTGCGCGCCAAGGCCGGTGAGCTCATGCGCGCCTGGAAGGAAGGCCGCGCCACGCACAAGCAGGCCCTGAAGGAGATGTCGCGCCTGCGTGCCGGCCTGGCCGCGCCCGTGGCGCGGGAAGAGACCTCGGTGCTGCCGCAGATCGAGCATTTCGCGCCCGGCCAGCAGGTCTTCCATACCGTGTTCAACAAGCGCGGCGTGGTGACCGACGTGGACGAGCGCCGCAAGCGCGTGCGCGTGGACCTCAACGGCGTGAGCCTGTGGGCCGCCATGAAGGATGTGCGCCAGAGCGGCCAGTCCGCCCAGGCTGCGGCCCCCCGTGCGCCCCAGCGCGTCTCCCCGGTCAAGGCCGCCATCGCCGCCAGCGACGATGCGCCCGCCCTGCGCCTGGACCTGCGCGGCATGCGTGCCGACCAGGCCCAGGCCGAAGTGGAACGCTTTCTGGACAAGGCCCTGCTTTCCGGTTTCAGTGAAGTGGAGATCGTGCACGGCCGCGGCACCGGCGCCCTGCGCCGCCAGATCCATGATTTCCTGCGCTCCTTCCCGGCCGTGGCCCGTTTTGCCACCGCCCCGGAGGATCGCGGCGGCGATGGCATGACCATCGTCAACCTGCGCTAGCACGGCCGGACAGTCCGGCGGGGGCCTCATGCAGTCCAGAGATGCCATCCGCGCCATCAAGGAGCGGCTCAACATCACGGATATCGTGCGCCGTTATGTGGATCTCAAGCGCAACGGACCGCGCTGGGTGGCGCCCTGCCCCTTCCATCAGGAGACCAAGCCCAGTTTCTCGGTCAACGAGGAACAGGGCCTGTTCTACTGTTTCGGCTGTCAGGCCTCGGGGGACATCTTCGATTTCTACGGCCGCATCAACGGCCTGGATTTCCGCGAGACCCTGGAGCAGCTGGCCGCCGAGGCCGGCATCACCCTGGAGCGCGGGCCCGCGGACAAAAAACGGCAGGAAGAAGACCGGCAGCGGCGTTCTTCCCGCCAGACCATGCTGCGCATGTACGAACTGGCGGCGGCCCACTTCGCCGCGGCCCTCAAAAGCCCGGAGGCCGAAGAATGCCGGGCCTACATACAGCGGCGGGGCCTGAGCCCGGAGATCGTGGAGCGCTTCGGCCTGGGCTGGGCGCGGCGCGACTGGCATTCGCTGGATCTGGCCCTGCAGCGCGCGGGCTATGACATGCATCTGGCCGCCGAGGCCGGACTGGTGGGACGCTCGGAACGGGGCTCGGTCTATGACCGCTTCCGGGGCCGCCTCATCTTTCCCATCAAGAACCTTTCCAACCAGATCATCGCCTTTGGCGGGCGCATCATCGCGGACGAGGACGAAGCCAAGTACATCAACAGTTCCGATACGCCCATCTACAAGAAAGGAGAGCATCTTTACGGTCTTGCCCAGGCCAGAAAAGGCATTACTGTAAAGGGACGGGCCCTTTTGACCGAAGGCTACATGGACGTGCTGACCCTGCACCAGTTCGGCTACGACAATGCCGTGGGCGTGCTGGGCACCGCCCTGACCCCGGACCAGATCAAGCGCCTTTCGGGTTTCACCTCGCAGCTCACCCTGCTGTTCGACGGGGACCGCGCCGGCCGCAAGGCCGCCCTGCGCTCCTGCGAGATGCTGCTCACCCGCGGCCTGGCCTGCACCGTGGTCCTGATGCCCGAAGGCGAGGACATCGACAGCCTGCTGCGCACGCAGGGCGTGGAGGCCTTCGAGGCCCTGCAGGCCCAGGCGCCGGACGGGCTGCGTTTTTGTCTGGACGTGCTGCGCGCCCTGGCCCCGCGCGAGACCGTGGAATGGGCCAAGAATTTTCTGCGCCATGTGGAAGTGCCGGAGCTGGTCAGCCCCTACGTGTCACGGCTGGCCACACATCTGCAGCTTTCCGAGGCGGAATTGCGTCAGGGACTGGCCGACAGCCGACGTCCCGGCCCTGACGGACAGGCCGCGCGCCCCGGCAGGGCGCGGCAGAACATGCGTGACCGCCAGATCATGATGTACGCGGTCCGCTACCCCGACCGGCTGGACGCTCTGCGGGACCTGGGCGCTGACCTGGCCCTGCAGTCGGACATCGCCCGCCAGTTGTGGGACAAGCTTGAAGAATGGGGCCCCGACGAGGCCCCCTACCATCTGGACCAGCGCGAAAAGAATTTCTGGTCCTTTTGCCGGGGCGCCGAAGCGGCCCCCCGCGACGGTGGCGACAGGGAACTGGCAGCCCTGCGCCATGATCTTGATGCCTATTACGCGGCAACCCAGCGCCAGTCCGTGACGGCCGCCCTGCGGCAGAACACCGGCACCGGCGACTTTGCCGCTGATTTGGAATATCTTCGCGCACTGCAGGAAACCTTGGAGCAGGGACATGAGCAATCTTAAAGAGATCCAGCAAATTCAAAGCCTCATCGCCAAGGGCAAGGGCATGGGCTACCTGACCTTCGACGAGGTCAACAAAGCCCTTCCCGTGGAGATGAACACCCCCGAGCAGTTCGAGGAGATCATCGGCATCTTTGAACAGCTGGAGATCGCCATCGTCGATTCCGAAAAGGACGGCAAAAAAATCTCCGCCACGCCCACCGAAACCGACGATGACGCCATGGACAGCTCCCTGGAGCTGACCGAAGACGAAGAGTCCGCCGACTATTCCTCGCGCAGCACCGACCCGGTGCGCATGTACCTGCGCGAGATGGGCGCCGTGCCCCTGCTGGACCGCGACGGTGAAGTGGTCATCGCCAAAAAGATCGAGATGGGCGAACAGGACGTGCTCTACGCTCTGGTGGAAGTGCCCGTGGCCGTGGAAGAGCTCATCAACGTGGGCGAGGACCTGCGCCAGAACCGCATCAAGCTCAAGGACGTGGTCAAGACCATCGAAGAGGACGATCCCAGCGAAGACGAGCTCAACCAGCGCTCCCGCGTCATCCTGCTGCTGGACGAGATCAAGCAGATCTTCAAGAAAAAGCGCAAGATCTATAAAAAGCTGGACGACTGCAACACCCTTGACCGCAAGGTGACCGCCATCCAGAAGGAGATCATCAGCTACAAGGAAGAGATCGTCACCCGCCTGCGCGACATCAAGCTGGAAAAGACCCTCATCGACCGCATCATCGAAACGGTCGAGGACTACGTGCGCCAGATGCACAACTGCCAGCGTGACCTTTCGGCCTACATCCTGTCCACCGGCCGCACCCAGGCCGAGATCCAGGAGATGTTCACCGGCCTTGAGCAGCGCACCATCAATCCCAGCGATGCCGCCCGCGAGCTCAAGCTCAGCGTGGACGAGCTCTTCTCCTTCAAGGAAATGATCATCGGCAAGATCGAGATCCTGAGCCGCCTGCAGGAAAAGTGCTGCCACAACGTCACCGACCTGGAAGAAGTGCTGTGGCGCATCAAGCGCGGCAATACCGCCGCCATGCGCGCCAAGCAGGAGCTCATCCGCTCCAACCTGCGCCTGGTGGTCTCCATCGCCAAGAAGTACACCAACCGCGGCCTCCAGTTCCTCGACCTCATCCAGGAGGGCAACATCGGCCTCATGAAGGCCGTGGACAAGTTCGAATACCAGCGCGGCTACAAGTTCTCCACCTACGCCACCTGGTGGATCCGCCAGGCCATCACCCGCGCCATCGCGGACCAGGCCCGCACCATCCGCATCCCGGTGCACATGATCGAGACCATCAACAAGCTCATCCGCACCTCGCGGTATCTGGTGCAGGAACTGGGCCGCGACCCCACGCCCGAGGAGATCGCCGAACGCATGGAATATCCGGTGGAAAAGGTCAAGAAGGTGCTCAAGATCGCCAAGGAACCCATCTCTCTGGAGACGCCCATCGGCGACGAGGAAGATTCCAGCCTGGGCGATTTCATCGAGGACAAGAAGGCCGTGGCCCCCGCCGAGGAAGTCATCAACACCAAGCTGTCCGAACAGCTGGCGGCCGTGCTGGCCGATCTGACCCCCCGCGAGGAGCAGGTGCTGCGCAAGCGTTTCGGCATCGCCGAAAAAAGCGACCATACCCTGGAAGAAGTGGGCAAGCTCTTCAACGTCACCCGTGAACGCATCCGCCAGATCGAGGCCAAGGCCCTGCGCAAGCTGCGTCATCCCGTGCGCAGCCAGCCCCTGCGTTCCTACTACGAAAACTAGCCATGCTGCGTAGTCTCTGCCTCATCCTTTTCCTGTGCGGCGTGCTCGTGGCCGGGGCCTTCCCCGGCACGGGCCGCGCGCAGACGGACGCCCTGCCCCGTCTGGAGCAGATGACCGTCCGGGGCAAGACCGTGGTGGCCTCCTGCCTGGACGGGGACACCATGCAGCTCACCAACCGCAGCCGCGTGCGCCTGGCCGGCATCGACACGCCGGAGCTCAAGCCGCGCAAGGGCAAGCCCCAGTTCTACGCCCGCGAGGCGCGGGAACTGCTCACCCGTCTGGCCCGCGGCCAGGAGATCCTGCTGTTCGCCGTGGGCAAGGAGGACAGGGACAAGTACGGCCGTATCATCGCGGACGTGCGTCTCAAGGACGGGCGCTCGCTCAACGGCATCATGGTGCGCGAAGGCGCGGCCTTCTTCTATCCCCACAAGGGGCTGGACACCACCTACCAGGACTGGCTGCTGGCCCTGCAGGCCGAGGCCATCAAGGAACGGCGCGGCATGTGGGCCGAGGTGCTCTCCCGCCCCGAAGCCCTGAAAAATTACACCGGCAACCGCAATTCCCTGCGCTTCTTCCCGTCTGACTGCCCTGACGCCCGGAAGATGAAGCCCCGCAACCGCATCCATTTCGGCACCCTCATGGATGCCTTCATGGCCGGTTACGCCCCGGCGCGCGTCTGCCCCTTCTGGCCGGAGGAAAATTAATGTCCCATCAGCCCCCCCTTTCCGACCGGCAGGCCCTGGTCATCTTTTCCGGCGGCCAGGATTCGGCCACCTGTCTTGCCTGGGCCCTGTCCCGCTTTGCCGCCGTGCGCACGCTGGGCTTCGATTACGGCCAGCGCCATTCCGTGGAACTGGCCTGCCGCGGCAAGGTCCGCAGCGCCATCGCGGCCCTCAGGGCGGAATGGCGGGACCGCCTGGGGCCCGACACCCTGCTGGACATCGGCCTGTTCCGCCAGCTGGCCGACACGGCCCTGACCTCGGACATGCCCATCGAGCAGGCAGACGGGGGCATCCCCAACACCTTCGTGCCGGGCCGCAACCTGCTGTTCATCATGCACGCCGCGGCCTGGGCCTACGGCAAGGGCATCCGCCATCTGGTGCTGGGCGTGTGCGAGAGCGATTCCTCCGGCTACCCGGACTGCCGCGACGACAGCATCAAGGCCATGCAGGTGGCCCTCAATGCCGGCATGGACAGCCATTTCGTGCTGCATACGCCGCTCATGTGGCGGGACAAGGCCGACACCTGGCGTCTGGCCGAGGAACTGGGCGGCATGCCGCTGGTGGACTGCATCCTTGAGCAGAGCCACACCTGCTATGAAGGCACGCGCCGTGAGCGCCATCCCTGGGGCTACGGCTGCGGCCGCTGCCCGGCCTGCAAGCTGCGCGCCCACGGCTATGAGGTCTATCTTTCCCGCTATCACCGGAAGTGAGGCCCTCATGGCAGACAAAAAACACCTGACCGCCGCCCAGGGCATGGATGCCGCCTGCATCCTCTTCGAGCTCAACAGCAAGCGCGAACACATCGTCAATCTGGCTTTTGGCGCGGAGATCCCCGAAGCCTGCCTGACAGAGCCCGGCGCCCTGCCCGACTTTTGCGCCGAGTGGCGGGCCTTCGTCCATGCCACGGTCACGGCCGGGCTCATGCAGCACGCGCCCAACACCGTGCTGGTGGGCTATCTGCGCCGCACCGGCGAGCTGCTGGCCGCCACGGCCAAAGCCGAAGGCGCCAGCCTGCCTGCCCAGGCCGTGCCGGTCACCGAGGACAGCCTCAATGCCTTCGTGGACGGCCCCTTTGCCGCCTACATGCCCCTGCTGGCGCAGGAAAAGCAGCACCAGTGCCCCGTGCTCTTCTGCCGCCGTCTGGGCTATGATGAAGACAGCCGCATCGCCCCGGAGACCCTGAAGAAGATCCAGGCCCGTCTGGCCGCGGTCATGGCCCTGGTCATCACCGCCATCTGGGACAAACTGGACCAGTACGAGATCGCGGCGGACTAGGCAGCGCATTATTCAGAAAAGTTTTGTTGGACGAGAGGGGGAGAGGGACTTTTTCCAGCGGAAAAAAGTCCCTCTCCCCCTCTCGTGCTCTCCCCCTCACCCCCAAAACCGCTGCTCCGGTCAAAAACGGATACGGGGCGATACAGGCAGGCGCGTCGTCTGCCGGTCCCCCGGCAAAAGAGGTGAAAGCAAAGAGACAGCGAAGCATCTGGAGCCAGCCAGCATGCCATCCGACGCATGCCTGGTCTGCCGTAGGAGGGCAGAACCACACGCGGAAAGGGAAAATGAAAGAGGCGCGGGATGAAAAGAAAAATGCCCGTGTGCTGTGGGGAACGTCCTGCGGCGGGCAGGACGGGATCGCAGGAGCAGGAACAGGGGCCGCAGACAGGCAACGGCCAGGCCCAGAAAAAAAGGCTGCCCGGAAAGCCCGGACAGCCATCGCGAACATCTGGAGGATGGTTGGGCTAGATGGCCCGTTCGTTTTCCAAAAAGACCCAGTGCAGCAGGCGCTTGTGCACGCGCAGGCGGTTTTCCGACTGCAGCAGCAGCAGCGAGGCCGGGCTGGCGAGGATGTCGCTGGCGACCTCGATGGCCTGCATGGGGCTGGTGCCCAGCAGCACGCGCGCCTTCGGAGCGGCATGGGCCAGCAGGGCATCATCCACCTTCCACTGCTGCGACATCTCCTCGTCCAGGCCCGAACGGCAACCGGCATAGACGAAATTGCAGCCTTCCACGGCCTGCTGGGGCGTATCCACAAAGTCCACCTTCACGCCGCAATGGCGGGCATAGGTCTCCAGCGTGGGGCGGTCTTCCAGTGGCGGCAGGGCCACCTGCAGGCTGAAGGGGAAGTAGCGCAGGCCCTCGATGAGGGAGAACAGCGTGCCGTTGGTGCAACCGAGCCAGCCCACGCGGGCCTTCTTCAGATCGTCACGGGTATAGCGCAGCATGCAGGCCACGTCGGCCAGCACATGGGCCGGATGGGCGTCCGGGCTGCCCGCATTGATGATGGGGAACTGCACCAGATCCCTGTCCACCTTGGTGGCCAGACCGGGGATCCCGTACACATACATGCAGTCCACGAAATAATCGATGACGGCCAGCATCTGGCGCTGGTACCGCTCCACTTCGGACTTCCAGCCGCCCGTGGCACCCTGGAAGACGATGGAACCGCCCATCTGCCGCACAGCCGCCGAGACGCACAAACGCTCGGCGAACGAATCCTGCGCAAACAGCAGGACCGCCGTGCGCTCCGTCATGAAGTCGGTACGGCCCTTCGCATCAGGGATCCCGCGTGCCTGCTGCACCAGCAGCCAGGAGCCTTCTTCACCAAGATCATTGAGTGTCAAAACGTGTCGGGGCATAAACAACCTCCCAAATCGGACAGTGACGCAGATCCGCCACTGGCCTCCAGAATAACAAACAGCCCGCGCCCCTGTCCAGAAGCTGCATGGTATCCGCGGCTTGTGAAAACGGCACGACATTTGCCGCCGGACGATTTTGCGGCTATACTCTTTCCTGCCCTGAGGGCCCCTGCCCGGCCCGTCTTTTCGGAGGTCACATGAAAGCCTGTTTTTTTGATCTGGACGGCACCCTGCTGGACACCCTTGCCGACATCGGCGGGGCCTGCAATGCCGTGCTTGCCGCCCACGGCTATCCTGTCCATCCTGTCAGCGCCTACCGGCAGATGGTCGGCAACGGCTTCCCCATCCTCATGCGCCGGGCCCTGCCCGGGGCCGTGGTGGCCCAGGGCCCGCAAGCACGTCTGGATGCCCTGACCGAGGAGGGGCGCCGCTATTACGCCGCGCACCTCAGCATCCGCACCGCCCCCTATCCCGGCCTTGCCGCGGTCCTTGGCCGCCTGCAGGATGCCGGGCTCCGGCTGGCCGTGCTTTCCAACAAGCCGGAAGACCTCACCCGCGCCCTGGTCCCGCTGCACTTTCCCGCCGTCCGCTTCGATGCGGTGCGCGGCGGCCGGCAGGACGCCCCCCTCAAGCCCGACCCCACGGTCCTTTTGCAGATGGCGGCGGGCATGGGCGTGGCCCCGCGGGACTGCGCCTATGTGGGCGACAGCGACGTGGACATGATGACGGCGCGCAACGCGGGCATGACGGCCGTGGGCGTGGCCTGGGGCTTCCGGGGAGCGGCCGAGGTGCAGGCCGCCGGCGCGGACAGGGTGGCCGCCGATGCCGAAGAACTTGCACATATCCTTTTGAGAGCCTGAGGTAGTATGGAACGTCCCATCATCGAAATCGACGAAGAAAAGTGTGACGGCTGCGGCCAGTGTGTGCTGGACTGCGCCGAAGGGGCCCTTGCCGTGGTGGACGGCAAGGCCCGCCTGATCCGCGACAGTTACTGCGACGGCCTGGGCGCCTGCCTGAACTGTCCCCGAGGCGCCCTGCGCATCGTCATGCGCGAGGCCGAAGCCTTTGACGAGGCCGCGGCCCTGGCCGCCAAGGCCGCCCGCGACGGCCAGGCCCGTCCGCAGGGCTGCCCCGGCAGCCGGGTGCGCACCTTCGCTGTCCCCGGCAACGCAGCCGCGCCCGCCCTGACGCCCCTCATTTCCGCCGCCGGCAACGACGTCCCCCCCAGCCTGCGCGCCCGCACCCCCAGCTGGCCCATCCAGCTGCGCCTGCTGCCGCCCCAGGCCCCCTTCCTGAGCGGGGCCCATGTCCTGCTGGCCGCCCAGTGCGCCGGTTTCGTCCTGCCCGGCCTGCATGACGACTGGCTGCAGGGCCGCATCCCCGTCATCGCCTGCCCTAAGCTGGACAATAACGGCGACTATGCCGAGCGTCTGACACGCCTGTTCGCCATGCGGCCCGCCAGCGTCACCCTGTTGCGCATGAGCGTCCCCTGCTGCGCCGCGCTAGAACATCTGGCCCGCCAGGCGCAGGAAGCCGCCGGCAGCCATGCCGCCCTGCAGTGCCACACCGTCCACCTGCCCCGGTAAATCCCTACAAAAAATCCCGGAATAATCTTGACAAAAACATAGCTGAAAACTATGTTTTAGACAGGAACACATCCTGACCAACGAGGAAGACATGCCCATCCAGATTCCCGCCGACCTGCCCGCACGCAGCGCTCTGGAAAGCGAAAACATCTTTGTCATGACGGACGAACGCGCCATCCGGCAGGACATCCGCCCGCTGGACATCGTGATCGTCAATCTCATGCCCACCAAGATCGCCACCGAAACACAGCTGCTGCGTCTGCTGGGCAACTCGCCCCTGCAGGTCAACATCACCCTGCTGCGCACGGCGGAGCATCAGTCCAAGAACACGCCCCTGCAGCATCTGGAGCGTTTCTACAAGACCTTCAGCGAGATCCGCCACCGCAGCTTCGACGGCATGATCGTCACCGGGGCCCCCGTGGAGCATCTGCCCTTCGAGCAGGTGGACTACTGGCAGGAACTGCTGGACATCATGACCTATGCCAACGGGCATGTCTTTTCCACGCTCTATATCTGCTGGGCCGCCCAGGCCGCGCTGTACCACTTTTACGGCGTGCCCAAGTACGAACTGCCGGAAAAACGGTCGGGCATCTTCCGCCATCAGGTGCTGCATCCCGACTGCCGTCTGTTCCGCGGCTTTGATGACGACTTCCCGGCGCCGCATTCGCGCCATACCGAAGTCCGCGCCGAAGACGTGCGCCGCACGCCCAATCTGCGCATCCTGGCCGAGTCCGACGAGGCGGGCCTGACCCTGGTGGAGAGCCTGGACCATTCCCAGGTCTTCATGACCGGTCATCTGGAATATGACCGCGGGACCCTGGACGCGGAATACCGCCGGGACCTGGCCCGCGGCATGGATCCCCATGTGCCCAGCCACTACTACCCCAATGACGACCCCAGCCAGCTGCCGCGCATGAACTGGCGGGCCCACGCCCACCTGTTCTACAACAACTGGCTCAACTATTACGTCTATCAGGAAACCCCCTACGACTTCGTCATGCAGGGCCAAAACTCCTGAGCGAGGCTGCCATGAAGTTTTCCACCAGAACCCGCTACGGTCTCCGTTTCCTGCTGCGCCTGGCGGCCCAGCCCGACAACTCCCTGCTCCAGCTGGGGCAGGTGGCCCAGGAGGAATCCATCTCCCCCGGCTACCTGGAACAGATCGTGCGGGCCCTCAAGCCGCTGGGCATCCTGCGGGCCGTGCGCGGTTCCGGCGGGGGCTACGCCCTGTCCAAACCACCGTCAGAAATCAATATGGAGGATGTCTTCCTGCATCTGGAAGGCGAGATATCCCCCGTTTCCTGCCTCGGACGCGGCAAGGTCTGCCAGCGCGAGGGGCTTTGCTCCACCAGGGCCTTCTGGCACCAGCTGGACGAACACGTCCGTGACTTCCTGCGCCACCAGACCCTGCAAAACATCATCGAATCAGAAAGATCCTGTTGCCAGGATCCGGGAGAACATCATGTGGAACTACACGAACGCCGTCCATGAACATTTTCTCCATCCGCACAACGCCGGCCCCATGGAAGACGCCAACGCCATCGGCGAAGTGGGCAGCCTGGCCTGTGGCGACGCCCTCAAGCTCTATCTGAAGATCAACGATGACGGCATCATCGAAAAGGCCAGCTTCGAGACCTTCGGTTGCGCCAGCGCCATCGCTTCCAGCTCCGTACTGACCGACATGGTCAAGGGCATGAAGGCCGAGGACGCCCTCAAGCTCACCAACAAGGAGATCGCCGAAGCCCTGGGCGGCCTGCCCAAGGAAAAGATGCACTGCTCCGTCATGGGCCAGGAAGCCCTGGAGGCCGCCATCCGCCAGTGGAAGGGCGAGACGCCCGTGCCCCACGCCCATGAGGAAGGCCGCCTGGTCTGCAAGTGCTTCGGTGTGACCGATGCCCAGATCATCCGCGCCATCCGCGAGAACGGCCTCAAGACCGTGGAAGAGATCACCAACTACACCAAGGCCGGCGGCGCCTGCGGAGACTGCCAGGACCAGATCGCCGAGATCCTGGCCGCCGAACTCCAGCAGAAGCCCCTCACCGAGCTGCGCCCGGTCAGCAAGCCCCGCATGACCAATGTGCAGCGCATGCAGCTGGTCATGAAGACCATCGAAGAGGAGATCCGGCCCCAGCTGGCCGCCGACGGCGGCGACATCGAGCTGGTGGACGTGGACGGCAAGCGCGTGGTCGTGTCCCTGCGCGGCCGCTGCGCCCAGTGCCGCTCCAGCGAAGTGACCATCCGCAACCTGGTGGAACGTGTCCTGCGTGAACATGTGGAAGCCGACATCGTCGTCGAGGAAGCCTAGCCATGAAGACCATCTATCTCGATAACAACGCCACCACCGCCGTGGCTCCCGAAGTCCGGGAGGCCATGCTGCCCTACCTCACGGACCTGTACGGCAACCCGTCCAGCATGCATACCTTCGGCGGCCAGGTGGGCCGCGCCGTGGAGGAAGCCCGCGAACGCATGGCCGCCCTGCTGGGCGCCCATCCCGACGAGATCATCTTCACGTCCTGCGGCTCCGAAAGCGACAACGCCGCCATCTGGTCCGCCCTGCAGACCCAGCCCGAAAAGCGCCACCTCATCACCACCCGCGTGGAGCATCCCGCCATCCTCAACGTGGCGCAGTACTGGGAGCGCCAGGGCTACCGCGTGACCCTGCTCGGCGTGGACAGCAAGGGCCGCCTGGATCTGGACGAATACGCCGCCGCCCTGTCCGACGACACGGCGCTGGTCTCCATCATGTACGCCAACAACGAAGTGGGCAATGTCTTCCCCATCAGCCGCATGGCGGAGATGGCCGCCGAAAAGGGCGTGCTCTTCCATACCGACGCCGTGCAGGCCGTGGGCAAGGAAGCCATCGACCTCGGCAGGCAGCCCATCTCCATGCTCTCCCTGTCCGGCCATAAGCTGCATGCGCCCAAGGGCATCGGTGTGCTCTATGTGCGCAAGGGCGTGCGCTTCCGTCCCTTCCTGCGCGGCGGGCACCAGGAGCGCGGCCGCCGTGCCGGTACCGAGAACGTGCCCTACATCGTCGGCCTGGGCACGGCCGCCCAGCTGGCCGGACAGCACATGCAGGAAGAGCGCACCCGGGTGGCCCGCCTGCGCGACAAGCTGGAACAGGGCCTGCTGGCTGCCGTCCCTGACTGCATGGTCAACGGCGATCCCGAGAACCGCCTGCCCAACACCACCAACATCGCGTTCAAGAATGTGGAAGGCGAAGCCATCCTGCTGATGCTGGACCAGCTGGGCATCTGCGCCAGCTCCGGTTCCGCCTGCACCTCCGGCAGCCTGGAGCCCTCCCATGTGCTGCGCGCCATGGGCGTGCCCTTCAACTACGCCCACGGCTCCGTCCGCCTCTCCCTCTCCCGCTACACCACGGAAGAAGAGATCGACTTCGTGATCGAGAACATGCCCCTGGTCATCAAGACCCTGCGCGACATCTCGCCGTTCAAGAACTAGCAAGGATCGCGGGGAGGGGGAGCCCCTCCCCGCACCATTCCCTTCAAAAAACGCTCCATACTTCCATGACAGAAGCCCTCCCGGTCCAGGCCGGGAGGGCTTCTGTCATGGGGGCCCGGCCCTGTGCCCTCTGACTGGCTGCCCCGGTACCTCACGTTTCCTGCATGCCCCCCCGCCCCCTGGCTGCCCCCTGGAACGACTCATGCCCTTCCGGGAAGTCCATGAAAGGAACAATACCGCTTCCAGAAGGCAACGCAGGGCAAAGCACATGAAAAAGCCCCGCCGAAGCGGGGCTGGAAGACCGGGGGGCCGGAGCCCCCACGGTCGAACTTCTCAAGCCGAAGCTTAGAAGGAGTACACGAAGGACAGGTTCACGTTCCAGGCGTCGTAGGTGCCGCCATCACGACCGGTGAAGCCAGACATGGGGTTCTTGCCCCAGGTGCTGCGGCTGTCATCCAGCCACATGGCGATGTAGGCAGCGTCCAGCATGATGGTGAAGTTGTCGTACATCTTGTAGGTGTTGGTCAGGCCGATTTCCAGAGCGTAATCTTCGGTGGTCAGATAAATCGGGTCGTAAGCACCATCATAGTAAGGAGCAGCAGGACCGCTCACGAAAGTACCGGGCTTTTCAGCAGCGCCACGCACATACTTGGCCATCTTGGGAGCGTTGGTGCCGCCCATGAAGTTCACACGCAGGGTGTGCTTCAGGTCTTCCAGGAAGCTCACGTCCTTCAGGCGAACACCCACACCCCAGGTACCCACCATGGTGGAACCCAGGACACATTCACGGGCGATGTAGGGGTTGCCGTTGAAGGCGAAGTTGGAGAAGTCATTGTTGCCGTTGGCGCTCACCACAGGCATACGCTCGGAACCGTTCCGCGGATTGCTGTCGTCACCGGAACAATACCAGCCGTAGATGCCGGGAGTACCCCAATCCAGCTTGTATTCCAGCAGCAGGCTGGCCAGCCAGCCTTCGCGGTTCATCTTTTCGTCTTCGTAAGAAGCAGAACCGTAGTTCACATCCCAGGCGATGCGGAAGGGATCCCAGTAGGTCACTTCGCCGGTCACGCCAGCCCAGAAGGCATTGCCGTAGGAGTCATTGTTATCGGTACCCACAAAACCGGACACCAGGCCCTTGGAAGCACGTCCCCAAGCGGAACCATAGCTCTTGGTGCCATCACCATACATGCCGGGACCCATGGCAGCGTACATGACCCAGGGGGTCACCTTCACGCCGTCGAAGGTCAGGGGCAGCAGCACAGCGAACATGTCCATGTTGTCCATGTAGTTGTCCCACTTGGTACCAGCATCGGTGCTCTTGTAACCGTAGTTGTCGTTGTACGGACGGGCCCAGAAAGCGGTCAGGCCCACGTTTTCGTTGAACTGGTAGTTCAGGCTGACGGCGGCCACGTCATCGTCGAGGATCTGGGAAGCGTTGGTGGTGAAGGCAGGCAGAGCCAGGCCCTGGATACCCATGCGGACCTTCAGGTCGGTCTGGGGAACCATCCAGTCGATGTAGGCGCGCTTCAGTTCCACCACGCTGTTGTTGTCAGCACCCAAGGCGCCGCCGGTCTCATTCTGGCCCCAAAGCTGGTCACCGATTTCGAAGAACACGGTACCGGACAGGGATTCGGAGGCCACGGCGTCCAACTGCAGGCGGACACGCTGGCGGGCTTCGAATTCGTCTTCGTTGCCCTTGCTATTCGTGTAACCAGAGTTACGGGCGGCCTTGCTCTTGGCAAAATCACCGTGCATGCCGTAGTCGAACGACATGATCCACTGGCCCTTGGCCTTGAAGTCGATAGCGTTGGCGCCGGTAGCGGCACCCAGCATCATAGCGGCAGCCAGAGCGAGAGTCATAAGCTTCTTCATGATATACCTTCCTTCATTACTTCCGCATCTTTCGATCCCGCCCTCTGCGGGATCTTTTTCCCTTGCGGGACCCCATCCCTGCCCTGTGCGGAGCGGAGCAGGGATCCCGGCCGGTACGGCCGGAGCAAAAGCTCGTTGTTGAAAGTCCGCGGCACGCAAGCCTGCTTGCCCGTCGAACTTGTAAAAATTTTTAAACCCCTTTTATCTGTTTGTCAATATTATTATGGAAAAACGATATCACCGATGCGGAACGCTCTTCTCCATATTAGAAAAAATCAAATTTTTTAATGAGATACACAGGAATATCCGTACAAAAATATGATGTGAAAACCCATAAAAAATCACGAAAACACGGGGTCCGTGCCCGCCCCCGCCCTGTCGCCGGAACAGGGCACGGCAGCCGGAGCCACGCCCCCGGGCTCTTCCCCGGCCGGGAAAGCCCCGCCACGGGAAGGCATGCCCCGTCGCCCCGGCATCGACCAGAGCTCCCGTAACGGCTTTTGTCCGATCCCCAGCCGGGAATCCCGGCACAGTCGTCTGCCACGTCGCCGCCCTCCGTCTGCCGTCCCGTGCGTGCCGGAAGGGAGCCCGCCATACGAACCGGCCTTCCTTCCGGGGGCACGCGGCAGAGCCGCGGCTTCCATCCTTATATAATATTCATCAATGTTCATCCTTCGCGCTCCTGCCCGTGGAAAGCCGGGCGGCGCCGCCCCTTCAGAGGCATGTCCGGCGTCGCGGTCCCCGCACCGCCAGTGGCCTTTCGGGAACGGGACATGCCGTATACCGGTCAGCTTTCTCCCGCGTCCCGTGTTCCGTAAAGATTTTTGCCAGCTGCCGCGACCGTTCCGGCCCTTTTCTTGCATTGACATGGACACGAGGAACGTATATGATTGTATATTAAATTTTGTTGAACAATTCCAGCACATTACGAGGCAAATATGTTCACCAATCGCGGCAAGGCCCTGACTTTTGACGATATTTTGCTTGTCCCCAGCTTTTCGGAAGTGACTCCCGACGCCGTGGACATCTCCACCTGGCTCACTCCTTCCATCGAACTGCGCATCCCCCTGCTCTCCGCCGCCATGGACACGGTCACCGAATCGGCCATGGCCATCAGCATGGCGCGCATGGGCGGCATCGGCATCATCCACAAGAACATGCCCATCGAACGCCAGCGCCTGGAAGTGGAACGCGTCAAGAAGAGCGAAAGCGGCATGATCCTTGACCCCGTTACCGTGTCTTCCCGCAACTCCGTGCAGGAAGCCCTGGACCTGATGGCGGATTTCCGCGTGTCCGGGCTGCCCGTCGTGGACGACGGCAAGCTGGTGGGCATCCTCACCAACCGTGACGTGCGCTTCATCGAGGACGCCTCCGCCATCCGCGTGGGCGAAGTGATGACCAGCAAGAACCTGGTCACCGTGCCCATGGGCACCTCCCTGGAAGAAGCCAAGCGCCACCTGCACGAACACCGCATCGAAAAGCTCCTCGTGGTGGACGAGAATGCCCGCCTGCGCGGCCTCATCACCATGAAGGACATCGACAAAGTCCAGAAATATCCCAATGCCTGCAAGGACAGCGCCGGCCGTCTGCGCGTGGGCGCCGCCATCGGCATCGGCCGCGACTGTGACGAGCGTTCCGAACAGCTCATCCAGGCCGGTGTGGACGTGCTCGTCCTGGACTCCGCCCACGGCCACTCCCTGAACGTGCTCAAGGCCATCCGCAAGGTCAAGACCGCCTACCCCAACTGCCAGCTGGTGGCCGGCAACGTGGCCACCTACGAAGGGGCCCGTGCCGTGCTCGAAGCCGGTGCCGACGCCGTCAAGGTGGGCATCGGTCCCGGCTCCATCTGCACCACCCGCATCGTGGCCGGTGTGGGCGTGCCGCAGGTGAGCGCCGTCATGGACGGCAGCCGCGCCGCCCGCGAGATGGACCGCTGCTGCATCGCCGACGGCGGCATCAAGTTCTCCGGGGATATCGTCAAGGCCCTCGTGGTGGGCGCCCACTCCGTGATGATCGGCTCCCTCTTCGCCGGTACCGAAGAAAGCCCGGGCGAAACCATCCTCTACCAGGGCCGTACCTACAAGATCTACCGCGGCATGGGCTCCATCGACGCCATGAAGGACGGCAGCTCCGACCGCTACTTCCAGGAACGCAGCAAGAAGCTGGTGCCCGAAGGCATCGTGGGCCGCGTGCCCTACCGCGGTCACGTGATGGAGGCCATCTACCAGCTCATGGGCGGCCTGCGCTCCGGCATGGGCTATGTGGGGGCCCGCACCCTCGACGACCTGTTCAACAACACCACCTTCTGCGAGATCTCGGCGGCGGGCCTGCGTGAAAGCCACGTGCACGACGTCATCATCACCAAGGAAGCCCCCAACTATCGCATCGACAACTAGTCTCCGACCCGCGGGCGATCGCTGCAGCGACCGCCCGCAGCCGTCTGATGCCCGCATCCCGTTTTCCGGCAGCCAGGCTGCCCGTTCATGACACTACAAAAGGACGCCGTCCCTTCCGGGCGGCGTCCGCATACATTGCAAGGAACACTCATGGCGCACAGCAAGGTCATCATCATTGACTACGGTTCGCAGGTCACCCAGCTCATCGCACGGCGCGTGCGTGAAGCCGGCGTGTATTCCGAAATCCATGCCTGCAACGTCACCGCCGCCGAAGTGGCCGCTATGGCTCCTTCGGCCATCATCCTTTCCGGCGGTCCTGCCAGCGTGGGCGAAGCCGATGCCCCCACTCTGGACAAGGGCTTCCTGGAACTGGGCGTGCCGGTGCTGGGCATCTGCTACGGCATGCAGCTGCTGGCCCAGAACCTGGGCGGCGAACTGGCCCAGTCCCTGACGCGCGAATACGGCCCGGCCGACCTGACCCTGAAAGCCCCCTGCGCCCTGTGGGACGGCCTGGACAGCTCCAAGGCCAGCCGCGTGTGGATGAGCCACGGCGACAAGGTCAAGACCCCCCCGCCCGGCTTTGCGATCACCGGCAGCACCCCCACCCTCGAAGTGGCCGCCATGGCCGATGAAAGCCGCAAGATCTACGCCGTGCAGTTCCATCCCGAAGTGCACCACAGCGTGGACGGCGACGCCATGCTGCGCAACTTCCTGTTCAAGGTCTGCAAGATCGTGCCCGACTGGAGCATGTCCAGCTTCGTGGAGCGCGTGGTCAGGGAAATGGCCGAAAAGATCGGCGACAAGCACGTGGTCTGCGCCCTTTCCGGCGGCATCGACTCCACCGTGGTGGCCGTGCTGCTGCACAAGGCCATCGGCCATCGCCTGCACTGCATCTTCGTGGACAACGGCCTGCTGCGCCTCAACGAAGGCGAGGAAGTGGTCAGCTACCTGCGTGAGCACTTTGACCTGAACCTCAACTTCGTCCAGGCCCAGAAGCGCTTCCTCGACCTGCTCAAGGGCGTGGAAGATCCCGAAAAGAAGCGCAAGATCATCGGCCACACCTTCATCGACATCTTCGACGAAGAAGCCAAAAAGCTACCCGAAGTGGAATACCTGGCCCAGGGCACCCTGTACCCCGACGTCATCGAATCCGTGTCCCACAAGGGTCCCAGCGCCGTCATCAAGAGCCACCACAACGTGGGCGGCCTGCCCGAGACCATGAAGCTCAAGCTGGTGGAACCCCTGCGCGAACTCTTCAAGGACGAAGTGCGCAAGGTGGCCGCCGAACTGGGCATGCCCGATTCCATCGTCTGGCGCCATCCCTTCCCCGGTCCCGGCCTGGCCATCCGCGTGCTGGGCGAGATCACCGAAGAGCGCCTGAACATCCTGCGCCAGGCCGACAAGATCGTGCAGGAAGAACTGCGCGAGTCCGGCTGGTACCGCAAGGTCTGGCAGGGCTTTGCCGTGCTGCTGCCGCTGAAGACCGTGGGCGTCATGGGCGACGGCCGTACTTATGAGCACGTCATCGCCCTGCGCGTGGTGGACAGCGTGGACGCCATGACCGCCGACTGGGCCCGCCTGCCCGCCGACCTCATCGCCCGCATGTCCGGCCGCATCATCAACGAAGTCAAGGGCGTCAACCGCGTGGTCTACGACGTCTCCTCCAAGCCCCCGAGCACCATCGAGTGGGAATAAGGCCCGGGACGGCCCTGCTCCCGGCCACAGTCCGGCGCACTGTGAAGACAGCATAAAAAAAGAGCCGACAGCCAAGCCTGTCGGCTCTTTTTTTATCAAGGTGCCGCAACGCTATGCCAGCCCGTCTTCCTCCACATCGCGCAGCGCCCTGTTCCCCGCCGTCTTCCATACCGCACGGCCATTGGCGTTCCTGCCCAGGACCACAGAGGCCGCCAGAGAAGGGCTGGTGAAGATATGGTCTTTCACAAAATGGAATTCCGCATCGACGATCCCTTTCTCAAACAGGCTGTCGCGCAGACGGCTCAGGCTTTTCGCCATGCTGGGCACGACCGATGCGGCGATGGCCGAGCCCTTGAGCACGGCAAAGCCATCCGCCACGACAAGTCCCCTGGCATCGGCCCCTTTGGCCGTCTTGATGAAAAAGCAGGTCGGCTCATCCTGTTGTCCCACGCTGCTCTCTTCCAGCGTATCGAAAGACTTGTAGCCCAGCGTATTGACGAGCAGACGGGCGTTGCCGATGAACTCCTGCAACATGGCCTCGTCATATTCCGAGATCGAGGAGCATGTGGGGATCGTGCTGTTGAGGATGACCGCTCTCCCCGAATCCTGGGCCAGGCAATAGAACCTGTTCTCAAGATATCACATGCGCCTTGTTGAGCAGATCGTCCTTGCTGATGACGACGATGGCATCGCTCCAGTAGTCCGCATCATGCAGATGCTGTTTCAGGCGTGTGCAGACCTTTTCCGCCTCACCGATGTAGACGGTATCCGTATTGTTCTCATCCTTCCCCAGCAGGAAGTAGACGCCGGTGTTCCCGGCATCGGCCCTCTGGGAAAAGACGGAAAGCTCATTGCGCGAGACCTTGTAGACACGGCCGTTCCAGTTGGAGAGCTCGCACATGATGCGGCCATTGGGATTGCCGTCAAAAATATACATCTGTATCGTCTTGCTGAATGCCACAGCCGGTCCCCCTCGTGATGGCAGGTGCTTTCAGGATATTTTTTACCATGACAGTCTATCCTTCCCGGCCGCGGCATTCAACAGCTGCGGCATCTGCCCGGCCAGGGGCAGCGGCCTGCACAGCCGCCGGGAAGGCCCCGCCGAAGAGTGGATGCGGCAGGCGGCCGATGTACTTTACAAGGCCTGCGGGCTCAGGTAATTTTGCGTTTTAGCATTTCCGCGTCCCTGACGCACAGGACTAAAAAGCAGAGGAAGATATGTTCGGTATCGGCAGTACGGAATTTCTGGTTATCCTTCTTGTGGCCCTCGTGGTGCTGGGGCCCAAGAGCCTGGCAAGTGTTTCCCGCACCCTCGGCAAGGCCATGGGAGAATTCCGCCGCGTCTCCACCGATTTTCAGCGCACGCTGAATGCCGAAGTGGAGCAGGAGGAGCATCTCAAGCGCAAGCAGGAAGCTGAAAAGGAATTTTTCAGCCCCGAAGCCCGTGCCGAACATGCGGCCCAGACAGCCGCCCAGGCGCAGGCAGCCGCACAACCCGCGGCCCCCCAGACGCAGGCGGCTCCCGCAGCTGGCGCCGCGCCTGCCGCCACGGAGACCGCGGCCGCCCGTCCCGCCGCCCAGCCGGAAGTCGTCCCCGCTGCCGCGCCCGTACCGCCTGCGGAAAGCCCCCTGGCCCAGGCCGAAGCCGGCAGCCCTGCCACGGCGGCCCCGGCTGCCGCCACTCCTGCCAGCGGAGCAAAAGCATGAGCACCATCCAGGACAAGCAGGATCTGGCCGTCACGGTCACGCCTTCCCCGCAGGACGCGCCCGTCTCTTCCGAGGCCCCGCAAACAGCGGCGGGCGAAGATCTGCCCGAAGCCGCCGCGGACAGGGCCGCTCCTGCCGCGACTTCCGGTACAGGGCCTGAACCGGCATCCGGCGTGGACGCGCCGTCGCCCGCATCCATGACAGCCCCTGCGCAGGAGACGCAGACCACCGTCCCTGGCGCCGCGGCCGGAGAAGCGGCCGACGGCGTGCCCGAACCTCCGGCGGACAGCCCTCTGGCCCAGGCCCTTGCCAAGGCCCGGGCCGAAGCCGAGGAAGCCCCCGCCCCTGTGGAGCAGCCTGCTGCCCCCACTCCCGAAGCCCGGGCAGACGATGCCGCCTCCGCGGCTGCGGAAGCTTCTGCCGAACCTCTGCCGGATACGGCCGCCCCGGCTCCTGATGCCGTGGCCGCTCCCGCGCCGCACGGCGGGGATGACGCGGGCCAGCCCCCCGTCCCGCCCGCCACGGCCGCCGCCGGCGCCGGCGGGACGCCCGAGCCCGAGGAAAAGACCATGGGCCTCATGGATCACCTCAACGAGCTGCGCTGGCGCCTGGTGCGCTGCTTCATCGCCGCCGGTGTGGGCTTCCTGCTCTGCTGGGCTGTGGTCGAGCCCATCTTCGACTTCATCACGGCCCCGCTGCTCAGTGCTCTGCCCGAACACGGCACGGCCATGTACACCACCCTGCCCGAACCCTTCTTCGTGCGCATGTTCGTGGCCTTCGTGACCGGCCTTTTCGTGACCAGCCCGTACATCTTCTATCAGATCTGGGCCTTCATCTCCCCCGGCCTGTACGAGGAAGAGAAAAAGGGCCTGCTGCCCATCGCCCTGCTCTCGGCCGTCTTCTTCATCGGCGGCGGCGTGTTCTGCTACTTCATCGTCTTCCCCTATGCCTTCAACTTCTTCCTGGGGTTCTCGTCCGCACAGATCCAGGCCATGCCCCGCATCACGGACTACCTTGATTTCGTCATCAAGCTGCTCCTGGCGTTCGGCCTCATCTTCGAGATGCCCCTGTTCTCCTTCTTCCTCTCCCGCATGGGGGTCATCACGGCCCAGATGATGCGCAAGGCGCGCCGCTATGCCGTCCTGTGCATCTTCATCGTGGCCGCCATCCTGACGCCGCCGGACGTGGTCTCCCAGCTGCTCATGGCCATGCCCATGCTGCTGCTCTACGAGATCAGCATCCTGGTGGCCGCGGCCTTTGGCCGCAAGAAGAAGGAAAAGAAGGAAGAGAAAGACGGCACGCCCGGCGACCCTGCGCCTGCGGATCCCGCGCCCGCGTCCCCCGCTCCCGAGGGCCCGGACGGCACGACGGTGGCTGCTGCCGCCGCTGCCGCCACGATGACTGCCATGAGCGATGACGACGCCCAGCGCATGCCGCCCGAAGAAGAGGAAACGCCCGCTCCCGCCACGGAGCCGGACGAGGCCACCACGGACGGGACATCTGCACCGGAGGAACAGGACGCGGCAGAGCTTTCCGAAACGCCGCAGGACAGTCCCGCGGCGGAGGAAGCCACCACGGACGGCGATACCGCCGCGGCGACGCCCGCAGCACAGCAGGACGACACCGCTGCCGTGGCAGGAATCCCTGCCGCTGACGACGAGCCCGCAACGCCCGCCAAGGACAAGGAATGATGATGGAAACTGCACTGCCCCAGCGCTCGGCCCGGCACGCCCGCAAAAGCGCCGAGACCGACATCAGCCTGAGCCTCACCCTGGACGGCTCGGGCACGACCGATATCCAGACCGGCTTCGGCATGCTGGATCACATGCTGACCCTGACGGCCTTCTGGGCCGGCATGGACCTGCACCTGCGCTGCCGGGGCGACCTGCACATCGACGCCCACCACAGTGCCGAGGACATCGGCCTGGTCCTGGGCCAGGCCGTGCTGGAGGCCCTGGGGGACCGCGTGGGCATCGCCCGTGTGGGCTACGGCCGCGTCCCCATGGATGAGGCCCTGAGCGATGTCACCATCGACCTTTCCGGGCGCCCCTGGCTGGAATGGCGCGGTGACGAGCTCCTGCCCCCGGTCATCGCCGGTGAGGAAAAAGACCTCTGGCGGGAGTTTTACAAGGCCTTTGCCAGCAGCGCCCGCTGCAACCTGCATGTGACCATGCATTACGGCAAAAATGGTCACCACCTTCTGGAATCCGTCGCCAAAAGCCTGGGACTGGCGCTTGCCCAGGCTGTCCGGCGTAGCGGGAACGTCATCCGCAGCACCAAGGGAGGGCTGGATTGATGAAGAACCGTTTCCTGTGGATAGTGTGTGCGCTTTTGTCCCTGCTGCTCCTGGCGGGCGGCTGCAACCGCAAACCTGCCAGCACGGCGGACGTGCCGCGCTCGCTGTCCCATCAGTACAAGATCGCGGTGGCCCCCTTCACCCAGCCCCGCGACACCAGCCAGCTCATCATGGGCCAGATCCCCCAGCCTCAGGGGCTGGCCGCCCGTGACGTGCTCATGGCCCAGGACCGCCAGCTGCGTGACGTTTTGTACACCACGACCAAACGTTCCTACGACTTCCTGCCCCGCACCCGTCCCCTGCCGGACCTCAAGCGTTTCCATACCTCGGAGCGGCCCCAGGCCCTGCCCCTGTGGGTGGAATACGCCCGCAAGACGTCGGCGGACATCCTGTTCATCCCGCAGGTCCTCACCTGGCGGGACCGGCAGGGCTCGGCGGCCGGTGTCACCGAACCCGCCCATGTGCGGCTGGAGTTCTTCCTGCTGAACATCAAGGAAGGCACCATCATCGGTCACTCCGTCTACGAGGTGGAGCAGCAGGGACTGACGGAAAACCTGCTCAACGTGGGCGACTTCTTCAAACGCCAGGGCAAGTGGGTCACTGCTGAGGAGCTGGCCCGCGAAGCCATGATCAAGGCCGTAAAGGATCTGAAGTTATGATTATCTTTCCCGCTGTCGACATCCAGGACGGCAAGGCCGTCCGCCTGAAACAGGGCCGTGCCCACGAAAGCACCGTGTTTTCCCCCGATCCTGTGGCCGCCGCCGTGGCCTGGCGGGACAAGGGCGCCCGCTGGCTGCATGTGGTGGATCTGGACGGCGCTTTCGACGGGCTGCCCAAAAGCCGGGACATCGTGCGCGCTATCTGCCGCGAGCTGGATATCCCCGTGCAGCTGGGCGGCGGCATCCGTGACGAGCAGACGGCCCGCGCCTATCTTGAAGCCGGGGTGCAGCGCCTGATCATCGGCACCATGGCCCTGGAGCAGCCCGAGGCCTTTGCTGCCCTCTGCAAGACCTTTCCCGGCCGGATCGGGGTCTCCCTTGATGCCGAAGGCGGACGCCTCAAGACCAAGGGCTGGGTGGCCGATGCCGGCCTGAGCGTGGACGACGTCCTGCCCCGCCTGCAGGAAGACGGCGCGGCCTTCATCATCTATACGGACATCGAACGTGACGGCATGCAGTGCGGCGTCAACCTGACGGCCCTGCGCCATCTGGCCGAGACCTCCACCGTGCCGGTCATCGCTGCCGGGGGCGTGGCCACGCTGGCCGATGTGCAGGCCCTGTACCCGCTCAGCACGCAGGCAAACCTGCAGGGCGCCATCAGCGGCCGTGCCCTGTACGAGGGCACGCTCGACCTTGTGGAAGCCAACGCCTGGATCGCCGCCCAGCAATAACCCCCGGATACGGCAAACAGCACAGGGAAGGAGCTCACGTCTCCTTCCCTTTTTTGATGCCTCCGGCATCCCTGGAACAGGCGGGGAGGCCGGACTCCGGCGGGTTCCGCTCCCGGCATCCGCCGTCAGCATCCCCCTTCCCGGGCCTGCCGTCCTTCACAGGGCCTGCTCCGCATGCGGCACATGCCTCTTTCCGGCCTGCCCAAAAAGGACGCCTTCCCGGCATGGGCCCTCCGGCACCTTTGCGCGGTGCGGGCCCATCGCCCCGTATCAGCGTTCCACGCCTTCAGTCCCCGTCCCTCTCCTGTCCGGGGCGGCGGTGAGCTTGCTTCACGCCATCTTCTGGCCTATCATATACTGATGCAACATCCTCTGCCCATCCTCTCACGGCTTTTCTTCGCCGTCATGGCAGAGCGACACTGGCGCAGCCACCTGTAATCCCGATGCCCCTTGCCGCCAGGCCGCTCCGGCCCGGCACGTCTGCTGCAGCTCCGCAATACCCTTGCGGGGCCCTTTGCGTTCGACCGTGTATCCTGGAAGGTGCATCATGAATCCCGCACGTCCCTACCACTGGCTTTGCCTGCTGGCGGCCATTCTTTTCGAGGTCGCCGGTACGACCGTCATGAAGCTGTCCTTTGGCTGGCGCTTTGCCCACGCGGCCCTTGCCGGCCTTGTCCTCATGTGGATCGCCATCGGCCTTTCCTACTACTCCCTTGCCAAAGCCACCACCGGTCTGCCCGTGGGCGTGGCCTTTGCCTTCTGGGAAGCCCTGGGCCTGGCCCTCATCACGCTCTCCAGCATCTGCATCCTTGGCGAGCCCTTTTCCCTGCAACGCCTGGCCGGTCTGCTCTGCGCCCTGGGCGGCGCCCTGCTGGTCCATCACGGCACTGTCCAGGATCAGGATCCCGTCCATGCCGGCCGCGATGCCGGATAAGGGGGCCGCCATGAGCACAGAAACGCTGCATCTCCTTCTTTCCGCCGGTCTGGTGGCCGGGGCCGCGGCGCTGGACGTGGCGGCCAACCTCATGCTGGCCCGCTCCGACGGCTTCAAAAAACGCCTGACCGGCATCGGCGCGCTGGCGCTGGTCGGTCTGGCCTTCTACTGCCTCTCGCTGGCCGTCCAGTACATGGATCTGGCCGTGGCCTATGCCATGTGGGGCAGCCTCGGCATTCTGGGCACCTCGCTGTGCGGCTGGCTCTTCCTGCGCCAGCGTCTCAGGCCCTGCGCCTTTGCCGGCATGGGCCTGCTCATCATCGGCATGATCCTGTTGCGCACGAGTTAGCCTGGAGTCTTCTCCCGGAGCCCCCTGCCCCGTGCGGCCGGGGATGCCGGGAGAAGACCAACGGCTGCTGGCCGGCACGGCGGAAATCTCGTCCAGATGACGCGGAACCGCCAGATCGACGCCGCACTGCACGCCGTCACGCCCGGTGTCCGTATGGATGCTGAAGGCCGCGCCGTCTTCCCGCAGGCGGGACAGACATCGCCCCCAGGCCGACATCGGTCACCCGGCCCCTGGTCTTGAGGCGTCCGCTTCGGCACCGCCATGACGACAGACAGCCCCCTTTCCCCGCCATCCGGCCGAGGCATGCGGCAACAGCGGGACACGCCCTCCGGGACTGCCGCCGGCAGGCCGTCTTTTCCTGCGACAAAAAAAGCCTGCACAAGGCAGGCGTTTTGACAGGAGGGCTGCCACACCAGCCACCGTCGCACAACGATGGGGACCGGCATGCAGCCCTGAAAAAGTTTTTTCGGGGTTGGATGGGGGCCTGGGGGAAGGAAGGGGGAGTTCTTACAAAAAACGCCCCTTCCCCCTGCCGGGCCCCCGCTAAAAATCACGCCTCCACGGGGCGCAGGGCTTCGATGGCGGCCCTGTCCAGGACACGCTGGTTGGAGCTGCCGCGAAAGTCCAGCTCCAGATCGCGCAGGGCCTCCACATAGGGGCCGTCCACCAGCACGTCCACCTTGTCCAGCAGCTGCCCCACGGCCGGCATCTTCCGGGCAAGGCCGTAGAGCTCCTCGCAGGTATAGCCGCTGTAGGCATAGACGTTCTTGCCCGCGGCGTGCACGGCATCGGCCAGGTGGCACAGGGGCCCGGCCTGGACGAAGGGTTCACCGCCGGAAAAGGTCATGCCCGCCAACAGGGGATTTTCCATGAACTGGCGCAGGATGTCGTCCGTGTCCCGGAATTCTCCACCGTCGAAATCATGGGTCTGCGGATTGTGACAGCCCGGGCAATGATGGGGACAGCCCTGGGTGAAGACCACATAGCGCAGGCCGGGGCCGTCCACGATGGACTCTTCCACGATGCCGCTGATGCGGAGCCTAGGCATGCTTGACGCGGTCGCGTTCTTCGGCACGCTTGGCGTTGTTGAAACGGTCAAGCGTCCCCACCAGATAGCCGGTGATGCGGCGCACGCGCTCAAAGGGCACGCCTTCGCCCACCATCTTCACTTCGGCTTTGGTCTCGGTCAGTTCAGATTTCATCAGCATGGTCCAGGCTCCTCCTCTTGGGGTAAAAAGTGACGGAAACTAACGGCAGCAGCGGGGCATGTGCGGATACTTGCGGCGCAGCATCTTGAGCGTTTCCTGACTCACGGCCTCGCCCTCCTTGCGCCCGCAGCGGGGGCACTGGCCGTTGATGACGCCCACATAGCCGCACACGGGGTCGCGGTCCAGCGGATGGTTGATGGATCCGTAGCCCACGCCCTTGTCGTGCATGAAACGGATGATGGTCTCGAAGGCTTCCAGGTTCTTGCAGGTATCGCCGTCCAGCTCCACATAGGTGATGTGACCGGCATTGGTGAAGCTGTGGTAGGGCGCTTCCAGCTCGATCTTGCGGAAGGCCTTGATGGGGAAATACACGGGCACATGGAAGGAGTTGGTGTAGTACTCCCGGTCCGTGACGCCCTTGATGACGCCGTACTTCTTGCGGTCCAGGGCCACGAAGCGGCCGCTCAGGCCCTCGGCAGGCGTGGCGATCAGGGTGAAGTTGAGATGCGTCTTGGCGGCTTCGTCATCGCAGCGCTTGCGCATATGCTCCACGATGCGCAGGCCCAGCTTCTGGGACTCTTCGCTCTCGCCATGATGCTTGCCGGTCAGGGCCACCAGGGTCTCGGCCAGGCCGATGAAGCCCACGGTCAGGGTGCCGTGCCTGAGCACTTCGGCCACGCTGTCGTCCCAGTCCAGCTTTTCGGAATCCAGCCAGATGCCGTTGCCCATCAGGAAGGGATAGTTGCGCACCTTCTTGGAGCACTGGATGTCGAAGCGGTGCAGCAGCTGGCGGAACACCAGGTCGATCTGGTCATCCAGCAGCTGGAAGAAGCGGTCCTGGTCGCCCCTGGCCTCGATGCCCAGACGGGGCAGGTTGATGGACGTGAAGCTCAGGTTGCCGCGGCCGCAGGTCACCTGGCGGTCGGGGTCGTACACGTTGCCCAGCACGCGGGTGCGGCAGCCCATGTAGGCCACTTCGCTGTTGTAGTCGCCGGGCTTGTAGTACTGCAGGTTGAACGGCGCATCCAGGAAGCTGAAATTGGGGAACAGGCGCATGGCCGAGGTCTTGATGGCCATCTTGAACAGGTCGTAGTTGGGGTCGCCTTCGTTGTAGTTGACGCCTTCCTTGACCTTGAAGATCTGCACCGGGAAGATGGATGTCTCGCCGCTGCCCAGACCGGCCTGGGTGGCCAGCAGCAGGTTGCGCACCACCATGCGGCCCTCGGCGGAGGTATCGGTGCCGTAGTTGACGGAGCTGAAGGGCACCTGCGCGCCGGCGCGGGAATTCATGGTGTTCAGGTTGTGCACAAAGGCTTCCATGGCCTGATAGGTGCGGCGGTCGGTGATGCGCAGGGCTTCCTCGGCGGCGTAGGCATGGGCGGCACGCACCAGCTCGCGCTCGTTCCCGGCCACCAGGCCTTCCAGGCGCTTGCCCAGTTCGTCCACATCGGCCATGCGGATGGCGGGCATCACGGGCAGCAGGATCTGCTGGCTGAACTCCTCGGCCCGGGCGGCATCCATGCCCGTCCTGATGCGCACGAAGGCGGTGAAGGCATGGCGGTATTCCTTGCGGAAGGTCTTGGCCACGCCGCCGGCCATGGCGTAATCAAAATGCGGCACGCTCTGGCCGCCGTGCATCTCGTTCTGGTTGGCCTGGATGGCGATACAGGCCAGGGCGGAATAGCTCTCGATGGAATTGGGCTCGCGCAGATGGCCGTGACCGGTGGAGAAGCCGTTGCGGAACAGCGGGATCAGGTCGATCTGGCAACAGGTCTCGGTGAGCATGTAGAAATCCTTGTCATGGATGTGGATGTCACCGTTGATGTGCGCGGCCGAGGCGTCCTTGGGCAGGACGTAGTTGTCGGTGAAATATTTGGCCCCTTCGGAACCGTACTTGAGCATGGTGCCCATGGCCGTATCGCCGTCGATGTTGGCGTTCTCGCGCTTGATGTCTTCCTCGATGGCGGGCGCGTAGGTCAGGGTCTTGTAGATCTCCATCAGGTACGATTCCGCGTTGCGGCGCTTGGTGTGCTCGGCCCGGTACAGGATGTAGGCCTTGGCGGTCTTGGCGTAATCGTACTGGATCAGGGTCTCTTCCACCACGTCCTGGATCTCTTCCACATGGCGGAGGTTCTGGGCTTCGAGCTTGCGGCAGACCTTTTCGGTGACGAACAGGAGATCCGTGGGGGACATGTCCTCGCCGGACGCCTTGTTGGCCTTGGTGATGGCATTGAGAATTTTGACGGAATCGAAGGCGACCTCGGTCCCGTCCCGCTTGATGATGCTCGCAAGCATGTTTTCCTGCTCCAGATCCAAGATGGTTGTTGTTGCGGCCCGTTTTAGGGTCAACACAAAAGACCCTCCCTGTGCGGGAGGTCCCGGGCCCTGAAAAATCACGAAAAAGGTGGAAAAAAGATGCGGACGTCCGGCGGCCGATACGGCGACAGACTGTCATGACGTCCCTTCCCAGCGGCAAAAACCCGTTGCCGTGAGGCTGTCCCCATGGACAAGCGGCAGAAGCAGGTCTTCCGGCTCGTCACCCTGCTCCCGGCCTTCCCGGCGGCTGCCAGTGGCCCACGGGGGGAGCAGGTTCTGCGACTTACGGCGGCGGGTCCGCTCCCGGATCTCACGGGATTCCCGATGAAGCTCGTAGCAGCGCTTCTGCCCGCTCAAGATGGCAAAAGGTGCCTCAAGTGTCAACACAGGTTTTTTGTAAGTATTTTTTAACAACTTGAAATACTTGTAAAAAATCGCAACTCTGCGCCAAGACAGGCAATTTGCCAAAGCCCGCGCCAGCTCTGGGCTGGCGGGATTTCCGGCTTTGCAGGCCGCGCTGCCTGCGCTGTTTTTCACAGCTTCCCGGCCGGCCGGGCGTCCCCTTCCGGCGGGGGGGAACAGGCCTCCCCCGGAAAAACAGGGCAGGGAAAACGGCACGGCCCCGGGCACGGATGGCGTACCGCCCGGGCCGCGCCATCCGGCCGGAAGCCCTCCTGTCCCTGACGCGGGCACCCCGGGGATGCCCGCGCCGGCCTGGTGCCGCTAGACCGCCAGCTTGGGCAGGGTCGAGGCGCCGTGCGGCATGATGGTGGTGCGCACGTCCAGCTCCTGCCCCAGGAAATGGCGGGCCATGTCCAGGGCCTCGTCCAGGGTGTGGCAGACGTGCAGCTTCGTCTTGCCGAACAGGGCGGCATCCATGTCCGTCACCAGGATGAGGTTGTGTTTCTCGGCCGCCTCGGCGAACAGGAAGCCTACATAGCTGCCGATGGAGAACGTATCGCGCAGGGCCTTCTCGCGGGCCTGCATGTCGCTGTAGGCACAGATCTGCCTCTCCGTGTCGGGGTTGCCGAAGCCTTCGGAACAGCGGGAAAGCAGGATCAGGGTCCCGCCCGGCTGCACGGCGCTCAGGGCGTTGCTCAGCAGCTTGATGGTCTGGTACAGGTTGATGTCCTTGGGATAGCCGCCCGCGCTGGCCACCACCAGGGGCGTGCGCTCGTGGATGGTCACGCCCTCCATGCTGTCCACCAGACGGCAGGCCGCCGCATGGGACTGGACCCAGTCGCCGGCGAAGGCTTTGAGGATGCGGTAGTCGTCATTGACCACCACATTGAGGCCGAAGCAGGGGCGGGCCATGGCCGCGGCCTCGAAGATGTCGGCATGGAAGATGTTGCTGTCCGCCATGTTGGCGCTGCGCACGTCGGCATTGGTGCCGTTGCCGAAACCGGGGTTCAGGGCCTGCTTGTGGTGGCGCTGGATGGTCTCGTACCCGGCGATGCCGGGCAGCAGCATCTTGCCGCCGCCACCGAAGCCCGCCAGGAAGTGATAGACCACGCCGCAGGTGATGATGATCTTGTCGCAGGCCATGGCGTAGCTGTTGAACCACACCGGCGTGCCGCGGCTGGTATCGCCCACATGCACCAGATGGGCCGTATCGCGGCAGTCGTGGTCGATGACGCGGATGCGGCGGCAAATGTCCTCGCCCAGCAGGCGGGCCTGTTCGTCGCCCACATGGGCACGGTGCGTGCCCGTGGCCGTGACGATGAGGATGTCACTGTCGGGGATGCCGCAGGCGTTGAGCTCTTCCACCATCACATGGACGTAGACCGCGGGCGACTGCCACAAGCGGGTCACATCGGGCACCAGCAGACAGATCTTCTCGCCGGGGTTGACGATGTCCTTCAGGCAGGGCGAGCCGATGGGATGGCGCAGGGCCTCACGCACGGCCTGATCCGGTTCCATGACCGGCAAAGACACAGGATTGGACTCCAGCACGGCCGCCAGGTTCTTGTCGGCCACCGGCATGGTCCAGGAAATATCACCATAGTGCAGCGTATGTTCTGACATGACGCACCTCATTCCCTCTAAGGCCAGAAAACAGCGGAACAGCTCCGCAGAGGTTCGCGACTATAGGCCCCTCGCCCGCGGGCCGCAAGCCTAAAATCCGGGGAACTCCCCGGTTTTATTTTATAAAATATCACATACGGCATTTTGCCTTGCTCTCATGGCCGCCGGTGCCGCGCGCACCGGCACCGCATCCCTGTGCCCCCGGAGGGCGCCCTGCCGTATCCGCCCCGGCAGGACGCGCACGCGCTCCTTCGGCCTGCCGCCCCGCATGGACCGGGCTGCCCTGCGCCCAGGGCACTCCCTTCTCCGGCGCATCGCCCTGGCCGATGCTGCCGGGTACCAGCCTGCCTTTTTTCCCTGCCATCCTTGATATGGACAAATGCCCTGCCTGCTCCCTCTCCAGCCAGCGACGGGGACCGGCAGACAGACCTGGACAAACGTTTTTTCAGGGGTGGATGGGGGTCCGGGGGAAGGCGGGGACAGTTTTTACAAAAAACGTCCCCGCCTTCCCCCGGCATACCATGCCCGCTCTCCAGGCATGCACGGATGCCTTTCCCTTCCCGCTTCCCTCCCGGCGGACAGCCCGGGCGGGAACGGAAAAAGGGCGGGATGCCCCGCCCTTGTCTTCTGCCCTTCTGCCGCCCCGACGGCGGGAAGGGCATCACGTCAAAAAAACAGCATCACGGTGCCACAGGGTTCAGGTCCAGCTCGGCCGGTGCGCTGACGTTCACGCCGTGGCTGATGCTGCGGCTCTCGCCCGCGGGCACCTCCACCTTCCAGAACAGGCTGTGGTCCCCGCCCTTCTGCGGCCGGGTACCGTCCAGCGACACGTCCACGGACTTGTTGACCGGCAGGGGCTCGGGGCGCTCCACGCGCACCGTCACGGCCCGGGCACGCGCATTGTGCACCGTATAAGTCCAGTTCCAGCTCCAGGTCTGGCGCTTGCCGATGATCCCGGTCTCGCCACGGCGCTTGTCGTCCGTGGTGGTGGTCACCGACACCCGGGGGTCCACCCCGAAATAAAGGCGCACCCTGTTGCCCTCGGGCACGAAACGCCCAGAGCCCACCGGCAGGCCGTCCACGGAGAACTCGGCCTGTGCCGAAGGCCAGGGGGTGCTGTCCAGCACCCGTTCCACCATCAGCCACACCGGGCTGCCCTGCCCGTCGGGCCGGGCCACCCACTGCAGGGGGGCCTTCCATTCCTCCTGCCGCAAAACGAGGTGTTCCTGTCCCTGCGGCAGGGTCACGCGGCCCAGGTCCCAGCGGGCATAGGTGCCCTTGTCCAGTACCGGCACGGGCGCGGCGGGAGCGCCGGCCGCGCTGTCGGCCAGCATCACGGGCGCGGACTTGAATTCCGCGGCGGCCCGGGCATAGGGACGCGGCACCGGGCCCTCGTCCACCCGCCAGACCGGCAGGGCGGGCGCATCCAGCGGCCGGGCGTCCTGCCAGACGATGGAAAGGTCGCAACCGCGCCAGTCCATGCCCGAGTTCTGGCGCAGCCGGGCCGCCAGGAGCACGCGCACGATCCCTTCTTCCGGCCGTGCGTCCAGGTCATAGACGGGATCCCAGCCGCTGTTGTCCAGCGTGTAGGCATAGCGCACGCGGACCTTCCCGGCCGGCATGCCGTCCAGCAGCAGGATCACCAGCTGGCCGCTCTCCGTCACGCGCGGCAGGCTGACCAGCACGCTGCTGAGGGTCTTCAGCTCCCGCTGCAGGGCGCCCTGGCGCTCACGCAGCCGGGGGATGACTTCGGCCATGCGGGCATCCAGTTTTTCCAGGGCCTCAAGGCTCCGTTCCCCGGCGTGGGCCGTCCACAGGCCCAGACGGGCCGAGACGGCCTCCAGCTCGCCTTCCACGGCGCGCTTGCGGGCCAGCAGGTCCTGGCGGCGGCGGGCGTCACCATCGCCCACGGCGGCCGGAGCCACCCGGCTGCGCCAGCTGGCAAGACGCACGTCCCCCAGATCGAACTGCAGGTTGCGGGCGCCCTCGGGCACAAAAAGTTCCACACGCCCCACGCCGTCCCGCACACGGACCTCCAGCTCTTCTTCCCCCTGCACCAGAGCATGGGTGGGGAAGAGGGAAACATGTGCGGGACGCAGGAAGGTGTGCGGCGCTTCGTCCACCAGGCCGAACGTGGCCGCGGTGGCGCCCTCGCGGGCCCAGACCGGCCCGGATACGGGGACAAGACTCATGCCCGCCAGCAGGAGCGAGGCCCCCAGCAGGCGGAAAGGGATACGACGGTGTCCGGTTGTCTTTTGCTTCATCATCCTGTTCCTGACTTTCCAAGTCAGTGATGTCGTCCTGTCCGGGACCGGCAGGCGGCCCGGGTCCAGACCGGGGAAGGAAAACGGGATACCCGGGACGGACGCCCCGGACAGGAATGCGTCGGAAAAGGCCGGGAAGGGTGCCCCGGCCGGGACGGGGACGCGGCACCATGCCGCGCCTCCGGGGAGGCCCTGCCTGCCGGCATGTCCCGGCGGCAAGGGCCGGGCTGCCCCGAGGCGGACGTGCCGGCAGGGGCACGGAGCAACGGGGCAGCCGCGGCGGGCATCAGCGGGTCAGCTTGCGGAACTTGGGCCGGTGCGGGGTCTCCGCCTCCTTGCCCAGGCGCTTCTTGCGGTCTTCCTCGTATTCGCTGAAGTTGCCCTCGAAAAAGATGACGCTGGAGTCGCCCTCGAAAGCCATGATGTGCGTGGCGATGCGGTCCAGGAACCAGCGGTCGTGGCTCACCACCAGCACGCAGCCGGCGAAGTTGTCCAGGGCGTCTTCCAGGGCGCGCATGGTATTGACGTCGATATCGTTGGTGGGTTCGTCCAGCAGCAGCACGTTGGCGCCGGATTTCAGCATCCGGGCCAGGTGCAGGCGGTTGCGCTCGCCACCGGAAAGCACGTCCACCTTCTTCTGCTGGTCGGCACCGTGGAAGTTGAAACGCGTGCAGTAGGCACGGGCGTTGACTTCGCGGCTGCCCAGCCTGATGGTGTCGTGGCCCTCGCTGATGATGTCGTACACGCTCTTGCCCGGTTCCAGGGACTCGCGGCCCTGGTCCACATAGGCGAACTGCACGGTATCGCCCACCTTGACGGTGCCGGTATCGGGCTGTTCCTGGCCCACCAGCATCCTGAAGAGCGTGGTCTTGCCCGCGCCGTTGGGACCGATGATGCCCACGATGGCACCGGCCGGGATGATGGCATTGACATCTTCCATGAGCACACGGTCGCCCATGCTCTTGCTGACGCCGGCGAGTTCGATGACGCTCTTGCCCAGGCGCGGTCCCGGCGGGATGTAGATCTCCAGATCCGGGGCGCGCTTCTCGCTCTCGTGGGAGAGCATGGCTTCGTACGCGTTGATGCGGGCCTTGCCCTTGGCGTGGCGGCCCTTGGGCGACATGCGGATCCACTCCAGTTCGCGGGCCAGGGTCTTCTGGCGGTCGGCTTCGGCCTTTTCCTCACCGGCCAGGCGCTTCTGCTTCTGTTCCAGCCAGGAGGAGTAGTTGCCCTTCCACGGGATGCCCCGGCCGCGGTCCAGCTCCAGGATCCAGCCGGCCACGTTGTCCAGGAAGTAGCGGTCATGGGTCACGGCGATGACCGTGCCGGGGAAGGTGGAGAGGTAACGCTCCAGCCAGGCCACGGACTCGGCATCCAGATGGTTGGTGGGTTCGTCCAGCAGCAGGATGTCCGGGGCCTGCAGCAGCAGGCGGCACAGGGCCACGCGGCGGCGCTCGCCGCCGGAGATTTTGTCCACGGGCATGTCGGCCGGCGGGCAGCGCAGGGCGTCCATGGCCATTTCCAGCCGGGCATCCAGATCCCACACGCCCTTGTGGTCCATCAGTTCCTGCACCTGGGCCTGGCGCTCGATGAGGGCGTCCATCTCCTCAGGTTCCATGGGTTCGGCGAAACGGGCATTGATTTCCTCGAACTCCCTGGCGATGGCCATGAGTTCGCTCACGCCCTCTTCCACCACCTCGCGCACGGTGCGGGTCTCCCCGGCCAGGGGTTCCTGCTCCAGATAGCCGATGGTGTAGCCGGGAGCCAGCACGGTCTTGCCGTCAAAGGCTTCGTCCACACCGGCCAGGATCTTCAGCAGGCTGGACTTGCCCGCGCCGTTGAGGCCCAGGACGCCGATCTTGGCCCCGTAGAAGTACGAGAGGGAGATGTCCTTCAGCACTTCTTTCTGGCCGTGGCGCTTGGACACGCGGATCATGGAATAAATGATCTTGTCCGGTTCGTTGCTCATAGTATCCTCAAAAGTGATGTGTGCCGGCCAGGCCGGCAGGGCGTACAGTCTAGCCGGGCTTGCGCCACATTTCAAGCACGCGCCGCAGGCACGGGCACACGCCCGGCGGCCGGAGAGCGCGGGCGGCCTTTGGGCCGCATCCCCGGCCGGAGGCCCGCCTGTTCCCGCGGCCGGATGAACGGCTTGATTTGCCGCCCTGACTCTGCCAAGATGCATGGTTCATCCTGTCCGCAAAGGAGGAGGCCGCATGCTGTCGGTTCTGCGCAGGCTCAGTGTCGCCCTGACCCGCTTCATGGGTGGCATCATCATCGCCTTCTCGGCGCTGGCCCTGTGGCAGCCCTGGATCTTTTCCTGGGTGGCGCCGCATATTTCCGCCATGCTGGGCATCATCATGCTGGGCATGGGCATGACCCTGCACTGGCAGGACTTCAGCCATGTGCTGCGGCACCCCCGTGACCTGGGGCTGGGCCTGGTGGTGCAGTTCGGCTGCATGCCGCTGCTGGCCTTCGGTCTGTGCCATGTGTTCGCCCTGCCGCCGGAACTGGCCATGGGCATGATCCTGGTGGGCACGGCCCCGGGCGGGACGGCCTCCAACGTGCTGACCTTCATCGCCCGCGGCGATGTGGCGTTTTCCGTGGCCATGACGGCGGCGGCCACCCTGGTCTCGCTGCTGCTGACCCCGCCGCTGACCTGGCTGCTGGGCGGCGTCTGGGTGCCGGTGGACATGGGCGGCCTGTTCTGGTCCATCGTCAAGATCGTGCTGGTGCCCGTGCTGCTGGGCCTGCTGCTGCACCATTTCCAGCGCGGCCTGGTGGACAGGCTCATGCCCTTCCTGCCGCTGGCCTCGGCCCTGGTCATCACCCTGGTCATCGCCGGCATCATCGCCGTCAATGCGCGGAACATCCTTTCGGCCGGGCCCGCCATCTTCGCGGCGGTCATCGCCCATAACGGCCTTGGCCTGGCCGTGGGCTGGTTCGCCGCCTGCCGGCTGCGTTTTTCGCCGCCGCGCCGCCGCGCCCTGGCCATAGAGATAGGCACCCAGAATTCCGGGCTGGCCACAGCCCTGGCGCTGGCGCACTTCACGCCTGCCGCCGCCATTGCCGGCGCCCTGTTCAGCGTCTGGCAGAACATTTCCGGCGCGCTGCTCTCCAACTTCTGGGCAACGCGTCCCGTAACGTCTGATTCCGGGGAGAAGGATTCATGAAGTTCATTTTCGGTGAGGGTTTCCAACGCACTCTGGGCGGTTCCATGATGGTGGCCGGTACGGCCATCGGCGCGGGCATGCTGGCCCTGCCCATGACCTCGGCCGGCATGTGGTTCAACTGGTCCATGGTGCTCATGCTGCTCTCGTGGTTCTGCATGCTGCGCGCCAGCCAGGCCATTCTTGAAGTCAACCTGCTCTTCGAGCCCGGCGACAGCCTGCACACCCTGGTGCAGAACACCCTGGGCTCCTTCTGGAGCGTGCTCAACGGCTTTTCCGTGGCCTTCGTGCTCTACACGCTGGTCTATGCCTACGTCAGCAGCGGCGGCTCCGTGGTCCAGCATGCCCTGCAGTCCAGCTGGGGCATCACGCCGCCCCGCGTCCTCACCAGCCTGATCTTCACCATCCTGCTCACGGCCTGCGTCTGGTGGAGCTCCAGGGCGGTGGACCGCCTGTCCGCCATCCTCATGGGCGGCATGGTCATCACCTTCCTGCTGTCCATCGGCGGCATGATCGGCCAGGCCCGCCTGGATGCCATGCTGGGCCTGGATGGCCAGAGCGGCGAATTCATCTTCATCTTCGGCGCGGCCTCCACCTATCTGACCTCCTTCTGCTTCCACGCCTCGGTGCCCAGCCTCATCAAATATCTGGGCAAGGACGCCCGCACCATCAACAGCTGCCTGCGCATCGGCACGGTCATCGCCCTGCTCTGCTATGTGGTCTGGATCGCCGCCGCCGACGGCATCATCCCGCGCGAGGACTTCAAGCACATCACCAACGTGGGCGACCTGGTGGCCGCTTCCGGCACCAGCCTGGGCGGCATCATCCTCAAGATGCTGGAGGCCTTCGCCCTGTTCGCCATCGCCACGTCCTTCCTGGGCGCGGGCCTTGGCCTGTTCGACTACATGGCCGACCTGTGCGGCTTCGACAACAGCCGCCTGGGCCGCACCAAGACCATGCTCATCACCTTCGTGCCGCCCATGATCGGCGGCATCATCTGGCCCGACGGCTTCCTGCCCGCCATCGGCTGGGCCGGTCTGGCGGCCTCCATCTGGTCGGTCATCGTGCCCGCCCTGCTGCTGCGCGCCAGCCGCCGCAAGTTCCAGGCCAGCCTGTACCGCGTGCCCGGCGGCTCCACCACCGTGCCCCTGCTGCTGGTCTACGGCATCATCGTGGCCGTCTGCCACACCCTGTACGTCTTCAACCTGCTGCCTGTCTTCAAGTAGCAGCAACATCCAAGGAGTTCCCCATGAACAAGGACGTCATCAGCACCCCCAACGCTCCCGCCGCCGTGGGCCCCTACAGCCAGGGCATCCGCGTGGGCGACATCTTCTTCCTTTCCGGCCAGATCCCGCTGGACCCCGCCACCGGCAAGCTGGTGGAAGGCGACATCTGCGCCCAGGCCGAGCAGTGCTGCAAGAACGTGGTGGCCCTGCTGGAATCCCAGGGCCTGACCACCGCCCATGTGGTCAAGACCACCGTGTTCATCGCCGACATGAACGACTTCCCCAAGGTCAACGAAGTCTACAAGAAGTACTTCCGCGAACCCTTCCCCGCCCGTTCCTGCGTGGCCATCAAGAGCCTGCCGCTGGGCGCCCAGGTGGAAGTGGAAGCCATCGCCGCCCGTTAGGCCCCTTCGGGAGGGGCGTCCCCCGGGGATGCCCCTCCTTCCCCCATCCGGCCCCGGCGTTCCCCGGGCGCTCTCCCTGCCGCCTGTCCCGGAGCCTCGCCCCCCGCTCCGCTTCGTCCCTGCCTATGCTCAAGATCGTCACGACCCTCCTTTGCGTCTACATGCTGGTCCGCTGCGTGCTGCCCCTGCGCTGCACGCGGCCGCTCAAGATGCTGCTGGCCCTGCTGGTACTGCTGGTGGGCTTCCGGCTGCACATCTTTTCCCTGCTCTACGCCACCTTCAACCCCGAGCTGCCGCGCTGGGTCCTGGTCAGCACGGGCGTGCCGCATGTGCTCTTCTTCCTGCTGGCCCTGCTCTCGCTGCTCCGGGACGGAGCCTGCCTTGTCTGGTGGCTGGCACGCCGCCTGCGTCCGGGCCTTCCGGCCCTGCCCGGCAGCAACCGGCAGATGGCCGTCCTGCTGCTGATGGCCCTGGTGATGACGGCCCTGGCCGTGCCCGCGGCCCTGCGCATCCCCGAGGTCCGCACGCAGGAGATCGTCCTGCCCGGTCTGCCCTCCGCCCTGGACGGCCTGCGCGTGGCCCATCTCACGGACCTGCACATCAGCCGCAACTTTCCCGCCGCATGGACCCGGGCCGTGGTGGACAGGACCAATGCCCTCAGGCCGGACCTCATCCTGCTCACGGGCGACCTCATGGACGGCAGCCCCGCCCTGCGGCGCGGGGATTTCGCTCCCATGGCCGACCTGCGGGCGCCGCTGGGCGTTTTCGCCTGCCCGGGCAACCATGAATATTATTCCGGCCTGCCCGCCTGGCGGCCTGTGCTGCGCGCCCACGGCATCACCCTGCTGGAGAACGGGGCCGTGGTGCTGCCGGTGCGGGGCAGCCACCTGACCGTGGCCGGTGTCACCGACAATGCGGCCGGACGCTTCGGCCTGCCCGGCCCCGATCCGCACACGGCCCTGGAGGGGACGCCCCGGCCGCGCATCCTCATGGCCCACAAGCCGGAGCTCTTCCTCCAGACGGCCCCGGACATCGACCTGCAGCTTTCCGGCCATACCCACGGCGGGCTGGCCCTGCTGCTGGATCAGGGCGTGGCCCTGTTCAACGGCGGCTTCGTGCGCGGCTGGTATGCCCGGGACAAGGCCCGGCTGTATGTGGGGCCCGGCAGCGGCCTGTGGGGCGGCTTTCCCCTGCGCCTGGGCGTGCCTTCCGAGATCCTGCTGCTGGTCCTGCGCGCGCCGCAGCCAGACGTCGCCCCCTGAGCCGTATCCACCGGCCCCTCTTTCCCTCTCCCGCAGGCCCGCTCCCCCTGCGGGAGCGGGGACGCATCCCGCAGCCCCCTTGCCTGACCCTCCGGCAGGCCCTACAGTAACAGGACAGAGAACCCCCACCAAGGAGCCCGCATGCCCCTCCAGCCCCCACACCCGTTCCACCAGCACATCGCCCTGCCGGAAAGGACAGCCCTGCTGCTCTCCATGCTGGCCCCCTGGCCGCGCCGGGGCAGGGAACTGCTGGTGGCCGGCTGCGGCGCGGGGCATATCCTGCCCCCGCTCTGGCAGGGCGGCTTCGACCTGAGCGCCTGCGAGCCCTCTCCGGCCCTGCGGGAACAGGCCCGTCACCGGGCCCCGCAAGGCGTGGAGATCGAAGCCGCGGCCCCGGACTGGCTGCCCTTTGACGACAACAGCTTCGACTGGGTGCTGCTGCGGGCCGACGAACTGCCGCCCGCCGCCCTGCCCGCGGCACTGGGCGAAGCCTGTCGCGTGGCGGCCTGCGGTCTGATCATCACCTTCTGGAACAGCGCCTCGCTGCCCTGGCTGGCCTGGCGGCTGCACGGGCGTCGCCATGCCTGGCCCGGGCATTCCCTGCCCTTCTGGACGGTCTGGCGCCTGCTGGCCGCCCGTCCGGGACGGCTGCACGCGGCAAGCTGCCTCTGGCGGCCCGCCTGCCGCTGGCATCACGGGACGAAGGTGCGCGCCGCGGCCCTCTCCCGCCTGCCCTTCGGGGCCTGGTGCGTCCTGCGCCTGGACATGGCGCCCCGCCGTACGGGCACGCCCCTGCCCCTGCGCCTGCGTCCCCGTCTGGACACCTCCCGCCCCGTCATGGAATGCGACGCCCTGCGCACCAGCGGACACCCGCCGGCACAAAAGCAGCATCCCTGAATCACAGGAAAAATTTTTTCTGTTCCCGGACAGCGCAGGGCAGGGGATTCGCGGCCTTCCCGCCCCCCAGATATCCCCGGACAGGCCTCTGGGGGCTTGCCGCCGGCACCGGCCTGCATTATGGTGGTACGTCCTGAAGGAAATGCCAGCAACACGGGCGGCATCCCGCGCCGCGCCGTTTTTATTGCACAGTCCATAATAAGGAGACCACCATGAAAGCGCGCAGCAGATCCATCCATCTTTCCGTGCATATCCATAAAGATCCTGCCGCCATGGCCGAGCGCGCCGCCCATATCCTGGCCGCCGCCTGTGAGGAAGCCGTGGCCGAGCGCGGCGTGTTCCGCATCGCCCTTTCCGGCGGGCAGACGCCCATCCCCCTGTTCCGTCTGCTGGCGGCCAGAGACTGGGCCGACCGCCTGCCCTGGGACAAGATGACCTTTTTCTGGGTGGACGAACGCTGCGTGGGCCCCGAACACCCGGACAGCAACTACGGCCTTGCCCGCCGCGAGCTGCTGAGCCATGTGCCCGCCACCCACTTCTACCGCATGCGCGGCGACATCGACCCTGTGGAAGCCGCCGTCAAATACGAGCAGCAGATCCGCCAGGACTTCAACATCGGGCCCAACGACCTGCCCCGCTTCGACTTCATGATCCTGGGCATGGGCGATGACGGCCACACCGGCTCCATCTTCCCCAACTCCCCTGCCCTGGCCGAGCGCAAACGCCTGGTCATCGACCAGTATGTGCCCGAACGCAAGGCCGACCGCCTGACCCTGACCCTGCCGGTCATCAACAACTCCCGTTGCTGCATGTTCCTGGTCACGGGCAAGGAAAAGCATCAGGTGCTGAGCCAGGTGCTGGACCTGCTGGCCGAACCCACCCTGCCCGCCCAGATGGTGCGCCCCGGCGTGGGCGACCTGATCTGGGTCGTGGACGAGGCTGCGGCCACCGGCCAGGACTAGCCTGTCCTGCCATGATGACGACACAGGAGGGGCCCCGCGGGACCCCTCCTTTTTTTGCGGACGCTTTCTGCGCCGCCGTCTCACGCCCCAGGTCATCCCCGGGCCGCTGCCCTGCCGGGGAGCGGCCCGCGGGGATACGCGCCCTTCAGCTGTTATTGCCTTCCGTCCGGGACAGGGCAGGCGGATCCTGGAGGGAGGCGGCTTTCCCGCCATCCCGGCCGGGCCCGCCCGGGGCGCCTTCAAGCGCGCTCCCGCCCGCCGTCTCCAGCTGGTGCAGCAGCCGGGCCTTGGCCATGATCTCGGGCCGGTATTCGAAGTGCATCAGATCATATTCGTGCCATTTGCCGCCCCAGATGAAGCCCTCGGCCTCGAAGGCCCGGACGATCTCGCTGTCGTAGGACTGCTGCAGGGGATGCCGCTCCACCCTGGCCCAGCGCCAGTACGGCGCCCGCTGCGGGCTCAGGTCGATGGCGATACCGAAGGAATGCGGGCTCAGGCGCTGCTCCCCGGCGATGGGGCGCCACAAAAAGCCTCCGGCCGAGACCAGCCAGGGCCTGAGCTCCGGCCGCCGCCGCACGGTCTCGCGCAAACGGCCATCCACAGCGGCCAGCGCCCGCACGGCGGCCCCGCTCATCCGCACCTTGCGGCCCTGCAGGGAGGTCCCGCCCAGCCCCCGGCGGACCGCGGCCGCGTCCGCGCCGTACAGGGCCTTCAAAAAGGCATAGCTGCGCCAGCGACCGGGCGAATAGCCCAGCGGCGTGGCCGCCCGTTCCGGGTCCGGCAGATAGGGCAGGTGCATGCTGGCGCGCAGCGAGACATCCATGCGTGCGGGATCGAGACGCCGGGCCAGGCGCTGCTCCCTGTCCAGCAGGGTCGCATCCTCATAAGGATGGGCGGCCAGTTCCGCTGCCGAGGCATAGAGCACCCGCCGCTCCCCTTCCAGGCGCAGCCAGATGCCCTCGGGCCCGGATTCCACGGCCCTTATCTGCGGATAGGCCGAACGCAGGCAAAGCAGGTTGATGCGGTCCTCGGCGGACAGGCCGGACAGCGCCCCGCCCTTTTCACCGCCATCCGTCTCCGCCATACAGCACAGCGGCAGCAGCCACAGCCACAGCAGCAGCCCGCCCCAGCGGGAGGGATGCCGCCACACACGTCCTTTCATCGTCCATCTCCAGCGGGTCCCGGCCGCCTCTTGTCAAGGGGACGGCCTTTGCCCTACATAGCAGCCATGCAAGCATGGAAATTCTTCTTCATTACCTTTGGCTGTAAGGTGAACCAGTACGAAACGCAATCCCTGCGCGAGGCCTGGCAGGCCCGTGGCGGTGTGGAGTGCGACGACCCCGCCCAGGCGGATGTGGTCTGCGTCAACAGCTGCGCCATCACGGCCCGGGGCGAACGCGATGCCCGCAATGCCGTGTTCCGTCTGCGCCGTGCGGCCCCCGCCGCCCGCCTCATCCTGACCGGCTGTGCGGCCCGCCTGTTCGAGGACTTCCGCCGGCACGGCCACGAGGACTGCGTGCAGCCGGACCTCGTCCTGCCCCAGGGCGACAAGCGCCTGCTGCTGGCCGGGCCCTGGACGGAAGAAGCCCGGGCTCCGGCGGAAGAAACGCGGGCCCCCTCCTACCCGCCCTTTGCCATCAGCGGCTTCCGGCGCGCCCGCCCCGTGCTCAAGGTACAGGACGGCTGCCAGCACCGCTGCACCTACTGCATCGTGCCCCTCACTCGCGGCCGCTGCCTGAGCCGTCCGCCGGAAGACGTCATCGCCGAGGCCCGGCGCCTGCTGCTGGCCGGACATGCCGAGATCATGATCTCGGGCATCAATCTGCGCCAGTATGGCCGGGACCATGCCGCTTTCGGGGATTTCTGGAGCCTGCTCCGCCGCCTGGATGCCGCCCTGGCCCCGGAATTCGCCGGGCGCGGCCGCTTCCGCATCAGCTCCCTGGAGCCTTCGCAGCTTGATGACGAAGGGGTGGAGACCCTCATGTCCTGCCGCATGCTCTGCCCGCAGCTGCACATCTCGCTGCAGCATGCCAGCCAGCCCGTGCTGCGCCGCATGGGGCGCGGCCACTACACGGCGGCCATGCTCCAGCGCGCCGTGGAACGCCTGCGCGCCCACTGGCCCGTCATGGGCCTGGGGGCGGACATCATCGCGGGCTTCCCCGGCGAACGTGAGGAAGATGTGGCCTGCCTGCTGGATTTCGTGCGCGAGACGCCCTTCAGCTGTGCCCACGTCTTCCCCTATTCCCGCCGCCCCGGCACCGCCGCCGACCGTTTCGACGGGCACCTGCCCCAGCAGGTCAAGCAGGAGCGGGCCGCCCGTGTCCGCGCCGCCGTGGAGGAGCGCCGTCAGGCTTTCTGGCAGGCCCAGCTGGCCCTGCCGCGCATGCTGCTGGCCGCCGACAGCCCCGCCCCCGGCCAGGCCCCTGCCCGCCGTCGCAAGGCCGTCAAGGGCGTCAATGAATTCTATGTGCCCTGCATCCTGCCCGCCGGGGCCCATCCCGGTCGCGACCTGCTGGCCGTGCGTCCCCTTTCCGTCACGGACAAGGGCCTGCTGGTGGAACCGCTGGCGGACTAGGCCTCGTTGCCGGGGGGCTCCAGGGAGGGCCCTCGCCGCAGTGCCGCTGCCGATGCCGCAGGGAGCGGACGGACACGCTGACCGGCCCGCCCCCGCATGGCGGGTGGAGTGCAGTCTCGCGCCCCGGGCGCTCAACCGGCCAGCGCCAGATGCCAAAAGAGGGAGCCGTGCCGCAAGGCAGGGCTCCCTCTTTTCCCGTCAGGGGATATTTACCGGCTAGATGCTGATCTGGGCGCCCAGCAGCTTGACGAAGGCGGCGATCCAGGCCGGATGCGCGGGCCAGGCCGGAGCCGTGACCAGGTTGCCGTCCACCACCGCGTTGCTGGCCGTGGCGTTGAAGTCATGCCAGGTGGCGCCCGCGGCCACCACATCGGGCTTGACCGCCGCATAGCAGGTGCAGGTGCGGCCCTTGAGGATGCCCGCGCTCACCAGCAGCTGGGGGCCGTGGCAGATGGCGGCGATGGGTTTGCCGGCGGCGTCGAATTCACGCACGATCTCCAGCACGCGCTCGTTGAGGCGCAGGTATTCGGGCGCGCGCCCGCCGGGCACCACCAGACCGGCATAATCGGCCACATCGACCTTGTCGAAGTCATGGTTGATGGCGAAGTTGTGGCCGCGCTTCTCGCTGTAGGTCTGGTCGCCCTCGAAGTCATGGACGGCCGTGCGCACGAAGTCGCCGGCCTTTTTGCCCGGGCAGACGGCGTGGACTTCGTAGCCCAGCATCAGCAGCATCTGGAAAGGCACCATCACTTCGTAATCTTCCACATAATCGCCGGCCAGCAGCAGAATCTTTTTCATCGTGACACTCCTGTGCGGCAAGGCGTCCCGCCCCGACAAAGAAGCCGGGCCCGCTCTTGCCATCGTTCATATGCTGCTTATATAAGCAGCGGAACGTTACAGACAAGAGGCAGGCCGGAGCTTTTCCGTCCCGGCTGCCTGCCGATACACCTCACTGTCCCGCGGCCCCGGTCGCGGCCCCAAACATGGCAAGGAGTGCTCCATGCCCCTGTATGATTTTGTCTGCCCCGCCTGCGGGGCCCGGTTCGAGGAGCTGGCGTTCGGCGACGAAACGCCCGCCTGTCCCCAGTGCGGCCATGCCGAGACCCAGCGCCAGATGAGCGTGCCCAGCCCGCTCAAGACCGGCGCCTTCCCCTTCAAGCCCGGCCCGGTGCATCCGCTGGCCTCCAGGATGGGCAAGGGCCTTGCCGGTTGCGGTCAGGCCGGCGGCTGTGGCAGCGCCCCCGCCGCGCCCGGCTCCGGTTCCGCCTGCGGCGGCAACGGCAAGTTCTCCTGAGCCTAGGCTCCGCGTCTCCTGTCAGGAGGCGTCCATCGTTGGAACGCGCCTTCCGCGGCATGTATCCGGCCGCGCGGGCGCGTTCCTTGCATTATGGAGCTGCTTGGCCTATTCTTTCGGAATATTTTCACTTCAGGGGGATATTATGCTGCGCAGTATGACCGGCTTCGGCCGCTGCCTGGTAGAGAGCGAAGGCTTTACCCAGCAATGGGAAGTCAAAAGCGTCAACAGCCGCCATCTGGACCTCAAATGGCGCCTGCCCATGAGCGTGCGCAGCCTTGAGCCGCGCCTGGAAAAAGTGGTGCGCCGCTTCGCCTCCCGCGGCCGCGTGGACATCAGCCTGACCCTCCAGTACACCGGCGGCACCGGCCCGGCGCCGCGCTTCGACGCCATGCAGGCCGACGCCATGCTGGACAGCCTGAAAGAACTGGCCGCCCGCCGCGGCGAGACCTTCACCCCCGACTACAACGCCCTGCTCGCCCTGCCCGCTCTGTGGGGCGATGCCGGTGACGAAGTGGACGAGGGCCTGACCCTGGCCCTGGAAGAAGGTCTTTCCCTGGCCCTGGAGGACTGGAACGACGCCCGCGCCGCCGAGGGCCGCGCCCTGGCCCGCGACATGCATTCCCGCATCCTGCGCATGGAGGAATGGACCGGCCTCATCGCCGAGCGCGCGCCCGAGATCAAGGAAGAGCGCGCCGCCGTCATGCGCGAACGCCTCAACGAGGCGCTGGAAGCCGTCAACGGCCTGGACGAGAACCGCTTCCTGCAGGAGATCACCATCCTGGCCGACCGTCTGGACGTCACCGAGGAGCTGACCCGCCTGCATACCCACCTTGCCCGTCTGCACGAGCTGCTGGATGCCGGCAAGGATGCCGGCCGCCGCCTGGACTTCACGCTGCAGGAATGCTTCCGCGAGATCAACACCTGCGGCAACAAGATCCCCGACGTGCAGCTTTCGCGCATGGTGGTCGATTTCAAGAACGAACTGGAAAAGTGCCGCGAGCAGGTCCAGAACCTCGAATAGCCGGCGGTATGCCGTCACGGTCGTCCGACACTGAGCTCCGCGGGCCCCGCCTGCGGAAGGAGATTTTGACATCATGAACAGACTCGGCATCGCGCTGGTCATCAGCGCGCCCTCCGGGACAGGGAAGACCACGCTCATCAAGCGCCTGCGCAAGGAATTCCCCACCTTCGGCTATTCCGTCTCCTGCACCACCCGCGCCCCCCGCGACGGCGAAGTGGACGGCAGGGACTACCATTTCCTGAGCCGCGAGCGCTTCGTGGAGCTGCGCGACCAGGGCCATTTTGCCGAATGGGCCGAAGTGCACGGCAACTTCTACGGTACGCCCCTGCCCCCCGTGCGCGAGATGCTGGCCAAAGGCCAGGACATCCTGTTCGACATCGACGTGCAGGGTGCCGCCCAGCTGCGCAAGAACATGCCCGACGCCCGCTTCCTCTTCATCCTGCCGCCCTCCGTGGAAGAGCTGGAACGCCGTCTGCGCGGCCGCGGCCTGGACAGCGAGGAAGTCATCCTGCGCCGCCTGGCCAACGCCCGTGCCGAGATGCAGGAAGCGCCCCACTATGATGCCCTCATCGTCAATGACGACCTGGACACGGCTTACGACCACCTGCGCGCCGCCTACCTGGCCGCGACCCTGGCCCCCCGCTGCCGCCCCGGACTGGTGGAGGCCCTGAACAACGGACACCTCCTTTAAGGAAGAAGAACGATGGCTGCCCAACTCATTGTCGCTCTGGATCTGCCCCGCAAGGAAGACGCTCTCGTCCTGGCCCGCGAACTGCAAGGCGCCGTGCCCTGGTGCAAGGTGGGCATGGAACTGTTCACCCTGGCCGGCCCGGACATCATCCGCGAACTGCACGACCTCGGCTTCCATGTCTTCCTGGACATGAAATTCTACGACATCCCCCACACCGTGGCCCAGGCCGTCAAGGCCGCTGCCGCCGCCGGTGCGGAACTGCTGACCCTGCACTGCCAGGGCGGCGAGCGCATGTGCAGCGAGGCCCGTATTGCCGCCGACAGCTACGGCAGCAAGGCTCCCCGGCTTTTCGGCGTCACGGCCCTGACCAGCTTCGGCCCCGGCGAGATGCCCGGCATCAGCGCCGATCCCTCGGACTTTGCCCTGGAGCTGGCCGGCAAGGCCCGCGGCTGGGGCCTGGACGGCGTGGTCTGTTCCGGCCATGAGGCCGCCCGCATCAAGGCCTCCTGTCAGGGGCTGCGCTGCCTGTGCCCCGGCATCCGTCCCGCGGGCGCCGATACCGACGACCAGCAGCGCATCATGACGCCCGCCCGTGCCGTGCAGGCCGGCGCCGACTTCCTGGTGGTGGGACGTCCCATCCTCAAGGCCCCCTCGCCCGCCGGGGCCGCCCGTGCCATCCAGGCCGAGATGCAAGCCGCCGTCTAAAGGAGACAGCATGACAGCCAGCCCCCTTCCTGCCCTCTTCCGCACCCCAGTCACGTCCCGTCGCCGCGGCATGCGGCGTCGTACGTCCGTCGTGGAGGTGGCGGCATGAAGCGCTGGCTGTTCCGTGAGCCCCCCGCCGGTTCGCCGCCGCGCGGTCTGGCCCGTGAGCTCTCCATCTCGCCCCTGCTGCTGGACATCCTCTGGCGGCGCGGCCTGGACAGCCCCGAGGAGCTGGACGCCTATCTTTCCGCGCGTCTGCCCGATCTGGTGCCGCCGTCCCGCTGGCCCCAGTTCCCGCAGGCGGCCGAGGTCATCAGCAAAGCCCTGCTGGACGGCAAGAAGCTGGCCGTCTGGGGCGACTATGACGTGGACGGCATCACGTCCTCCACGCTGGTGCTGGACGTGCTGGAAGCCCACGGTCTGGAAACCCTGTGGCATGTGCCCGACCGCCGCAGCGAAGGCTACGGCCTGAACGTCCCGGCCATCGAGGCACTGGCCGCCCAGGGCTGCGGCATCCTGCTCACCGTGGACTGCGGCATCTCCGATGTGGCCGCCGTGGCCCGCGCCCGCGAGCTGGGCATGACCGTGGTCGTCTCCGACCATCACCTGCCGCCGCCGGAACTGCCCCCGGCCGACGCCATCTGCAACCCCCGCCTGGGCCCGGAAGACGACATGCCCTGCCCCCATCTGGCCGGTGTGGGCGTGGCCTTCTTCCTCATGGCCGCCGTCAACGCGGCCCTGGCCCCGCACACGGGCCGCCGCTTCAAGATGGACAGGGTGCTGGACCTGGTGGCCCTGGGCACGCTGGCCGACGTCATGCGCCTGGGCGGGCAGAACCGCATCCTCGTGCGCGGCGGGCTGGACAAGCTGGCCGAGGCCGCCCGTCCCGGCATCGCCGCCCTCAAGACCGTGAGCGGTTCCGACGCGGCCGCCCGCCTCAACGCCGGACAGGTGGTCTTCCGTCTGGCGCCGCGCATCAATGCCGCCGGACGCATGGGTGCGGCCGATACCGCCCTCCGGCTGCTGCGCAGCAAGGATCATGTGGAGGCCCTCCGCCTGGCCCGGCATCTGGATGCCCTCAACACCCAGCGCCGCGAGGAGGAGGAACGCATCTGGGCCGCCGCCCGCGAGCAGGCCCGCCGCCAGCTGGAGCAGCGCCAGCGCCCGGCCCTGGTGCTCTACGGCGGGGACTGGCACCCCGGCATCGTGGGCATCGTGGCCTCGCGCATCGTGGAAGAATTCTACCGGCCCACCATCATCCTCTGCGACGACAACAATATGATGAAGGGCTCGGGCCGCTCCATCCGCGAGTTCGACCTGTACGCCGGGCTCCAGAAGACGGCCCATGTGCTGGCGGGCTTCGGCGGTCACAAGCTGGCCGCGGGCGTGCGCCTGGAACCCAACCAGCTGGAGCGTTTCCGCGAGGCTTTCGAACAGGTCGTGGCGGACGAACTGGGCGGGCAGCCCCTGACCCCGGCCCTGCTGCTGGAATGCGAGCTGGATTTCCAGCAGGCCTCGGATTCCGCCTTTTTGCAGGAGCTGGAACTCATGCAGCCCTTTGGGGCGGGCAATGCCGAGCCGGTCTTCGCCTCCCCGGAACTCACCGTGGTGGACCGCAGCCCCCTGGGCTACAGCGGCGACCATGTGCGCCTGCGCCTGAAGGACAGCGCCAGCGGCATCACCCTCATGGCCAAGGGCTGGAACATGGCCACGGCCTTCCCGCCCTCTTCCGTGGGCTCGCGCATCCGTGTGGCCTACACGCCGCGCCTGGACTACTACCGGGGCGTGGCTTCCATCGATGTGGGCATCAAGGACTGGCAGCCCGTGGCCGACTAGCACGCGCCCACCATAGTGCCGAAGGGCCTTCTTCCCCTGCGGAAGGGGCCTTTTTCGTTGCTGCTCCCGGGTAGCGCGTCCCCCGCCCCCCTCTTCCCCTCTGCCGCGGCCCCCCACGGGCTGCGTGTCACGGGCAGCTGCGGCCCTCCCGGGCTGCCGCCCCGGCCCCGCCTCCGCGACATCGCCGCCAGCGTGCGCAGGCGCCCTTCCCCCTCCCGGACGGAACTCGCCCCTGCCCTGTGCATGTCTGCCCGCTGCCATGAAATCCCCGGAAATTTCCTTCCGCATCCTTCACAGAATCCATTTGAGGCTTACCCTTTGAACACGGCAGCCCCAACGGCAGACCAGGGAACGCCTCCCGTGCCCGGGCATCGCCGTTGCGGCCCGGCCCTCCCGCCTGACCTCCTGTTCCGGCAGACAGTCAGGGACAGGCAGCACGGCCGCCCGCGGCACCGTCCGTCCCGCGAGACACGGGGGCCGCGCCGTACCTTCAACAGATGACACGCCGGGATCGCCCGGCTTTTCAGGAGTTCGTCATGATGCAGCCCGAAGAGCTGTCCGCGTACAAGGAAAGCGTCCTGCAGGACATCGCCCAGGCCCAGCGCGTGGGCGCCGACGAGAACGCCATCACCGCCCTCATCAGCCAGTACCCGCTGGATCAGGCCCTGGCCGCCCGTCTGGCCCGCTGCTACGGCCCCAAGGGACTGGAGAATTTCAATCTGGACGGCATCGATGTGGCCGCCCTGCCCTCACAGCAGAAGCACGTCAAGGAACCCGACCAGAGCGTGCTGCAGCAGGTCTGGGAAGAGCATGTGGCCCTGGTCATGGATCAGGTCTGCCGCATGTCGCCCGAATATCTCGATCTGGAACGGGAGACCCGTCTGGACATCCTGCTGCTGGAACAGGCCCGCGCCGGGAACAACCTCCAGGCCATGCTGGGGCTGGAGATCCTGCATGTGGCCGAAGACCTGAACCTGGCCATGCAGGAGGCCGAGGCCGCCGAAGCCGGTCATGCCGCCGGGCAGCCCGGGGCCTGCAAGATGGCCGCCTTTGCCCGCAAGATCATCCACAGTCTGGAACGCCAGCGCGAGAGCCTGGAACAGGCCGCCGAGCTCCTGCCCCTGGTCTGTGATGCCCAGGCCTATGCCGCCGCTGCCCAGACCTATGCCCGGAACAAAAAAGACAAGGACGGCCTGCCCGAAGACGGTTTCCGCCAGACCATGCAGGCCCAGCGCCAGTCGCTGGAAGCCGCCGCGCGGGACTGCACCACGCCCTGCCTGGGCGATCTGTTCACCGCCCGCCACCGCAACCTGGCCACGGCGGAAGAGATCTACATCCGCATGCAGCGTCAGGCCCTCAACGGTCTTTCTTCGGTGACCCGGGCCGAGGCCCTGGCCGACAGCCTCTTCCCCTGGCTGGCCGCTACCCTGGAAGACATCATGGGCAACGAGCTCCACGCCGGTCTCAAGGACACGGCCGCCGCCCGTCTGGACGGCATCCGCCAGCTGCTGGCCGATATGGAAGCCGAAGAGCTGCAATAAAGGGATGCGGAGGAAGGAGCCCCTTTTTGAAAAAGGTCTCTCCTTCCCCCTCAAACTCCCCCATCCCTGCCAAAAACTTTTGGCCGGATGACTGGCAAGGTCCCGCGTTGCGCAGGCTGTGCGCGACTCACCGTCCCCGGCATGATACGGGAAGGGGAAGAACGTTGCCCGGCATGATGGCAAGAAGGGCTGCTCCCCGGCACGAGGCGCCTTGCCGCCGCGCATGCGATGCGCCAGGCGACAGGATCAGGCCCGATACGGGGCGCCCTCCGGCGCGCATACGAGATGCCGGTGCGCCACCCTTTTTTTGATTGCTCATGAAACAGGGCCTGCCTCCCCGGGAAAGGGAGGCAGGCCCTGTTTTTTTATCCATCTGACTCCAGCTGCGGCATACTGTCTTGCCGCAGGATGGTGGCGGGCGGGAAAAGGTCTACGGCTTGGGATACTGGCGGATGTGCGAGAAGATGCTGCCGTCCCGCTCCAGCCCCTGCCGGGCAGCCTTGGCATACCAGAGGGCGGACTCCGCGGCATCCTGCGGCACGCCGAAGCCCACTTCATAACAGGCGCCCAGGAAGCGCTGGGCCTGGCCATTGCCCTGTTCGGCGGCACGCTTGGCCCAGTCGAAGCTCTGTTCAGGGTCCTTGGTCACCAGTTCGCCGTCGGCGCAGATCAGCGCCATGTTGAACTGGGCCTCGGCATAGCCGCTTTGGGCCGCGCGCTGCATCCACTGCAGATAGCCGCTGGTGTCGCGCGGCACGCCCGCACCGGAGCGCAGCATGTAGGCCACCAGGGTCTGGGCTTCGGCATCGTTCTGCTCCGCCGCCAGCATGTACCATTTGAAGGCCGTGGCCAGATCCTGGGGGACGCCCAGACCGTTCTCGTAGCAGCGGCCCAGCAGCACCTGCGAGCGGGCATCGCCTTCCGTGGCCAGGGGCTGCAGCAGGCGCAGCGTTTTCTTGTACTGGCCGATATTGTAGGCCGTCCAGGCCTCCTGCCAGGTCTTGTCCGCCTTGCTGTCCGCGGCCACGGCAGGGAGAGCGCTCACCAGGGCAAGGCCCAGCAGGCCTGTTGCGAGTATCTTGTTCATGATTTCTCCTTGCGTGCCGTTTCCTTTGCCGGCATCAGGCCGGGGCACGCGTGCAGGCCAGCATACGCCGCCCCCCGGCGGGACACAAGCGTCCCGTCCTGTCATCCCCCTGCCCTTGACGACTGGCCCGGCAAGATGCATTTTTGTCATGATGCACAAAGGATTCTGCCCCCTCATCGTCATCCGGGGCGCCGGAGACATGGGCACCGGCGTGGCCCTGGAGCTGTGGCACGCGGGCCTGCACGGGCTCGTGCTGCTGGAGTGCGCCCGGCCGCGCGCCATCCGCCGTTTCGTGGTCTTTTCCGAGGCGGTCTTCGAAGGCGCGGCCCGGGTGGAAGGGCTTGAGGCCCGTCTGTGTCCCGATGTGGCCGCCTGCCGCGCCCTGCGGCAGAGCGGGGAGGCCCTGCCCCTGCTGGTGGACGAGGACGGCACGAGCCTGCGCGAGCTTCGCCCCCAGGTCTTCGTGGATGCCACCATGAGCAAGAAGGCCCGCGGCCTTTCCCCGGACATGGCGGATCTGGTCATCGCCCTGGGGCCTGGCATCGAAGCCGGGCGGGACGTCCACTGCATCATCGAAAGTTTCGGCCCGGACACGGGACGCTGCCTCTGGCAGGGACAGGCCCTTGCCGATACCGGCATCCCCTGCGAGAACGGCCGCCCCGAACAGCGCGTGGGCCGTGCCCCGTGTGCCGGTGTCTTCGCAAGCCCCCTGCCCCTGGGCGGCCATGTCCTCCGGGGGCAGGAAGTGGGCCGGGTGGACGGTGTCCCCGTCCCGGCGCCCCTGTCCGGCCGTTTGCGCGGCCTGCTGCGCTCCGGCCTTCCGGTGCGCGCCGGGGCCAAGGTATGCGACATCGAACCGCTGGACCACGTGCCCCTGGACAAGGTGTCCCCACGGGCCCGCTGCCTGGGCAGGGGCGTGCTGCGGGCCATCGCCGCCCGCTTTAACCTTCCTACCTGATACAGGAGCATCATGTCCCCCTACAATCCCGATCCCCAGAACAGATACCCCTCTCCCCGGGACGGCAACGGCCAGTCCCGCGATGGTGAGCGCGTCATCGAGGCCGAGATCATCCATGACGGCTGTGACGGCGGCAGGGACCAGGGCCCTTACGGCCACTCCTGCCGGGGCGGTTACGGCCGGGAACAGTTCCGCGGCAGCCGCAGCCCCTGGAACGGCGGCCTGCATTTCCAGACCATCTGGACCTCGGGCGGCAGCCGGCAGGCGGGCCTTGCGCCCGGCATCACCCTGGCCCTGATCATCATCGCCGGCATCCAGTTCGGCCTGCTGGCCAGCATCGGCTTCATGGTCTTCCATGCCATCGGCTCCGTTCTCAACTCCATGCGCGAGATGCGCTCCCTGCTGGCGGGCAACCCTCCCAACCCCTGGCCCGGCCGCATCCTCAGCTGGACCATCAGCTTCGTGCTGGTAGGCTGGCTTTCCGGTGGCTTCCAGTGATGCCAGATGGCATGTCTACCTGTTGCGCTGCGCCGATGGCACCCTGTACTGCGGCGTGACCACCGACCTTGACCGGCGCCTGGCCCAGCATAACGGCCGGCTGGCCGGCGGGGCCCGCTACACACGCCCGCGCAGGCCGGTGGCCCTGCTGCTCGCCCGGGCCTGCACCTCCCGGCGGGAGGCCCTGCGCCTGGAACATCACATCAAACGACTGCCCCGCTCCCGCAAGGAACAGGCCCTGAAAGAGTTTTCCCCATGCTGCCCCTGGATACCGTCCTGACCTTTTTCGCCACCGCCCTCCTGCTGGCCCTTGCCCCGGGACCGGACATCATCTTCGTCCTCACCCAGTCCGCCCTCTACGGCATGCGGGCCGGTGTGGCCACCACCCTGGGTCTCATCTCCGGCCTGTGCTTCCATACAACAATAGTAGCCGTGGGCGTGGCGGGCCTGCTCATGGCCTCGCCCCTGGCCTTCGGCCTGCTGACCCTCGTCGGCGCGGCCTACCTGCTTTACCTGGCCTGGCTCTCCTTCCGGGCCGGGGCCAGCATGGCCCATCTGCAGGAAAGCCGCTTTCTGGGGTACGGGGCCCTGTACCGGCGCGGCGTGTTCATGAACATCACCAACCCCAAGGTGACGCTCTTCTTCCTGGCCTTCCTGCCGCAGTTCTGTGTGCCGCAACGCGGCAGCGTGGCCCTGCAGGTCATGGAGCTGGGGCTGCTCTTCATGCTGGCGGCCTTCCTCGTCTTCACGGCCGTCTCGGCCCTGGGCGGCCGTCTGGCGCTCTGGTTCAACAGTTCGCCGCGCGGCCAGATGCTCATGCACCGTGTGGCCGGCCTGGTCTTCGTGGTCCTGGCCGTGATGCTGGTCGTCTCCTGGCTGGCCTGAGCCGCGCAAAGCCCTGTGCCGCCGCCCCGCCGGGCTTGACACGGGCTTGAGCCCCGAGTAAGAAGGCCGCATTGAGGTGACCATGCAGAACTATCGTATCCCGCTCAGTGAGATTCCCCCTTCCGGCAAGGACATGACGCTGGACGATCCCGCCATCTGGCAGGGACCGCTGGCCGAGTTCCAGATGGACTGCCGCATCGTCGCTCCCCTGAAGGCCGAGCTCGGCATCATGCCCCTGGAAGGCGACTATCTGGTGCGCGGGAGCATCACCGGTACCGTGGTGCTGCCCTGCAACCGTTGCGCCGAAGACGTGACCGTGACCGTGGATGCGCATTTTGAAAATTTTGAGGAGACCGCCGCCGAGCCCGAGGACGAAGAGGCCGCGACCACCGGCGAAGACCTGCTGGAAAGCCGCGTCGTCACGGAGAACGGCGTGTCGTATCTCGATCTGGGCGCCATCTGCTGGGAAGAGTTCGTCCTGGCCCTGCCGGTCAATCCCCTGTGCCGCCCTGACTGCAAGGGCCTGTGCCCCCAGTGCGGCGCCAACCTCAATGACGGCCCCTGCCGGTGCGCCCCCGAAGAGGGCGATCCGCGCATGGCCGTCCTGCGCGGGTTGAAATTGCGCAAAAACTAGACATCAAAAATTTTTTCTGCTAGACTCTTGCCTCTTGAGCTTGGCCCATAGGGTCACTCACGCCCAAAAGCATATCATTTCCGATCTCTCGGAGAAGGAGAACATCATGGCTGTCCAGCAAAACAAAAAGTCCCGTTCCCGCAAGGGCATGCGCCGTTCCCACGACCGCGTGGCCACCCCCACCGTCATCTACTGCTCCTGCGGCGAGCCCACCGTGCCCCATAGCGTGTGCCCCAACTGCGGCGCTTACAAGGGCCGTCAGGTGATCGCCAAGACCGAAGCCGAGTAATGAACGCGCGCCCCATCATAGCCGTTGATGCCATGGGGGGGGATTTTGGCCCCTCCGTGGTCGTTCCTGGCGCCATCGATGCCGCCAGGCTTCATGACTTGCACGTCCTCCTTGTGGGGGATACCCCCAAGGTAGAAGCGGAACTCGCCAAGCTCGACCTTGCCAACGTGCATTTCGACATCGTCCAGGCTGATGATGTGGTGCACATGAATGAAAAGCCTTCGGACATCCTTCGCCGCAAAAAAAACGCTTCCATCCAGGTGGCCTGCCGTCTCGTCAAGGACGGCAAGGCCGATGCCGTGGTCAGTGCCGGTCATTCCGGCGCCACGGTCGCGTGCGGCATGTTCATCATGGGTCGGCTGCCGGGCGTCGAACGCCCGGCGCTGGCTGCCCTGCTGCCCACGGAAAAGAACCCCGTGGTCGTGCTGGACGCCGGCGCCAATGTGGACTGCCGGCCCTATCATCTTTTCCAGTTCGGGCTCATGGGCGATGCCTTCGCACGAGACCTGCTGGGCTATGCGGCCCCGCGTGTCAGCCTGCTGAGCATCGGCGAAGAGGAAGGCAAGGGCAACAGCCAGGTCAAGGAAGCCTACGAACTGCTCAAACTGGCCCAGAACCTCAACTTCGTGGGCAATGCCGAAGGCCGCGACATCTTTACGGGCGATATCGATGTCGTGGTCTGTGACGGTTTTGTGGGCAACGTGGTGGTCAAGATGAGCGAAGGCCTGGCCTCGGCCCTGGTCCGCATGCTCAAGCGCCTGTTCACCTCCGGTTTCCTGCCCGCCCTGGGCGGCATGCTGGCCAAGGGCGCTTTCAAAAAGTTCGCCACCACCATCGACTACGCCGAATACGGCGGTGCCCCCCTCCTGGGCCTGCAGGGCCTGGCCATCGTCTGCCACGGCCGTTCCAGCGCCCGCGCCATGCAGAACGCCATCAAGATGGCCGGTACCTTCGTGCGCAAGGGCACCAACGACCGTCTTGCCGAAACCATCCTGGCCAACGAGGAACTCACCCGCTTCTCACGCGCCATCTAAGCCACGGGTATTTCTATGAAGCCAAACTGCTACCTGCACGCCCTCAGCAGCCATGTTCCCGCCGAGGTCCTGACCAACGACGACCTGAGCAAACTGGTGGAGACCAACGACGAGTGGATCACCACCCGTACCGGCATCAAGCGTCGCCACCGGCTTTCCGGGGAGGAGAACGCCTCCGACCTCGGGACCCATGCCGCCCGCAAGGCTCTGGAAAATGCCGGCCTCGACGCCGCCAGGCTGACCCACATCCTCACGGCCACCTGTACGCCGGACCATCTCAGCCCCTCGCTTTCCTGCATCATCGGCGGCAACATCGGTGCCGGTCCGGCCATGTCCTTCGATTTCGGCTCCGCCTGCTCCGGTTTCCTCTACGGTCTGCATCTGGCGGACGCCCTGCTCTGCCAGGACCCGGCTTCCCAGATCCTCTTCGTCTGCACCGAGGCCCTGACCCGCCGCGTCAACTGGAGCGACCGCAGCACCTGTGTGCTCTTCGGTGACGGCGCCGGTGCCTGCATCCTCAACAGCGATCCCGAAAATGCCCTGGCCCGCGTGCAGGACAGCATCTGCAAAAGCGACGGCAGCCTGCACGACCTCATCATCGTGGGCGGCGGCACCAGCTGCCGCTACAAGCCCGGCGATCCCGTGGGCGACGACTTTTTCATCACCATGCAGGGCCGCGAGGTCTACAAGCATGCCGTGCGCCAGATGTCCGGCGTCTGCCAGGAACTGCTGGCGCGCAACGGCCTCACGGCCGCCGACGTGGATCTTTTCGTGCCCCACCAGGCCAACATGCGCATCATCGAGGCCGTGGGCAGCCGCCTGAAGATCGATCTGGATCATGTGTTCACCAATGTGGCCGAATACGGCAACACCTCTTCCGCCTCCGTGCCTCTGGCCCTGGTGGAAGCCCTGGCCCAGGGCCGCATCAAGGCCGGGGACCGTGTGCTGGTGACCGCCTTCGGCAGCGGCCTGACCTGGGGCGCGGCCCTGCTGCAGTTCTAGGCTGCCGCGGCGTTGAACTCGGCCCTTTTCTGCTATATCATACAATCCATTGAGGCAGCATCATGAGTACCCTTGATCCCACCACCCCCACCGCGCTGGTTACCGGCGGTTCCCGGGGCATCGGCCGTGCCGTTGCCCTGACCCTGGCCCGTGACGGCCGTCAGGTCATCCTCACCTATGTGAGCCGTCCCGAGGAAGCCGACAAGACCGTGGCGGAGATCGAAGCTGCCGGCGGCCGGGCCCTGGCCCTGCCCCTCAACGTGGGCGACGGCGAGGCCGTGGCCGCCTTCTTTGCCGAGCACATCAAGGGCAAGGTCAATCTGGCCGTGCTGGTCAACAACGCCGGCATCACCAAGGACGGCTTCCTGGTCCGCATGAAGGATGACGATTTCGACCGCGTCATCACCATCAACCTGCGCGGCGCCTTCATCTGCACCCGCGAGGCCGCCAAGATCATGACCAAGGCCCGTCACGGCCGCATCGTGAACATCTCTTCCGTCGTGGGCCAGATGGGCAATGCCGGCCAGGCCAACTACAGCGCCGCCAAGGCCGGCCTGCTGGGCCTGACCAAGTCCTGCGCCAAGGAGCTGGCCGCGCGCCAGATCACGGTCAATGCCGTGGCCCCCGGATTTATCGAAACCGACATGACCGCCGCCCTGAGCGACGAGGTGCGCGCCTCCTACGAGGCCGCCATCCCGCTGAAGCGCATGGGCACCGCCCAGGAGATCGCCGACGCCGTGGCCTTCCTGGCTTCGGACAGGGCAGCCTACATCACCGGCCAGGTGCTGGCCGTCAACGGCGGCATGTACTGCTGACAAACGGCGGCCGCGCATGCTGCCGCTCCCACTACCTGAAAACACAAAGCGAGTTGGAGGATAACCATGTCTGAAGTTGCAGCCAAAGTGACCAAAATCATCGTGGACCAGCTGGGCGTGAGCGCTGAAGAAGTGAAGCCCGAAGCTTCCTTCGTGGAAGACCTGGGCGCTGACTCCCTGGACCTGACCGAACTGATCATGGCCATGGAAGAAGAATTCGACATCGAGATCGCCGATGACGACGCCCAGAAGATCCTGAAGGTGCAGGACGCCATCAGCTACATCGAAAGCAAGCAGGGCTAAGTTTTCCCTGTCTGCCGGAAAAATTGGAACGCACCGGGCTTGCCCGGTGCGTTTTCCCCTTCCGGCCGGTCAACACGAGTATTTTTTCCCAGGCACAAGACCCCGCCTGTCCAAGGAGTATCCATGAATCGTCCGCGCGTTGTCATCACCGGTCTTTCCGCCATCACCCCCCTGGGCAATGACCTTGAAACCACCTGGAAGCGCCTGCTTGCCGGCGAATCCGGTATCGCCCCCATCACCCTTTTCGATGCCACCGACTATGACTCGCGCGTTGCCGGCGAAGTGAAAGACTTCGTTGCCGAAGATTTCATCCCTGCCAAACAGGCCCGCCGCATGGACCGCTTCACCCAGTTCGCCGTGGTGGCCGCCCAGCAGCTGCTGAAAGACTCCGGCCTGGTCATCAATGACGACAACGCCTACGACGTGGGCGTCATCCTGGGCATCGGCCTGGGGGGCCTGAAGACCATCGAGACCTATCACGCCAAGCTGCTGCAGGGTGGCCCCGGCAAGGTCTCGCCCTTCCTGATCCCCATGCTCATCTCCAACATGGGGCCCGGCCAGATCGCCATCTTCACCGGCGCCAAGGGCCCCAACATCGTGACCACCACGGCCTGTGCCTCCGCCATCCACGGCATCGGCACCGCTTTCAGCGAGATCCTGCTGGGCCGTATCAGCACGGCCATCACCGGCGGCGTGGAAGCCACCGTGACCCCCCTGGGCGTGGCCGGTTTCACGGCCCTGAAGGCCCTGTCCACCCATTACAATGATGAACCCGCCAGGGCTTCCCGCCCCTTCGACGCCAACCGCGACGGCTTCGTCATCGGTGAAGGCGCCGGCCTGCTGCAGCTGGAAGAACTGGAACATGCCAGGGCCCGCGGCGCCAGGATCTATGCCGAAGTGGTGGGCTATGGCGCTTCCGACGACGCTTTCCACATGACCGCTCCCGCCGACTCCGGCGAAGGCATGGCCCGCGCCATGCAGAACGCCCTGCGCGACGCCGGTCTGCCACCTGAGGCCATCGGGCACATCAATGCCCATGCCACCTCCACCCAGCTCAACGACAAGACCGAGACCAAGGGCATCAAGCTGGTGTTCGGCGAGCACGCTTCCAGGATCAAGATCTCCGCCACCAAGTCCATGACCGGCCACCTGCTGGGTGCCGCCGGCGGTGTGGAGACCGTGTTCACCGCCATGGCCCTGCACACCGGCTGGCTGCCCGGCACCATCAATCTGGAAAATCCCGATCCCAACTGCGATCTGGATTACATGGCCGGCGGCTCCGCCCACATCCCCTGTGAATACGCCATGTGCAACTCCTTCGGTTTCGGCGGCACCAATGCCAGCCTGATCCTGAAGAAGTGGAACCACTAGCCCAAAGGAAGAGCGGTAGAATGGACGAAATCTTGCTTCAGGACCCGGAACTGGCCCGTGCCATCACCCTGGAATCCCAGCGCCAGGTCACCAAACTGGAACTGATCGCTTCGGAAAACTTCGTTTCTCCGGCCGTGCGGGAAGCCCAGGGCAGCGTGCTGACCCACAAGTATGCCGAAGGCTATCCGGGCAAGCGCTATTACGGCGGCTGCGAATATGTCGACATGGTCGAGGACCTGGCCATCGAACGCGCCAGGAAGCTCTTCGGCTGCGAATACGTCAACGTGCAGCCCCACTCCGGTTCCCAGGCCAACATGGGCGCCTATTTCTCCTTCCTCAAGCCCGGCGACACCATCCTGGGCATGGATCTGACCCACGGCGGCCATCTGACCCACGGCAGCCCCGTCAACTTTTCGGGCAAGCTGTTCAGCAACGTCTTCTACGGCGTGAGCCGCGAGACCGGCTGCATCGACTATGACGAAGTGGCCCGCATCGCCCGCGAGCACAAGCCCGCCGCCATCGTGGCCGGCGCCAGCGCCTATCCCCGCAAGATCGACTTCGCCCGCTTCCGGGCCATCGCCGATGAGGTGGGTGCCGTCCTCGTGGTGGACATGGCCCACATCGCGGGCCTGGTGGCCGCCGGTCTGCACGAGAGCCCCATCCCGTACGCCCACATCACCACCACCACCACGCACAAGACCCTGCGCGGTCCCCGCGGCGGCATGATCCTTTCCGACGCGACCCGCGGCAAGGGCCTCAACAGCCAGATCTTCCCCGGCATCCAGGGCGGCCCGCTGATGCATGTCATCGCGGCCAAGGCCGTGGCCTTTGGCGAGGCCCTGCGCCCCGCTTTCAAGACCTATGCCCGGCAGATCGTCAAGAACGCCGCCGTGCTGGCCGACTGCCTGACCGCCGCCGGCTTCAATCTGGTGTCCGGCGGTACGGACAACCACCTCATGCTGGTGGACCTGACCAACAAGGACGTGACCGGCAAGGATGCCGAACACGCCCTGGATGCCGCCGGCATCACGGTCAACAAGAATACCGTCCCCTTCGAGACCCGCTCGCCCTTCGTGACCTCCGGCGTGCGTCTGGGCACTGCCGCCCTGACCACCCGCGGCATGAAGGAAGACGAGATGCGCCAGGTGGCGGCCTTCATCGTGGAGGCCATCGAAAAGCGCGACGAGCCCGCCTCCCTGGCCGCCATCCGCGGCCGCGTGGAGGAGTTCGCCCGCGCCTACCCGCTGTTCACCTGGTAACGGCGCACCACAGGGGAAAGGCCGCCGCTGTCCCGCACGGGACGCCGCCCCTCCCCTTTTTCCCGCCGTGCCCGCCGGCGGCCCCGACCTGCCGGTCGTCGCTGCGTGGCGGGCGCCCCACGGAACGCCCCTCTTTGTGAAAAGGCCGCCTCTGGCGGCCTTTTCCGTCCGTGGTCCTGCCGCCGGCGGGCTTGGCTTTTGCCCCGGCTGCGTGTAAGGTAGTCCAACTTTTTATTGCGAGTACTGTCATGCAACGAATGCCCTGGCCCGATTACTTCATGAACATCACCTATCTGGTGCGTGAGCGTTCCACCTGCCTGCGCCGCAAGGTGGGCGCCATCGCCGTCAAGGACAGGCACATCCTGGCCACCGGTTACAACGGCGCGCCCTCCGGCGTGCGCCACTGCCTGGAGACGGGCTGCCTGCGCGAGCAGATGGGCATCCCTTCCGGGCAGCGCCACGAGATCTGCCGCGGCCTGCACGCGGAGCAGAACGTCATCATCCAGGCCGCCGTGCACGGCGTGAGCATCGCCGGGGCGGAGCTCTATTGCACCACCTTCCCCTGCGCCATGTGCAGCAAGATGCTCATCAACTGCGGCATCAGGCATATCTGGTACAGCGAGCACTATCCCGACGAACTGGGGCTGGCCATGCTCAGCGAGGCCGGCGTGACCTTTGAGCAGATCCCCTTCCCGCCCGACATGCCCAGAGGACCGCAGCATGTCTGAGTCCCTTTTTGCCCCTTTCATGCGTGAGGCCCTGGCCCTGGCCGAGAACGGCCGCTGGAGCGCCTGCCCCAATCCCACGGTGGGCGCCGTGCTGGTGCGCGACGGCCGGGTGGTGGCGCGCGGCTGGCACCATGCCGCCGGGCAGCCCCACGCCGAGGTGGAGTGCCTGCGCGACGCGCAGCGTCAGGGCATCGATCCCGCCCAGTGCACCCTGGTGGTCACGCTGGAGCCCTGCAACCATTACGGCAAGACCCCGCCCTGCAGCGAAGCCGTGCTGGCCGCGGGCATCCGGCGGGTGGTCATCGGCCTGCACGATCCCACCCCCAAGGCGGCGGGCGGCGCCGAACGCCTGCGCGCCGCCGGTGTGGACGTCATCGGCCCGGTCTGCGAGCAGGAATGCCGCGACCAGGTGGCCGACTTCCTGGCCTGGCAGCAGGGCCGCCCCTATGTGATCCTCAAGCTGGCCGCCACCATGGACGGGCGCATCGCCACCCGTACCGGCCACTCCCGCTGGATCAGCAGCGAGGGGTCGCGCGCCCTGGTGCATCGCCTGCGTGCCGGCATCGGCCGTGCCGGGGGCGCCGTGCTGGTGGGCGGCGGCACCTTCCGGGCCGACAATCCCTGCCTCACGGCCCGCATCCCCGGCGAGACGGTGGAGCGGCAGCCCCTGGCCTGCGTGCTGACCTCGCGCCTGCCCAATCCGGCGGGCGACATCCATCTGCTCAAGGAGCGTCCCGGTCAGGCCGTCTTCCTCTGCTCGCCTGCTGCGGCGGCTTCCACGGCGGCCCACGCCCTGCGCCAGATGGGCGTGCGGGTGCTGGCCCTGGGCCCCGGGCAGCGCGGCTGTCCTGATTTCGCGGCCATGTTCCGCATGCTGTACGAGGACCTGCACTGTCCTTATGTGCTTTGCGAAGGCGGCGGGCATCTGGCCCTGTCGCTGCTGGAAGCGGGCTTTGCCGACGAATTCCTGCTGCATCTGGCGCCGCGCATCCTGGGCGACAACGAGGCCGCTCCCCTGTTCGACGGCCGCAGCCCCCTCACCATGGCCGAGGCCCTGGAACTGCGCGTCTGCCGCACCTCCCTGTGTGACGGCGATGTGCACCTGCAGCTGCGCCCGGCCATTCCTCAGGAGTAGACCATGTTTACCGGCATCATCCAGGGACAGGGCGAGATCGTGGGCCTGCGCCGCAGCGGCCAGGAATGCCGCATGGACGTGCGCCCCCTCTTCCCCCTGGAAAACATCGTGGACGGGGAATCCATCGCCCACAACGGCGCCTGCCTGTCCGTGGAACGGCACAGCGGCGCCACCTTCACCGTCTATGCCTCGGGCGAGAGCCTGTCCCGCACTACCCTGGGCGATCTGCGCAAGGGCGACTTGGTCAACCTGGAACGGGCCCTGGCCCTGGGCGACCGTCTGGGCGGGCACCTGGTCAGCGGCCATGTGGACTGCGTGGCCACGGTGCGTTCCGTGGAACAGGCCGGCTCCTCCCTGCGCTGCACGCTGGCCTTCCCGCCGGCCTTCGCGGCGGAAGTCATCGAAAAGGGCTCCGTCACCCTGGACGGCATCAGCCTGACCATCAATGCCTGCGGCAAGGATTTCCTCACCGTCAACGTCATCCCGGACACCCAGAAACGCACCACCATGCTGCACTGGCGCCCGGGCAGCCGCGTGAACATGGAGACGGACCTCATCGGCAAGTATGTGCGCCGCATCATGCAGTGCCAGGCCGACGGGCCCGCCGCGCCGCAGAAGAGCAGCGGCATCAACAAGGAATTTTTACTGCAAAACGGTTTTCTTTAGGAGCAGACCATGAGCAATCCCACTACCATCAGCGGCGTGCTTGATGCCAAAGGCCTCAAGATCGCCATCCTGGCCACCCGTTTCAACGATTTCATCGTGGACCGCCTGACCGGCGGCGCCCTGGACTATCTGGAACGCCACGGCCTCGATGCCAAGAACATCACCATCGTGCGCATCCCCGGTGCGTTCGAGATGCCCCTGGTCTGCCAGAAGCTGGCCACCAGCGGCAAGTATGACGGCATCGTGGCCCTGGGCGCCGTGATCCGCGGCGCCACCCCCCACTTCGACTATGTGTGCAGCGAAGCCAGCAAGGGCATCGCCCAGGTGATGCTGCAGTCCAAGACCCCCATCGGCTTCGGCCTGCTGACCTGCGACAGCATCGAGCAGGCCATCGAACGCGCCGGTTCCAAAGGCGGCAACAAGGGCGTGGAAGCTGCCGCCGCCATGCTGGAAACCATCCGCGTGCTGGAGCAGCTGTAATCCATGAGCAAGGGTAAATCCGCCAGCCGCCGGGGCGAACGCGCCCAGGCTTTTCAGGTTCTGTACGGGCTGTCCTTCGCTGACGCCACCTCGCCGGAAGACGTGCGCCGCGCCTTCCTGCAGTCCCCTGACCATCAGGAGAGCGAAGAGGACGGGCTGCCTTCCGGTTTCGCCTGGGATCTGGTGCAGGGCGTGTGGAGCAGGCGCGACGAACTGGACAAGACCATCAGCCGCTTCTCGCGCAACTGGCGCGTGGACCGCATGGGCCGCGTGGAGCTGACCCTGCTGCGCCTGGCCATGTACGAGCTGCTGTACCGCCAGGACGTGCCCGCCAAGGTGGCCATCAACGAGGCCCTGGAGCTGACCCGCCAGTTCGGCGAAGACAATGCCACCAGTTTTGTCAACGGTATTCTGGACGCCGCCGCCAAGGCTCTGGAAAAGGGTTCCCTCTCCGCCGGAGAGGATTCCACCAACTAAAAGCAGACAAGTACCATGACGCAAGAACGTTACTCCCCGCAGGACATCGAACAGAAATGGCAGGAGCGCTGGCAGCAGCAGGATGCCTTTGCCTGCGACCATCACAGCGACAAACCCAAATATTATGTGCTGGAGATGTTCCCCTACCCCTCGGGCAACATCCACATGGGCCATGTGCGCAACTATTCCATCGGTGACGTGGTGGCCCGCTGCAAGCGCATGCAGGGCTTCAACGTGCTGCACCCCATGGGCTGGGACGCCTTCGGCCTGCCCGCGGAAAATGCCGCCATCAAGCACAACACCCATCCGGCCAGATGGACCTATGCCAACATAGACAACATGCGCGCGCAGCTGCGCCGCCTGGGCTATTCCTATGACTGGTCCCGCGAAGTGGCCACCTGCCGTCCCGAATATTACCGCTGGGAGCAGGGCTTCTTCCTGCGCCTGCTGGAAAAGGGCCTGGTCTACCGCAAGAAGGCGCCCCAGAACTGGTGCCCCTCCTGCCATACCGTGCTGGCCAACGAACAGGTCATCGACGGCCTGTGCTGGCGCTGTGACAGCCATGTGGAGCAGAAGGACCTGACCCAGTGGTTCCTGCGCATCACCGCCTACGGTGACGAACTGCTGCAGGACCTGCAGAAGCTGGAAGGCGGCTGGCCCGACCGCGTGCTCTCCATGCAGCGCAACTGGATCGGCAAGTCCACCGGCGCGGCCGTGCGCTTCGGCCTGCCCGCCCCCCTGGACGGCGTCGACCATCTGGAGGTCTTCACCACCCGTCCCGACACCGTGTTCGGCGTGACCTTCCTGACCCTGGCCCCCGAGCATCCGCTGGTGGAAAAGCTCATCGAAGGCTACGAAAAGGCCGACGAAGTGCGCGCCTTCGTGACCCGCATCCGCAACATGGACCGTCTGGAGCGCCAGTCCGACAATCTGGAAAAAGAAGGCATCTTCACCGGCGCCTATGTGACCCATCCCTTCACCGGCCGGCAGGTGCCCGTGTGGCTGGGCAACTTCGTCCTGGCCGACTACGGTACCGGCGCCGTCATGGGCGTGCCCGCCCACGACCAGCGCGACTTCGAATTCGCCCGCAAGTACGGCCTGCCCGTCAAGGTGGTCATCAGCCCCGAAGGCCAGGTCCTCGACCCCGCCAGCATGGAGGCCGCCTTCACCGCCGAAGGCGTGATGGTCAACTCCGGCGATTTCGACGGCATGCCCAACACCGACGGCAAGAAGGCCGTGGCCGAACGCCTGGAGAAGGAAGGCAAGGGCAAGGCCACCACGCAGTTCCGCCTGCGTGACTGGAACATCTCGCGCCAGCGGTACTGGGGCGCCCCCATCCCGGTCATCTACTGCGAAAAGTGCGGCGTGGTGCCCGAGAAGGAAGAGAACCTGCCCGTGCTCCTGCCCCTGGATGCCCATGTGCGCGAGGACGGCCGCTCCCCCCTGCCCGAGACCGATTCCTTCGTGCGCTGCACCTGCCCCGTCTGCGGCGGCGAGGCCCGTCGCGAGACCGATACCCTGGACACCTTCGTGGAGTCCTCCTGGTACTTCGCCCGCTACACCGCCGCCCGCAACACCGCGAGCGCCTTCGATATGGACGCCCTCAAGTACTGGCTGCCCGTGGACCAGTACATCGGCGGTGTGGAACACGCCATCCTGCACCTGCTCTACGCCCGCTTCTTCACCAAGGTCCTGCGCGACCTGGGCTTCTACCCCGAAGGTCTGGACGAGCCCTTCACCAACCTGCTCACCCAGGGCATGGTGCTCAAGGACGGCAGCAAGATGTCCAAGTCCAAGGGCAACGTGGTGGACCCCACGGCCATGATCGCCAAGTACGGAGCGGACACCGTGCGCCTGTTCTGTCTCTTCGCCGCGCCGCCGGAGCGTGACTTCGACTGGTCCGACAGCGGCATCGAAGGCTCCTCCCGCTTCCTGCACCGCGTCTGGCGCCTGTTCATGGACGAGGCCGGACGCCTGTCCGCGGTCAAGGCCTGCGGCGCCGGCGCCGGCGACGTGACCACGCCCGAAGCCCGCGACCTGCGCCGTCGCGAACACCTGACGGTCAGGAAGGTCACCGAGGACATGGGCAACCGCTTCCAGTTCAACACCGCCATCTCCGCGGTCATGGAACTGGTCAACGCCATGTACCTGTCCCGCGAGAAGCTGGGCAAGAGCGACGCCGAGAACCGCGTCTTCTCTTCGGCCATGGCCACGGTGCTGACCCTGCTCTCGCCCATCACCCCGCATCTGTGCGAGGAACTGTGGCAGCGCATGGGGCACACCTCCTCCCTGCAGGAAGAAGCCTGGCCCGTATGCGAGGAAAGCGCCCTGGTGCAGGATACCGTCACCATCGCCCTGCAGGTCAACGGCAAGCTGCGCGGCACCATCGAAGTGCCCGCCGGTGCCGACAAGGCCCGGATGGAAGAAGTGGCCCTGGCCGACGCCGCCGTGCAGCGCCACACCAGCGGCCTGACCATCCGCAAGGTCGTGGTGGTGCCCGGCAAGCTGGTCAACGTGGTGGCCAACTAGCCCGCAGGGAGCCCCGCTCCACCCCATGAACCCAACCGTTGCGGGGGAAGAAGGCCCGGACATGCCGTCCGCCTTTTTTCCCCGCAACGTCGTTTTTCCCTCCCGAACCCAGGACGTACCATGCCCAGACCCGGTTTTTCCTTTCTCGTCTGCCCGGACAGCCGCCTTTTGCAGGCCCGTCTGGAAGCCCTCGTGAGCGCCCAGGGCGGCAGCAGCCGCTGGGAACGGCACGTCCACTGGGGGGACGAGGAGCCCTCCCCGCGCTTCTGGGAACAGCTCACCCTCCAGGGCCTGTTCGGCACGCCGCGCCTGCTGGTGGTGCGGCAGGCCCATCTCTGGCCCGCCGCGGTATGGAAAAAGATCTCCGCCGCCCTGGCCCGGCCCTCGGAACAGTGCTGGCCCTTCTTCTGTCTGGAAGTGCCCTGGGAAAAAGGCCAGCCCAAGATCCCGGCCCACATCGCCAAGCTGCGCTGCCTGGGCTTTGCCGACCAGCAGGGCTGGATCTGGCGCAGCGAAGGCCTGAGCGAGCGCAGCCTCAAGAAATATGTCCGCGACCGGGCCCAGGCCCTGGGCATCCCTTTCGAGGCCGACGCCTTCGAACAGTTCTGCACCTCCGTGCCCCCCGATGCCCAGGCCGTGGAGAACGAGCTGGAAAAACTCCTGCTCCTGCGTCCGGCGGCTGACGGGCAGGCCATGCCCTGGTCCGTCACCACGGACATGCTGGCCACCAGTTCCTGGGCCCCGGAATGCAACATCTTCGCCTGCATCCGCCATATGGAAGCCGGCAACCTGGCCGCTGTCTGGAAAGAGCTGGCCCGGGGCCGCAAGGACGTGGAAGGCCTGCTCTTCCCCCTGCTCTCCCTGCTGGCCCGCGAGTTCCGCCAGCTCTGGCAAGCCTGCGCGGGCGAGAAGGTCCGCTTCCATCCCTCCGAGGCCAGTGCCAAGCAGCAGCTGGCCCGCCGTCTGGGCCCCGCCGCCCTGGCCCGCTGCCTGGGCATGGTCATGGACGCCGAACTGGCCGTCAAGAGCGGCCGCTGCACGCCTGAACAAAGCCTGGACAAGCTGGCCACCGATCTTGTGGCCCTCTTCGCCGCTGCCCGGCGCTAGATTTTTTTGGGGAACCCGCTGATTTTTTTGGGGGGGGAAGGGCCCCCTTCCGCTGTCGATGCCGCAGGTCTCCTGTGGCGCCGGCGGGCGCGGCCTGCGGCGCTTTTTTGGGGGAAGGGACCCCCATCCTCCCCCAAACGCGCTTTCTTCTGAAAAATTTTTGCATGACGGTCAGACCTTCGGCTCAAAAGGGCCGTGTCTTCCAGAAAAGCATGAGACACGGCTGGCCCCAATTCTCCAACCATGCTTTATGCTAACAAATCGTCGATAACGGTCATGGAACTCTCTGCCACAGTGGGGAAAGGACTGCATCATCAGCTCGTTCGACCTTATGACTGTCACGAAGCCAGAGAGGGCGCTGGGGAAGGGGGAGTTTGAGGGGGACCCCCTCTCGCGCCAGCAGCGACCGAAGGCGGCCGCAGGCCGTGCCCGTTGGCGACGAAGGAGCTTTACGGGCATCGACAGCAGAGATGAGGGGTTCCCCCCAAAAGATACCCTCCCCCCCTTGCGCTTGCCAAAATGCATCTTACTTTATGACCGCAATGCCCGTATCCTCTGCCTCTCCCCATAGCGGCCACCGCAGCCGCCTGCGTCAGCGACTGGCTCGCGAGCCTCTGGCTGTGGCCGATTATGAGGTCCTGGAACTGTTGCTGGGCTACGGACAGCCGCGCAAGGATACCAAGCCGCTGGCCCGGGAACTGCTGCTGCGTTTCCACAATATCCGCGGCGTGCTGGACGCGCCGCCGGAACAGCTGCTGGCCGTGCCGGGCTTCGGCCCCGGTCTGCTCTCCCTGTGGCAGGTGCTGCGCGAAGTGCTGGCCCGCCATGCGGCTGCCCCCCTGCTGCAGGGGGTGGAAATGGCGACGCCCCAGGCCGTGGCCGAAATGGCCCGGGCCCGTCTGGCCGGCAGCCAGCAGGAAGAATGCTGGCTGGCCATGGTCAATGCGGGCAACCGCCTCGTGGCCTGGGAACGCCTGCGCCAGGGCAATGTGGAAAGTGTCCCCCTGCTGCCCCGTGACGTGCTGGAACCCGCCCTGCGCTACAAGGCCAGCGGCATCATCCTGGTGCACAACCATCCGGGCGGCCAGACGCGGCCCTCCCGTCCCGACCTCGTCTTCACCAATACCGTGCGGGAGCTGGCCGTCAACATGGGGCTGCGCTTTCTGGACCATGTGATCGTCACCGACAATGGCTGCTACAGCATCTGCCAGTGCAGACATCTGTAGGCAGTCCGGGAGTATATATGTCTGATCAGAAAAAGAACGACCATCCGCTGGAAGACATGCTGTCCCAGTTGCAGGATGCCCTGAGCCAGGCGACGGAAGCCGCCGGCCGGGACCAGGGGACCACCGGCGACGAACAGGCAGCGGCCCCCGGCGAACAGCAGATCTCCGACCTGCTGCCGGTGCTGCCCGTTCGGGATGTCGTAGTGTTCAACTACATGATCCTGCCGCTGTTCATCGGTCGCGAAAAATCCGTCAAGGCCGTGGAGGCCGCCCTCAAGAAGGGACGCCATCTGCTGGTCTGCACCCAGAAGGAAGAATCCACCGAAGATCCCGGCCCCAATGACCTCTACACCGCCGGTACGGTGGTGCAGGTCATGCGCATGCTCAAGATGCCCGACGGCCGCATCAAGATCCTGGTGCAGGGCGCCAGCCGCGCCCGGGTGGAGGGCTACCACCGCGTGGAACCCTATCTGGAGGCCCGCATCACCGTCCTGCAGGAAGAGACGCCCCCGCGCGATGCCAAGATAGAAGCCCTGCTGCGCTCCGCCCGCGAACAGAGCGAAAAGGTGCTCCAGCTGCGCGGCGTGGCCTCCCCGGACATCCTGGCCGTGCTCCAGGGCGTGGACGAGCCGGGCCGTCTGGCCGACCTCATCGCCGCCAACCTGCGCATGAAGACCGCCGATGCCCAGCGCATCCTCGAAGCCGTGAACCCCGTGGAACGCCTGATGCTGGTCAACATCCAGCTCGAACGCGAGGTGGAAGTGGCCACCATGCAGGCCCACATCCAGAGCACGGCCCGCGAAGGCATGGACAAGGCGCAGAAGGAATACTTCCTGCGCGAACAGATCAAGGCCATCCGCCACGAGCTGGGCGACGCGGCCTCCGAAGGCGAAGAAGAGCTGGACGAGCTGCGCAAGGCCCTGGACAAGGCCGGCCTGCCCAAAGAGGTGCGCAAGGAAGCCGACAAGCAGTTGCGCCGCCTGTCCGGCATGCACGCCGACTCCTCCGAGGCCAACGTGGTGCGCACCTATCTGGACTGGCTGGTGGAACTGCCGTGGAAGAAGCTTTCCCGCGACCGCCTGGACATCGCCCATGCCAAGGCCATCCTGGACGAGGACCATTACGGTCTGGACAAGATCAAGGACCGCATCCTGGAATTCCTCAGCGTGCGCAAGCTCAATCCCCAGTCCAAGGGCCCCATCCTCTGCTTCGCCGGCCCTCCAGGCGTGGGCAAGACCTCGCTGGGCCGCTCCATCGCCCGGGCCCTGGGCCGTCATTTCCAGCGCCTGTCCCTGGGCGGCATGCATGACGAGGCCGAGATCCGCGGCCACCGCCGCACCTATATCGGCGCCATGCCCGGCCGCATCATCCAGGCCATCAAGCAGGCCGGGACCCGCAACCCGGTCATCGTGCTGGACGAGGTGGACAAGCTGGGCTCCGATTTCCGGGGCGATCCCTCGTCCGCCCTGCTGGAAGTGCTGGACCCCGAACAGAACCACACCTTCAGCGACCACTACCTGAACGTGCCCTTCGATCTTTCCAGGGTCATGTTCCTGTGCACGGCCAACCATCTGGAGACCATCCCGGCCCCCCTGCGCGACCGCATGGAGGTCATCAGCCTGCCCGGCTACACCATGCAGGAAAAGGTGGAGATCGCCAAACGTCACCTGCTGCCCAAGAAGGTGGCGGAGAACGGCCTGCAGGCGGGGGACGTGGTCATGGACGACACCGCCATCACCACCGTCATCCGCGGCTATACCCGCGAAGCCGGGCTGCGCAATCTGGAGCGGGAGCTGGGCGCCATCTGCCGCAAGCTGGCCCGCCAGCGTGCCGAAGGCAAGAAGGGCAGCTTTACCGTGGACAGCGCCGCGGTGGAAAAGCTGCTGGGCGCGCCGCGCTTCATCGAGGACGAGAAGGACAAGCGCCTCATGCCCGGCATGGCCCTGGGCCTGGCCTGGACCCCGGCCGGCGGCGAGGTGCTGACCATCGAATGCGCCTGCATGAAGGGCAAGGGCAACCTGCAGCTCACGGGCCAGCTGGGCGACGTCATGAAGGAAAGCGCCCGCATCGCCATGAGCTACATCCGCAGCCGGGCCGACAGCCTGGGCATCGACGCGGACTTCAGCGACACGCAGGACATCCACATCCATGTGCCTGCCGGTGCCGTGCCCAAGGACGGCCCCTCCGCCGGTGTCACCCTGACCTCGGCCCTGATCTCGGCCCTGAGCGGCCGCATCGTGCGGGCCGATACCTGCATGACCGGCGAGATCACCCTGCAGGGCCGGGTACTGCCCGTGGGCGGCATCAAGGAAAAGATCCTGGCCGGTGTGGCACGCGGGCTCAAGCATGTCATCATCCCTGGCCAGAACGTCAAGGATCTGGAAGAGGTCCCCAAAGAACTGCTGAAAAAGATCAAGGTCCACCCCGCGCACACCTATGACGATGTGCTGGCCCTGGCCTTCGAACCTGTCAAAAAGACGGCCGCGCGCGCCAAAAAAGCCGCTCCGGCCGCGGAAACGAAATAACGCCGCTGCCGCCCCGGAAGGTGGAGACGCGGACGGCCCGGGGCGACAAGGCGTTGCCCCGGGCCTTTTTTGTGTTGCCCAGCCGCGCAGAGGACAAGGATATGACCCTTCAGGAACTGCTGACCCCGCTGATCCGTGACCTGCAGGCCGCAGGTACGGACGCTCCCGCGCTGGAGGCCCGCCTGCTGGCAGGCCATGTGCTGCGCCTGGACCGCATCGGCCTGATGCTGGCCATACCCGCCCCTGTGGCGGAGGACGCGGCCGCCGCCATCCGCGGCCTGACCGCCCGCCGCTGTACCGGAGAACCGCTGGCCCACATCACGGGGCGGCGCGAATTCTTCGGCCGGGACTTCGAGGTCAGCCCGCAGACCCTCATCCCCCGGCCGGAGACCGAACTGCTGCTGGAGATCGTGCTGCGGGAATGCGCAGGCCCCGGGGAGGTGCGCTTTGCGGATCTGGGCACGGGCACGGGCTGCATCGGCATCACGCTGGCCCTGGAGCTGCCGCACAGCCGGGGCCTGCTGCTGGAATACAGTGCCGGGGCCCTGCCCGTGGCGGCCCGCAACATCCGCAGCCTGCACGCCGCGGACCGTCTGGCCCTGGTGCGGGGGGACATGTTCATGCCGCCGCTCATGCCGCGCGGGCTGGACGTGCTGGTCAGCAACCCGCCCTACATCGCCGCCGCGGAAGAAGGCGAGGTCATGGCGGAAGTCCTGCGCCACGAACCGCACAGCGCGCTCTTTTCCGGGCAGGACGGTCTGCGGCACCTGCGGGCCGTCATCCGCGCCGGGCGGCAGGCCCTGAAACCGGGCGGCCTCATCGTCATGGAACACGGCTACCGCCAGGGCGGGGCCGTGCGCCGCCTGCTGGCGGAAGCCGGTTACCGTGCGCCCCGCACCGAGCAGGATCTGGCCGGGCTGGACCGCTGCACCTGGGCCCGCCGGGCCTGATCCGCCGGGAGGAAAATCCGTAAGGGCGGCGGACGCCCTGTCGGTTCGCACCGGCGGGAACGGCCCGGGGGCTGCCTTCCGCTCCCCCTGCGGCACACGCCATCGTGGACGCGGACAGGCCCTGCGATCTGTGCCGCCCGTGAGCTGCGTCCATCTTTATAACATTTTTCCACCTCCGCTCCCCGCAGCGGCCTGTACGGGAAGGACGGGACCAGCCTTCCGTCCCGCCGCATATTCCGCCGGGCACGCCGCACGCCCCAAGGCCGGACACGGGCGAAAAAATTCCCTTCTTCCCGGCTAGGCCCGGAAGACACTCTTTGCTATAGCAAGGCAACGGTGTTCGTCATGGGAAGATACGCAGACCCCACGGAAAAAGCCATCCGCTGCCCGCTCAAGGGGCATCAGCGGCCCCTGCTGGCCTGTCTGGCCTGCCGGCATTTCCCCTGTCGCGCCATGACGGAAGAACGGCTGGCCCTGCTGCGCACGTCGCCCTTTGTCCAGCTGGACACGAAAAACTCCAAACTGCTGCCACGGAGGCACGTCATGTATATTTTCAGGATGACTTCTGGAGAACTGCGGGACGCTCCCGACGATTTCAGCCCCGATGCCCCGGATTTCGACCAGCTGGCCGATGTGGAAGAAGTGCTGGTCATCGGCAAGGTGCTGGTCAAGCAGCTGCGCCTGGTGGCCAAGCCCCGGGAGGAGCGCGACCGCATCCGCGAACAGCTCTCCACGCCCGACCTGCCCGAGGAAGTGGAAGAAGAAAAGCCCCGCCGCAGACGCCGCAGCAGCGTCCGTGACGAGGACTGATGCCTTTGGGGGACGGCCATCCGCGCGGTCCCTTTTTTGTTTTCCCCTTCCGGGGCCGGATCCCTGCCCCTTCCGGCGTCATTGCCTGGCGCGGGGCTGCGCTGCCCTGCCTGCCCTTCCGCTCCGGCCATGTCTTTTTTGCGGCGCCCGCCGCCGCTGCTCCCGCCCCGTATCGCCCGCCCTCTCCGTGCGCGCTGCGCCCTGCCCCTGACGGGCGGGCACATCCTCCTCTGCCGCCTGGCCGTCCCGCCCTCCCCCTGCCTGACCGGCAGGCGGCGGGTATCGGTGACAGCGGCCCGCCGGGAGTTGAGAAATCCTTCCCAATCAATTCCGGCATGGACATTTTTCCCGTTACGATTTAATGTCATAGATGCATGGATAAATTGCCGACAACCATGACGGGGAAGGTACGGCGGCGCCGCCGTACCGGACAGGCGGCAGTCTCCTCCTTCCATGCCCATCCCCTCCGGGACGGGACCCGGGCAGGATGCGGAGGGGAGACTGTTTTTTTGCGACGGTATGGATGCAGCCTGTTCACTCATGCGTGAATCCCGCACGGCTGCCGGATGTGCAACACCATCACTTCATATTCGACATGCCTTGCCAGACGACGGACGGACACAGGGCTCCTCTTGCCGGATGACATGCAGGCCGGATAGCCTGAGGGGGAAACCATGGAAGAATTGACGAAACTTGTCTCCAACATCAACAGCTTCATCTGGGGCATGTACTGCCTTATCCCGCTGCTGTGTGGTGTGGGCATATACTTCACCATCCGGCTGCGGTTCATCCAGGTCCGCAAATTCGGACAGGCCGTGCGCATGCTCTTCGGTGACCTTTCCCTGAAGGGCAAGCGCGCCGACAAGCACGGCATGAGCTCCTTCCAGTCCGTGGCCACCGCCATCGCCGCCCAGGTGGGCACCGGCAACCTGGCCGGTGCGGCCACCGCCATCGCCATGGGCGGGCCCGGCGCCATCTTCTGGATGTGGATCGCCGCCTTCTTCGGCATGGCCACCATCTTTGCCGAAGCCGTGCTGGCCCAGGTCTACCGCACCCGCGACGACGCCGGCCACATCACCGGCGGCCCCGCCTACTACATCTCCAACGGTCTCGGCAGCCACAAGCTGGCCGTGTTCTTCTCCGTGTCCATCATCATCGCCCTGGGCTGCATCGGCAACATGGTGCAGTCCAACTCCATCGCCGATGCCTTCAGGACCGCCTTTGACGTGCCGCCCCTGGTCATGGGCGTGATCATCGCCGCCTGCGGCGCCTTCGTCTTCTTCGGCGGCATCGGCCGCATCGCTGCCGTGACCGAAAAGATGGTGCCCCTCATGGCCCTGCTCTATGTCATCGGCGGCCTGTTCGTGGTCCTCAGCAATGCCGACCAGATCATCCCCGCCTTCAAGATGATCTTCGTGGGCGCCTTCGATCCTTCGGCCGCCACCGGCGGCATCATTGGTGCCGGTGTCAAGGAGGCCATCCGTTACGGCGTGGCCCGCGGCCTGTTCTCCAATGAAGCCGGCATGGGCTCCACCCCCCATGCCCACGCCGTGGCCAAGGTGAAGTATCCTGCCCAGCAGGGCCTGATGGGCATCGTCAGCGTGTTCATCGATACCTTCATCGTGCTCAACATGACCGCTCTGGTCATCTTCGTCACCGGCGCCCTGGACGGCACCACCACCGGCATCGCCCTGACCCAGAAGGCCTTCTCCACCGGTCTGGGGGCCTTCGGCATCAAGTTCGTGGCCATCTGCCTGCTCTTCTTCGCCTTCTCCACCATCGTGGGCTGGTACTTCTTCGGTGAGCAGAACGTCAAGTACCTGTTCGGGACCCGCGGCGTGACCCCCTACCGCCTGGTGGTGATGTGCTTCATCGTCATGGGTTCCCTGCTGCAGGTGAACCTGGTGTGGGAACTGGCCGACATGTTCAACGGCCTCATGGCCTTCCCCAACCTTATCGCCCTCATCGGCCTGGCCAAGGTCGTGAGCAAGGCCCTGGACGAATTCGAGCAGGCCAACCTGGCCGAAAACAAGTAGATGTGAACACCATCTGAAGCCCGAAGTCCCCTGCCCGTCCCGGACAGGGGACTTTTTCCATGCCCCCGGCACCTCACGGGCTGCCGCCGGGCCCGGCAGCAAACCAAGCACACAGGCCCCGAGGAACCCCGAACAAAAAAGCCCTCACGGAAATTTCCGTGAGGGCTTTTTGCTTTTTCCTGGAGCTGGTGAAGGGACTTGAACCCATAACCTGCAGATTACAAATCAGCTGCTCTACCGATTGAGCCACACCAGCATCTCTCCACTTTTAGATGAATCCTGACCGCTTGGCAAGGCCTTTCACCGCAGGGGCCGCCCCGGGCAGCAGCGGCATCATCCCTGTGCATGTGCCGTCCTCCTGCCCCTTTTTCCCCGGCGCCCTCAGGACCGCATCTGCCTCGCGGGGCTGCCCCTTGGCAAGCCCTCGCTTTACTGGCACTATGCCTGGAAGAATCGTGCATCGACCGTTTTCCCGACGACGTTTACCCGGCCCGTTCCCGGGCAGGAGGGCATTATGAAGACAGCACCGTCCGCCCCTTCCGAAGACAGGCTCCGCAGCAGGCGCCGCGCGCTCCTGGCCGGTCTGGCCGCCACGGGCCTGATCTACGCGACACCGGTCCTGCTCTGCGTCAATGAGGCCGAGGCCCATTCCCGGCCCTCGCACCGCCGGCGCAGCCGGTACAGCCACGGCAGCCGGTATTCCCGCCGCAGCCGATACTCCAGGCGCAGCCGCCGCAGCCGTCCCTCGCGGAACTATGATTACCATGACCGCTATGATGACCGTTACGACGGCCGCTATGACGAGGGCTGGCGACGCGAGGCCGGGGACCGCCTGCGCGACACCTTCCAGGACACGCTGGGAGGAGGCTTCCGGCCGGACCGCTAGGCATGACCTGCCGGGACATCTTTTTCGCCGGTGTGCCGGGGGCCGTGCGCCTGCACGACTGCGAGGGACTGTTGCCCGCTCTGGGCGAATTTTTCCGTTTCTGGCCGCATGCCCCGCAGCCTGAAGGGCTCCCCGCCATCCCCGGCACGCCTCCGTCCGCCCGGCGCGGGCCCAGGCCGCTGCTGGCGATATTTCCGCAGGGGCGGGGCTACCGCCTGCGCTCTCCCTGGCTGCCCGCTCCCCGCCACGAGCCGTCCGGGGCCTGCCTGCTGTGCAGTCTGGCCATAGAGCTGGCGGCCGCCTGCTGCCACGCCTGCCCCGGTCTGGCGTCCCTCCATGCCGCGGCCGTACGCCTGCACGGCCGCACCCTGCTTTTCTGCGGTGACAACCGCGCCGGCAAGAGCACGCTGGTCGCCCGCCTCATGGCCGATACGGCACGAGGCCTCGGTGACGACATGCTGGCCCTCCATCAGGGCAGGGTCTTCTCCTTCGGCGTGCCTCCCCGGCTGCGCCTGCCCCTGCCCGCCTCTCCCGTCCTGCGCCGCTTCGCTGCCGCCTTTCCGGGCATACGGGACCGCCACTACGGCTACCTGGCGACAGGCCCGGACAGACTGGCCCCCTGGGGGGAAAGGAACCGCCCGGACGCCGTGATCCTGCTGGAACGCACGCCCCGCAGCCGGGCCGCCCTGCTGCCCGCGCCTGCCGCCACCGGCATGGACAGCGTGCTGGCCCGTTTCCTGATCCCTGGCGGCGGCGCACCGGGGATCCTCGGGCTGGGCACACAGCTGCTGGATTCCCTGCCCTGCCGCATCCTCCGCTATGATGACCTGGACGAGGCCGCAGGGCTCGTGGCGCAGCAGGCCCTCCTGCTGCCGCCGGCCGCGCCCCTGGCCGACGCCCCGCCCCCGATGCCGGAACGCCCCATCCCCGAAGGCCGGCCCCCTTCCCTCCCTCCGCGGGAGGACGACGGGGACAGCAGCACGCTGTGGCGGCAGCGGCCGGGCCTGGCCTGCCGGCAGGCCGGACAAAGCCTTTTCCTCAGTGACGGCCCCGGCAACCGCATCTTCCGGCTCGACGGCACCGGGGCCGCGGTCTGGCATCTGCTGGCCTCACCGCTTTCGCGGGACGAGGCCGCCTCCCTGCTGGCCGAGACCTTCCCCCGCGTCCCTGAAGGACGCATCCGGCACGAGCTCCACCAGCTTTTCCGGGCCCTTTCCGAGGCCCGCCTGATCGAAAAAGTCGCTGACAGGCCCGGGGGCAGGCAGGAAAGGCGTTCGCAATGAAAAGGCAATATATTGATATTGTTTATTTTTTATTTTCAGAAGAAAAAAAATCGAAAAAACACGAAAAAGTGCTTGCCAAAGGGGCCGGTTTTCCGTAAACACATCCTTGCTGCTGACGAATGCCTCACGAAAGCGAAAGCCGGACGGGGCAGCAGGGCACCGGAAAACAACGCCGGACAAGCCCACGCCAGACTGAAAATCTTGCAAGCCGACATCGCTTGCAACTCAGAGTGGAGGGGTTCCCGAGTGGCCAAAGGGAACAGACTGTAAATCTGTCGTCGTAAGACTTCGGTGGTTCAAATCCACCCCCCTCCACCACTTCTGAACAAGAAGTGTGGCACATGCTAACAACTGCCTTGGCTGTAGGAGACAGGTTGACTGTCGGGAACTACGGTGCAGTACCGGGCATGCCGATGCCCGGGGGTCAGCAAGGCTGGCCTGCGACAACGCGCCTCGAAAGTGCGGGAATAGCTCAACGGCTAGAGCATCAGCCTTCCAAGCTGAGGGTTGCGGGTTCGAATCCCGTTTCCCGCTCCATTCCTGCATTTTTCCCTTCCAGTCATCCTTTTTCCTGTCAAAGCACGTTCCCTGGGCAACAACACAGGGACTTATGCGGGCAGTGGCAAGAAACCGGGAGCAGGCGTTCGAAACCATGCTCAAGGTTGAAAGTACAGTAACCGCAACAAATTTTATCCTCAGGGAGACGTACAATGGGCAAGGAAAAATACGAACGCAAAAAGCCCCACGTTAACATCGGTACCATCGGCCACATCGACCATGGCAAGACCACGCTGACCGCCGCCATCACCAAGATCGCCGGTCTGAAGGGCGAAGGCAGCTTCGTTTCTTACGACGAGATCGACAAGGCTCCCGAAGAAAAGGAACGCGGCATCACCATCGCCACCGCCCACGTGGAATATGAAACCGACAAGCGTCACTACGCTCACGTGGACTGCCCCGGCCACGCCGACTACATCAAGAACATGATCACCGGCGCCGCCCAGATGGACGGCGGCATCCTGGTGGTGGCCGCCACCGACGGCCCCATGCCCCAGACCCGTGAGCACATCCTGCTCGCCCGTCAGGTGGGTGTGCCCCAGCTGGTCGTGTTCCTGAACAAGTGCGACCTGGTGGACGACGAAGAACTGCTGGAACTGGTGGAACTGGAAGTGCGCGAACTGCTGTCTTCCTACGACTTCCCCGGTGATGACGTGCCCGTCATCCGCGGCTCCGCCCTGAAGGCCCTGGAATGCGAAAGCGCCGACGCCCCTGAAGCCAAGTGCATCATCGACCTGCTGCAGGCCTGCGACGACTTCATCCCCGATCCCGAACGCGACATCGACAAGCCCTTCCTGATGCCCATTGAAGACGTGTTCTCCATCTCCGGCCGCGGCACCGTGGTCACCGGTCGTGTGGAACGCGGCGTCATCAAGGTCGGCGATGTGGTGGAAATCGTGGGTATCAAGCCCACCGCCCAGACCACCTGCACCGGCGTGGAAATGTTCCGCAAGCTGCTGGATCAGGGCCAGGCCGGCGACAACATCGGCGTGCTGCTGCGCGGCACCAAGCGTGACGAAGTGGAACGCGGCCAGGTGCTCGCTGCTCCCAAGTCCATCACGCCCCACAAGAAGTTCAAGGCTGAAGTGTACGTCCTGTCCAAGGAAGAAGGTGGCCGTCACACCCCGTTCTTCTCCGGCTATCGTCCTCAGTTCTACTTCCGCACCACTGACATCACTGGCGTGATCAACCTGCCCGAAGGCGTGGAAATGGTCATGCCCGGCGACAACAGCCAGTTCCTGGTGGAACTGATCGCCCCCATCGCCATGGAAGCCGGCCTGCGCTTCGCCATCCGTGAAGGTGGCCGCACCGTGGGCTCCGGCGTGGTGACCGAAATCATCGAGTAGTACCATGAGAGTGAACATCATCCTTGCCTGCACTGAGTGCAAGCGTCGCAACTACAGCACCCGGAAGAACAAGAAGAACACCACCGGGCGTCTGGAAATGAAAAAATATTGTCCCTGGGACAAGAAGCACACGCTTCACAGAGAAACCAGGTAACAATACTTCCGCCGGGGGGAGTCCCCTCCCCCCGGACGGTACGCAGGGCAGTAGCTCTAACGGCTAGAGCGGCGGTCTCCAAAACCGCAAGTTGGGGGTTCGAATCCCTCCTGCCCTGCCATTTTTTATCTTGTGGGAAGCACCATGGTAAAGAAATCCGCGCAAGCCGACTCCAAGACCGAACAGACCCCCAACCCCATCTCCCGTCTGGCGCAATATATCGAAGATTCTCGCGGCGAACTGCGTAAGGTTACGTGGCCCACGCTCAAGGAAACGCGCAAAGCGACGTTCGCGGTTCTGGGCTTTGTTGCCGTCATGGCGGTCGTGCTCGGCCTCGTGGATCTGGGGCTTTCGGCCATCATCAAGAGCATCCTCTCCTGAAGGCACATATGAACACTCCCGTTATCGACGAGAACTCCGAACTGGGGAAGAAGTCTCGCTGGTATATCGTGCACACCTACTCCGGTTTTGAGCAGCGCGTGCAGAAGACCATCAAGGCGATGATGGATTCCGGCGAGGACAATGGCCTCATCCAGGAAGTGGTCGTGCCTACCGAAAAGGTCATCGAACCTTCCAAGAACGGTTCGCAGCCTCGCACCACTACCCGCAAATTCTACCCCGGCTATGTGATGATCCGCATGATTATGACGGATCTTTCCTGCCATCTGGTGCAGTCCATCCCCAAGGTCACCGGTTTTGTGGGGGGGAAAAACCGCCCCACTCCCATGAGCGAAAGCGATGCCGCGCGCATCCTCTCGCTGATGGAAAGTCGCCAGGAGACCCCCCGGCCCAAGTTCAACTTCGAACGCGGCGACGACGTTCGGGTTATCGAGGGCCCCTTCGAGGGCTTCAATGGCGTCGTGGACGATGTCAACTACGAAAAGGGCAAGCTGCGCGTGTCCGTTTCCATCTTCGGAAGACAGACCCCGGTGGAACTGGATTTCGTGCAGGTTTCCAAGGGCTAGCATCGGAGCAGCGCCGCAGGGCGCTGTTCCAGTCATAAGGATAGAACATCATGGCCAAAAAAGAAGTTGCCAAAATCAAACTGCAGATCCCGGCCGGCGCCGCCAACCCCTCCCCGCCGGTGGGTCCCGCCCTGGGTCAGCATGGCCTGAACATCATGGGCTTCTGCAAGGAATTCAATGCCCGTACCCAGGACCAGAAGGGCATGATCATCCCTGTGGTCATCACGGTCTACGCTGACCGCTCCTTCACCTTCATCACCAAGACCCCCCCGGCCGCGGTGCTGATCATGAAGGCCGCCAAGATCGAAAAGGGCTCCGGTGAACCCAACCGTAACAAGGTCGGCAGCCTGACCATGGCCCAGGTGGAAGAAATCGCCAAGCTGAAGCTGCCCGATCTCAACGCCGCCACCCTTGAGTCCGCTGTGAAGTCCATCGCCGGCACCGCCCGCAGCATGGGCATCGAAATCAAGTAGGGACCGGTTTACCGGATGACGGCAGCCTGGCTGCCCCTCGTTGATCAATTGTACTGCCAGACCTGGAGCAGTCCATGTGTGGCAGGAGATAAAACGAAAGGATAAAGACATGCCCAAGCATGGCAAAAATTTCCGTAAAGCTCTCGAAGGCGTGAACCTGCAGGAACGCCTGAGCGTTGAAGACGCTGTGAGCAAATCCCTGGGCGCTTCCTTCGCCAAGTTCGACGAAACCGTCGACGTGGCCATCCGCCTGGGTGTTGACCCCAAGTACTCCGACCAGATGGTGCGCGGCGCCGTGACCCTGCCCCACGGCCTGGGCAAGACCGTCCGCGTGGCCGTTTTCTGCAAGGGTGAAAAGCAGGCCGAAGCCACCGCCGCCGGCGCCGACTTCGTGGGTGCCGAAGACCTGGTGGCCAAGATCAAGGAAGGCTGGCTGGACTTCGACGCCGCCGTGGCCACCCCTGACGTCATGGCCCTGGTGGGCCAGATCGGCCGTCTGCTCGGCCCCCGCGGCCTGATGCCCAACGCCAAGACCGGTTCCGTCACCTTCGACGTGACCAAGGCCGTCAACGAACTGAAGGCCGGGCGCGTGGACTTCAAGGTCGACAAGGCCGGTGTTCTGCACGCTCCTCTGGGCAAGGTTTCCTTCGGTCCCGAAAAGATCCTGGGCAACCTCAAGGCCCTGCTGGAAACCGTGAATCGTCTGAAGCCCTCCGGCGCCAAGGGCACCTACATGCTCTCCATGGCGGTATCCACCACCATGGGCCCCGGCTTCAAGATCGACATGTCCCAGGTGAAAAAATTCCTGGAAGGCTAAGCCCGTTTTTTAGTTGACATCGTGCGGGGATTGCAGTAATAGCAATCCCCGCATTTGATTTACTGGCTAAGGCAAGGGAATTCGAGTCGAAGACGGCAGGCAGGCCGCATGGCCTTTAATTTACCTGTCCAGACTTATCTTTGGCTCGGCATTCCACCCGGCAACCCCGAACGTGAGAGGTATCACGTGACCAGGTCTGAAAAAGCAGCCGTCATCGAAGCGATCAAAGCCAATGCTGAACGCGCTTCCTTTGCGGTGCTGACCGAGTTCAAGGGCATGACGGTGGAAGAGCTGACGAACCTCCGTGTGAACCTGCGCAAGGCTGGCGGCGAATTCTACGTCGTCAAGAACACGTTGGCCCGTATCGCTTTTACCGGTGGCACGCATGACGTTGTCAAGGACAAGTTCCATGACAACAGCGCCATTGCCCTTGGTTTCGACGACCCCGTGGCGGTGGCCAAGGCGTTGAGTGATTTCGCCAAGCAGAGCAAGCTGTTCCAGCTGCGCTGCGGCAGCCTGGAAGGCAAGGAAATGTCTGCCGAACAGGTCGAAGCCCTGGCCAAGCTGCCGTCCAAGGAACAGCTCCTTGGTCAGCTGCTCGGCACCATGAACGCCGTGCCCACCAATTTTGTTTCGCTGTTCGCCAACGTTCTCCGCGGCCTGCTCTATGCGCTCAAGGCCATCGAAGAAAAGAAGGGCGAAGCCGCCTAAGGCTTTCGCAGCAGAAAAAAGCAATCAACCAAATTTTAGCCAAAGAGCTAGGAGTTTACCATGTCCGTGACCAAAGAACAGGTTGTTGAGTTCATCTCCAACATGACCGTCCTGGAACTGTCCGAATTCATCAAGGAACTGGAAGAAAAGTTCGGCGTGTCCGCTGCCGCTCCCGCCGCTGCCATGGTGATGGCCGCCCCCGCTGACGGTGGCGCCGCTGCCGCCGCCGAAGAAAAGACCGAATTCGACGTCATCCTGAAGGAAGCCGGCGCCAACAAGATCGGCGTCATCAAGGTCGTGCGCGCTCTGACCAGCCTGGGCCTGAAGGAAGCCAAGGAAAAGGTCGACGGCTGCCCCTCCACCCTGAAGGAAGGCGTGAGCAAGGAAGAAGCCGAAGAAGCCAAGAAGCAGCTGACCGAAGCCGGCGCTGTCGTCGAAGTGAAGTAAGTTCGGTTTTTCCGATCGTTTTGAAGGCGGGGTGTGAACCCCGCCTTTTTTTGTTGCCCGTACGCCGCCTGCGGCGCACCCCGGCTGCCGCTTTTGTGTCTTTTTGGATGCCGTCTGCTTTTTTCCATTGACGCCCCGCCGTTTTCCATACACAAAAGACGGAGATGCCCTGGCAGCCCCGCCCCGCGGCGCGGCATGCCGCAGGCCCGGGCGCCTCCTGCCCCTTCCGCTCCCCTTCTGACGGGAGCTGCCGGATCGCGGAAAAAGTTCTTGCAAAAACCATGCTTCTGCGGTATCTCTCTTCGTTCCAAAACTGTTGTGGGAGAAGTATCTGGTTTTTCTGGTAGACAACACCCGACGCGCATAGCCTTTTCTTTCAAGACAAGCGGCCTCACCCCTGCCGGTAACGCGGGGAAGTGTCGTTTGTCCTTTTTGCGCGTTGTGAAAACCGGATCCCACTGAGAGATATAGATTGTACGCTTCGGATCGCGGCATGACTGGCGTTTTGGCAGTCTGTCCACAGCGGTCTGCACGGGCAGAATGCCGACCGGACGTTCCGGTGCAACGCCGGCAGCCGAAGCGCAACCGCTACCTACCTTGAGGTATCGCATGGGCCAGCTTACCAAACAGTTCGGCAAAATCAACGTTACTCTCCCCATTCCGCACCTCCTCAATCTTCAGATCGACTCCTACAGCAAGTTCCTGCAGGAAGGCGTTGCCGAAGCCGATCGGAACAAGGAGGAAGGTCTGGAAGGCGTGTTCCACACCGTCTTCCCCATCGAAGATTTCAACAAGACCGCCAGCCTGGAATTCGTCAGCTACGAAATCCGCGAGCCCAAGTACGACCAGGCCGAGTGCATCTCCAAGGGCCTGACCTACGAGGCCCCGGTGCACATCAAGGTGCGCCTGGTGGTCTATGACACCGATGAAGCCACGGGCAACCGCACCATCCGCGACATCAAGGAACAGGGCATCTACTTCGGCACCCTGCCCCTGATGACGGAAAAGGGCACGTTCATCATCAACGGCACCGAGCGCGTCATCGTCAACCAGCTGCAGCGTTCTCCCGGCATCATCTTTGAACACGACGGCGGCAAGACCCACACCAGCCGCAAGGTGCTCTATTCCTGCCGAGTCATCCCCATGCGTGGCTCCTGGCTGGACTTCGACTTCGACCACAAGGACATCCTGTATGTCCGCATCGACCGTCGCCGCAAGATGCCCGCCACCATCCTGTTCAAGGCCATGGGCATGAGCAAGATGGACATCCTGGAGTACTTCTACACCCGCGAGCACTACCTGCTGAAGCCGCACAACACCCTGATGTGGGAAGTGGAAAAGTCCCTGTACCGCAAGGACAACGCCTACTCCGACATCGTCACCGAAGACGGCACCGTGCTCATCAAGGCCGGCAAGCCCATCACCAAGCGCGGCTGGCGCCAGGTGTGTGAAGCGGGCATCAAGGCCATCGAAGTGCGTCCCGACACCCTGGACGGCATGTTCCTGGCCGAAGACGTCATCGCCCCCGGCAGCGGCGAAGTGCTGGCCGAAGCCGCCGACGAGATCACGCCCGGCCTGCTGGAGCGCATGCGCGAAGCCGGCATCGAGCGCATCGCCGTGCTGCACACCAAGGGCACCGACACCTCTTCCTCCATCCGCGACACCCTGATGCAGGACCGCATCCCCGATCAGGAAAAGGCACAGGAAGAGATCTACCGTCGTCTGCGTCCTTCCAGCCCGCCCACCGCCGAGATCGCCGCCAGCTTCTTCGACAACCTGTTCCGCAGCCCGGACTACTATGACCTGTCGCCGGTGGGCCGGTACAAGCTCAACCAGCGCCTGGGCCTGCCCGACACCGAAGATTCCCGTACCCTGACCGACAACGACATCCTCACCGCCATCAAGGTGCTGGTGCAGTTGAAGGACAGCCACGGCCCGGCCGACGATATCGACCATCTGGGCAACCGCCGCGTGCGTCTGGTGGGCGAACTGGTGGAAAACCAGTACCGCATCGGTCTGGTGCGCATGGAGCGCGCCATCAAGGAACGCATGAGCATCCAGGAGATCTCCACGCTCATGCCCCACGACCTGATCAATCCCAAGCCTGTGGCCGCGGTGCTCAAGGAATTCTTCGGCACCTCCCAGCTGTCGCAGTTCATGGACCAGACCAACTCCCTGTCCGAAGTGACCCACAAGCGCCGTCTGTCGGCCCTGGGCCCCGGCGGTCTGACCCGTGAGCGCGCCGGCTTCGAAGTGCGCGACGTGCACACCTCCCACTATGGCCGCATCTGCCCCATCGAAACGCCCGAAGGTCCCAACATCGGTCTGATCGTGTCGCTGACCACCTTCGCCAAGGTCAACGACTTCGGTTTCATCGAGACCCCGTACCGCGTGGTGCGCAATGGCCGCATGACCGACGAGATCGTGCATCTGGACGCCTCCCGCGAAGGCGACCAGGTGGTGGCCCAGGCCAACGCCCGCGTGGACGCCGACGGCAACTTCCTGGACGAGTTCGTGACCGTGCGCGTCAAGGGCGAAGTGGAAATGCGCTCCCGTGACGAGGTGACCCTCATGGACATCTCGCCCAGCCAGATGGTCTCCATCTCGGCCGCGCTCATCCCCTTCCTGGAACACGACGACGCCAACCGCGCCCTCATGGGTTCCAACATGCAGCGCCAGGCCGTGCCGCTGCTGCGCAGCGAAAAGCCCCTGGTGGGCACCGGCATGGAAATCGACGTGGCCCGCGACTCCGGCGCCTGCATCGTGGCCCAGGCCGACGGCAAGGTGGAATACGCCGACGCCGACCGCATCGTGGTCTCCTACGAAGGCGACCTGTACAAGAAACAGGGCGGCGTGCGTGCCTATGACCTGCTGAAGTTCCACAAGTCCAACCAGAACTCCTGCTTCGGCCAGAAGCCCACCTGCTACCCCGGCCAGGTGTTCAAGAAGGGCGAGATCCTCGCCGACGGTCCCGGCATCGACGAAGGCCAGCTGGCCCTGGGCAAGAACCTGGTGGTGGCCTTCATGCCCTGGTGCGGCTACAACTACGAAGACTCCATCCTCATTTCCGAACGTACCGTGAAAGAGGACATCTTCACCTCCATCCACATCGAAGAATTCGAAGTGGTGGCCCGCGACACCAAGCTCGGACCCGAAGAGATCACCCGCGACATCCCCAACGTCAGCGAAGACATGCTGCGCAACCTGGACGACAGCGGCATCATCCGCATCGGCGCGGCCGTGAAGCCCGACGACATCCTGGTCGGCAAGATCACCCCCAAGGGCGAGACCCAGCTGACCCCGGAAGAAAAGCTGTTGCGCGCCATCTTCGGCGAGAAGGCCCGCGACGTGAAGAACACCTCCCTCAAGGTGCCCCCGGGAGTGGAAGGCACGGTCATCGACGTCAAGGTGTTCAACCGCCGCTCCGGTGAGAAGGACGACCGCACCCTGGCCATCGAGGCCCACGACACCGCCGTGCTGGACCAGAAGGAAGCCGACCACATGCGCGCCCTGGGCAACCGCACCCGCCAGGTGCTGGCCCCCCATGTGCTGGGCAAGCTGACCGCCGTCAGCGTCCCCGGCAGCAAGAAGGGCGAAGTGCTGGTGGAAGCCGGTGCCGCCCTGACCCGCGAGCAGCTGGACGCCATCCCGGTGAAGAAGCTGCAGGGCCTGTTCGAGAGCAAGGAAGTCAACGACATCGTGGCCGACCAGCTCAGGGACTACGACCATCAGGTGGATTACCTGCACGCCATCTATGACTCCAAGCGCGAGAAGGTCACCGAAGGGGACGACCTGCCTCCCGGCGTCATCAAGATGGTCAAGGTCCACATCGCCATCAAGCGCAAGCTCTCGGTGGGCGACAAGATGGCCGGCCGTCACGGCAACAAGGGTGTGGTCTCCTGCATCCTGCCCGAAGAAGACATGCCCTTCTTCGCCGACGGTCGCCCCGTGGACATCGTGCTCAACCCCCTGGGCGTGCCTTCGCGTATGAACATCGGCCAGATCATGGAGACCCACCTGGGCTGGGGCGCCAAGGAACTTGGCCGCCAGCTGGCCGAACTGCTGGATTCCGGCGCGGCCCTGCAGGTGGTGCGTGACGAGGTCAAGGACGTCTTCGACTCCCCGGCCATCAGCGAGCTGGTGGACAAGATGGACGACGAGGAGTTCATCGCCTCGGTCAAGAAGCTGCGCAACGGCATCGTGACCAAGACCCCGGTCTTCGACGGCGCCACCGAAGAAGAGATCTGGGGCTGGATGGAAAAGGCCGGCAAGGACAGCGACGGTAAGACCATCCTGTACGACGGCCGCACCGGCGTGCCCTTCAAGAACCGCGTGACCACCGGTGTCATGTACATCCTGAAGCTGCACCACCTGGTCGACGAAAAGATCCACGCCCGTTCCACCGGCCCCTACAGCCTGGTCACCCAGCAGCCGCTGGGCGGCAAGGCGCAGTTCGGTGGCCAGCGTCTGGGCGAAATGGAAGTCTGGGCTCTGGAAGCCTACGGCGCCGCCTATCTCCTGCAGGAATTCCTCACCGTCAAGTCCGACGACGTGACCGGACGTGTGAAGATGTACGAGAAGATCGTCAAGGGCGACAACTTCCTGGAAGCCGGTCTGCCCGAATCCTTCAACGTTCTGGTCAAGGAACTCATGAGCCTGGGCCTCGACGTGACCCTGCATCAGGAAGACGGCAAGAAAAAGCCCAAGCGTATCGGCTTCATGCGCGACCAGGAACCCGAGGAATAGTTCATGGATGCGCCGGGCATCACGCCAGCGCGCGGTGCCCGGCCGCGCCATTCCCCGGGACGGAGCGTCAACCATACGCCACAACGACTGTAACGAGCTTTTGACAAGCAAGGTAGATATATGAGCCTGGACGATCTCTTCACTGCACGCGGCACGTCGGCCAATGTGACCAACATCCGCAACCTGAAAGCCATCCAGATTTCCATCGCCTCGCCCGAAGCCATCCGCGAATGGTCCTACGGTGAGGTCAAGAAACCGGAAACCATCAACTACCGTACCTTCAAGCCGGAGCGCGACGGCCTGTTCTGCGCCAAGATCTTCGGCCCCGTGAAGGACTACGAGTGCAACTGCGGCAAGTACAAGCGCATGAAGCACCGCGGCATCGTCTGCGAAAAGTGCGGCGTTGAAGTCATTGCCTCCAAGGTGCGCCGCGAGCGCATGGGCCACATCGAACTGGCCGCGCCCGTGGCCCACATCTGGTTCCTCAAGACCCTGCCCTCCAAGATCGGTACCCTGCTCGACATGACCATGGCCGATCTGGAAAAGGTCCTGTACTTCGATTCCTACATCGTGCTCGATCCCGGCCAGACCAATCTGCAGCGCCGCCAGGTCATCTCTGAAGACCAGTACCTGCAGATCCTGGACCACTACGGCACCGAAGACGCCCTGACCGTGGGCATGGGCGCCGAGGCCGTGCGCTCCCTTCTGGAAGAGCTGGATCTGGAAAAGCTGCGCACCGAACTGCGCGAAGAAAGCGAGACCACCAAGAGCCAGACCAAGAAGAAGAAGCTCACCAAGCGCCTGAAGATCGTCGAGGCCTTCCTGGAGTCCAACAACAAGCCCGAATGGATGATCATGGAAGTCATTCCCGTCATCCCGCCGGAGCTGCGTCCCCTGGTGCCCCTGGACGGCGGCCGTTTCGCCACCTCCGACCTCAACGACCTGTACCGCCGCGTCATCAACCGCAACAACCGTCTGAAGCGCCTCATCGAACTGGGCGCTCCCGACATCATCATCCGCAACGAAAAGCGCATGTTGCAGGAAGCCGTGGACGCCCTGTTCGACAACGGCCGCCGCGGTCGCGCCATCGCCGGTACCAACGGTCGTCCGCTCAAGTCCCTGTCCGACATGATCAAGGGCAAGCAGGGCCGCTTCCGCCAGAACCTGCTGGGCAAGCGCGTGGACTACTCCGGCCGTTCCGTCATCACCGTGGGCCCCTACCTCAAGCTGCACCAGTGCGGCCTGCCCAAGAAGATGGCCCTGGAGCTGTTCAAGCCCTTCATCTATTCGGAGCTGGAAAAGCGCGGCTACGCCTCCACCATCAAGAGCGCCAAGAAGATGGTGGAGCGTGAGGAGCTGGTGGTCTGGGACATCCTCTCGGAAGTGGTGCGCGAATACCCCATCATGCTCAACCGTGCCCCTACCCTGCACCGCCTGGGCATCCAGGCCTTTGAGCCCCTGCTGGTGGAAGGCAAGGCCATCCGTCTGCATCCCCTGGTCTGCTCGGCCTACAACGCCGACTTCGACGGTGACCAGATGGCCGTGCACATCCCGCTTTCCGTGGAAGCGCAGATCGAATGCCGCGTGCTCATGATGAGCACCAACAACATCCTCTCGCCCGCCAACGGCGGTCCTGTCATCGTGCCTTCCCAGGACATCGTTCTGGGCCTGTACTACATGACCTCCGAGCGCAGCTTCGAGAAGGGCGAGGGCATGACCTTCTGCGGTCCCTGGGAAGTGGAGGCCGCCTATGACGCCGATGCCGTGTCCCTGCACGCCCGCATCAACGTGCGCATGCCCGACGGCAAGAAGTACCGCACCACGCCCGGCCGCGTGCTGGTGAGCAACATCCTGCCCAAGGAAATGTCCTTCGAGAACGTCAACCTGGTGCTGACCAAGAAGATGATCGCCAAGCTGGTGGAAAACTGCTATCGCCAGTGCGGCATCAAGGCCACGGTCATCCTCTGCGACAATCTGAAGAACATGGGTTATGAGTTCGCTACCCGCGCCGGTGTCAGTATCGGTGTGAAGGACCTCATCATCCCGGCCCGCAAGAAGGACATCCTGGCCGCTTCCCAGGCCGAGGTGGACGACATCGAACGCCAGTACCGCGACGGTATCATCACCCGTACCGAAAAGTACAACAAGGTCGTCGATGTGTGGACCAAGGCCACCCAGGACGTCTCCACGGAAATGATCAAGGAGATCTCGTACGATATCCTGAAGGATCCCAAGACCGGCCGTGAAGAGAAGAACCAGAGCTTCAACTCCATCTTCATGATGTCCACCTCCGGTGCCCGAGGCAACCAGGACCAGATGCGCCAGCTGGCCGGTATGCGCGGTCTGATGGCCAAGCCTTCCGGTGAGATCATCGAAACGCCCATCACCTCGTCCTTCCGCGAAGGCCTGTCGGTGCTGCAGTACTTCACCTCCACCCACGGCGCCCGCAAGGGTCTGGCCGACACCGCCCTGAAGACGGCCAACTCCGGTTACCTGACCCGCCGTCTGGTGGACGTGGTGCAGGACGTGATCGTCTCCGAACACGACTGCGGCACGGTGGACGGCATCGAGCTGACCCACCTGCGCGAAGGCGGCGACATCAAGACCCCGGTGTGGGAACGCGCCATGGGCCGTGTGCTGCTCTACCCCGTCTACGATCCCGAAGACGCGGAAAAGGTGCTGCTGCCCGAGAACACCCTCATCGACGAGGCCGAGGCCGCTGTGCTGCGTGAACACGGCGTCAGCTCCATCACGGTGCGCTCGCCCCTCACCTGCCAGGCCGAGCGCGGCATCTGCGCCCTGTGCTACGGCCGCGACCTGGCCCGCGGGCACCTGGTCAACACCGGCGAGACCGTGGGCATCATCGCCGCCCAGTCCATCGGTGAACCCGGCACCCAGCTGACCATGCGTACCTTCCACATCGGCGGTACCGCATCCAGCACCATCGAAAAGAACAAGTTCGAAGCCCAGAACACCGGCCGCGTCATCCTCAACCGCGTGCGCGCCGTCACCAACCGCGACGGCATCCAGCTGGTGCTGGGCAAGAGCGGCCAGCTGACCATCGTGGATCCGCAGGGCCGCGAACGCGAAAAGTACATCCTGCCCAACGGCGCCCGCCTGCATGTGACCGACGGTCAGGAAGTGACCAAGGGCACCGTGCTGGCCGAGTGGGACCCCTTCAACGAACCCTTCGTGTCCGAGGAAGAGGGCATCATCCGCTTCACCGACATCGTGGACGGCAAGACCGTGCAGGAAAAGGTGGACGACGTGACGCGTCAGGCCTCCCTGACCATCATGGAATACCGCACCACCAACTACCGCCCGTCCATCTCGGTCTGCGACGAGAACGGTAACGTCAAGCAGCGTCCGCACAGCGTGGCGTCCGCCGTGTACAGCCTGCCCGTGGGCTCCATCATCATGGTCAAGGACGGCGAGGCCATCCAGGCCGGCGACATCATCGCCCGCAAGCCCCGCGAAACGTCCAAGACCAAGGACATCGTGGGTGGTCTTCCCCGCGTGGCCGAGCTCTTCGAAGTCCGCAAGCCCAAGGACATGGCCGTGGTCTCCGAGATCTCCGGCACCGTGTCCTACGCCGGCGAATCCAAGGGCAAGCGCAAGCTTGTGGTGACCCCCGAGATCGGTGACGCCAAGGAATACCTGGTGCCCAAGGGCAAGCACATCACCGTGGCCGACGGCGACTTTGTGGAAGCCGGCGATCCGCTGACCGAAGGTTCGCCCGAGCTGCACGACATCCTGCGCACCCGCGGTGAAAAGTACCTGGCCCGCTACCTCGTGGACGAGATCCAGGAAGTGTACCGCTTCCAGGGCGTGGGCATCGACGACAAGCACATCGAAGTCATCGTGCGCCAGATGCTCAAGAAGGTCACCGTGCTGGATTCCGGCGGCACCAGCTTCCTGGTGGGCGAGCAGGTGGACAAGGCCGAGTTCAAGGCCGAGAACCACAAGGCCATCATCGAAGGCCGCCAGCCCGCCACCGCCGAACCGCTGGTGCTGGGCATCACCCAGGCCTCGCTGACCACCTCGTCCTTCATCTCGGCGGCTTCCTTCCAGGAAACCACCAAGGTGCTCACCGAGGCTTCCCTCAAGGGCAAGATGGACTACCTGCGCGGCCTCAAGGAAAACGTCATCGTGGGCCGTCTCATCCCCGCCGGGACGGGCTATCGCGAATATGTCCACGGCGACATCACCGTGCCCGACCAGAAGGAACGCCCGGACAAGTTCCTGGAGGATCTGGAAGAGAACCCCGTGCTGGTGGATCTGGGCCAGTAGGCCTTCCCCCCGCTTCCTATCAGGGCGACCGTCATTGGCGGTCGCCCTTTTTTTCCGCCCGCTGCGCGCCCGTCATGGCGGCCCGTGCCCGCAGCCGTCTCCGCCGCCTTCCGGCCCCCTGCCGCGCCCTCCCCCGGGGACGGCCTGCCGGCGGCGCTGGCCGCCCCGTCTGCCGCAAAATGCGGGGCGCCCCTTCCCACCTTTCTTTTTGTGATTAATTCCTGATAAGAGAGAAAGGACTCCTTCCGGCAAAACCGGGAGGGCCTGCCGGCAAAGACGCATCCCCCTCCGCCGGAGCCGCCGTGCCATGCAAAGGAGGTCAAAAAATTTTTCATGCGCCGAAAAAGGCTTCGTTTACTGCAACACAATAAAATAATTGTATAAATTAAAAAACATAGCCAAGACGGAGTATTTTGGGAATCTGCGTGCCATCTTTGCAATTCTTGCATTTTACGGTAGAAGGCAGGAATTGTTCCGCGCCTGAGACCAGGCGGCGGCGGATCATGCCCCGGCACGGTCCGCCCCGACGGCTCCCGGCGCATCGTTCTGGAGAGGTTGGTTCCTGGTGCGCAGCACCTCTTGCTCATGACCGGATCTGGCTCGGCCATGCGCAGAAACCACGATGCCGCAGGCATCTCGACTCATGGGAGAAAACGCATGACAACTCTGTTCTACATCCTGGCCTACCTTGCAGTAATCGGCTTTGTGGCGACTGCCGCCATCAAGGTGAAAGGCTACCTGGCTGCCAGCCCCCTGCACGCCCGCTGGGAGCTCTACCCCGTGCCGCATGAAGGCCCCAAAGGCTCCTATGGCGGCAGCTTCATGGAAGAGACCGACTGGTGGACCAAGCCCCGTCACGTGGACCACCTGGGCGACATCAAGGCCCTGCTGGAAGAAGTGCTCTTCCTGCACGCCACCTTCACCCACAACCTCAAGCTGTGGTTCCGCACCTACCCCTTCCACCTGGGCCTGTACATGCTGATGGGCGGCACCATCATCCTGGTCATCGCCGCCTTCCTGCGCCTGTTCGGCATGAACCCTGACGGCGGCTTCCTGACCTTCGTGCACAACGTCATCAATGCCATCAGCCTGCTGGGCATGTTCGGCATCATCGGTGGCGGCATCGGCCTGATCTGCCGCCGCCTGCACGACGAAGGCCTGCGCAAGTACACCACCCCCGAACACTTCTTCAACCTGGGCGTGTTCATCGTCTTCGCCCTGGTGGGTCTGGTGGCCTGGGCCTTCAATCCTTCCTTCGCCCGCCTGTCCGGTGACTTCATCTACAACCTGCTCACCTTCAACTTTGCCGAGATCAACAGCAGCACCTTCATGCTGCACATGCTGCTGGGCTTCTTCGTGCTGATCTGGATCCCCATGACCCACATGGGCCACCTGATCTTCAAGTACTTCACCTACCATGACATCCGCTGGGGCGACACCCCCACCGATTTCAGCCAGAAGAACAACGAAAAGATGAAGCAGGCCCTGCAGTTCAAGGTGAGCTGGGCTGCCGACCACATCAACGGTCAGGGCACCAAGACCTGGCTGGACATCGCTACCGAATCCCCCAAGAAGGACTAGGGAGTACATCATGAAAGATACGCTGCGTTTGACTGATATTTCCACGGCCGAAGGCCAGATGGTCAGCATCGACCTCAAGGACATCCCCGATGTGGAAGGCCTTGACCTCGTCAAGATGCCCTGGAAGCCCGTTACCGACGAGCAGAAGGCCAAGGTGGCCTGCATCCTGGACGAAGTCTGCGTGCTGAACATCCCCAAGCCCCAGACCCCCCAGGAAGAAGAAGAGCTGGTCAACCGTTTCCTGGACGGCATGCGCAAACTGTTCAGCAAGGAGAACAACTGGACCTTCCTGCCCATGCTGGAAACCAGCATGGACTACTGCGCCCAGTGCAACTCCTGTTCCGACGCCTGCCATCTGTACGAGATGTCCGGCCACAACGAGATGTACCGCCCCAACTTCCGCTCCGAGATCTTCCGCCGCATCTACAAGCAGTATGTGAAGAAGGAGCCTCTGGCCAAATGGCGTTACGGTGACATGGGCCTGAACTGGAAGACCGTTGCCCGCCTGGGCGAACTGGCCTACCGCTGCAACCTCTGCCGCCGCTGCGCCCAGACCTGCCCCATCGGCGTGGACAACGGCCTCATCGCCCGCGAGATCCGCAAGCTGTTCAGCCAGGAACTGGGCTTCTCGCCCCGCGAGCTGCATGAAAAGGGCACCATCAACCAGATGAAGGTGGGCTCCTCCACCGGCATGACCCCCGATGTGGTGAAGGAAAACGTGGAGTTCATCGACGAGGACTACACCGAAATCACCGGCGTGGGCATCCACACCCCCTTCGACGTGAAGGGCGCCGACATCCTGCTGATCCACAACGCCGGCGAAGTCATGGCCTGGCCCGAGAACATCGCCAGCTTCTCCCTGATCTTCCAGGAAGCCGGCCTGTCCTGGACCCTGTCCAGCAAGGCTGTGGCCTATGACGGCGTGAACTACGGCGTGTTCTACGACGATGCCCAGACCGCCCGCATCGCCCTGCAGCACATGCAGGCCGCCAAGGAACTGGGCGTCAAGAAGATCGTCATCGGTGAATGCGGCCACGCCCACAAGGCCATGACCGTCATCGCCGACCGCGTCATCCCCTACGAATACCAGGTGCCCCGCGAATCCTGCTACGTGACCCTGCGCGACATCGTCATGTCCGGCCGCCTGAAGCTGGATCCCTCGCGCAACAACTTCCCCGTCACCCTGCACGACCCCTGCAACGCCGTGCGCCTGATGGGCATCGTGCAGCCCCAGCGCGAGATCCTGCACAAGATCGCCCCGCAGTTCCGCGAAATGCCCTGCCACGGCGTGGACAACTACTGCTGCGGCGGTGGTTCCGGCTTCGCCATCATGACCCGTCAGAACATCGACGAATGGCGCGGCAACATCTCCGGCCGTAAAAAGATGTGGCAGATCGCCCAGGCCTTCAAGGACTGCCTTGGCCCCGAGACCAAGAAGTACATCTGCGCTCCCTGCTCCAACTGCAAGGGCCAGATCCGTGAAATGCTGGAACACAGCGACCTGTACACCAAGAACAGCTTCGCCTACGGCGGCCTGGTGGAACTGATCGTCAACGCCATGGTCAACGTCAATCCCGGCTTCATCAAGTGGGAAGGCGACGAAGAGTAATCTTCAACCATTGCAGCCTTTTGGGGGGAGCAGTCATGCTTCCCCTTTTTTTGTGCCCGCAGAACGGGAGAAGCGGCACCACCTCCGCCGGCAGCAGCGTTTTCCCTGTGCCCCGCGCGGGGGAGGCTTCCCTGTGATGCGCCAAAGGTGCGTCCTCCCCCTCGCACTCCCCTCCTCTCCCAAAAACGTTCTTCCGGGTCTGCCCCTCTGTCCCGCGGTTGCCTTGTGCCACCTGGAAAGCCCCTGGACGATCGGAAGAACACATCCGGCGCCCTCGCCATCCACGGCTGCGGACCATGTCATGCAGCGCACATACAGGGATCGCGAGGAGCCGCCGGTCATCTGCCCGGATCCCTGCTCCTGAAGGCATCATCAAAATCATCCGTCATGCGTTTTTTCATTCTCACGTCGTGGCACGCCCCGCTAACGCCCCGAACTAACCCCATAATAGAAAAGGCCGCGGGATGTTTTCCCGCAGCCTTTCTCTGTATTACCGGTCCTTCCGTTGTGTCAGGGCTCATCCACGGCCGTAACGGTCGTCGAACCGTTCGATATCGTCTTCTCCCAGGTAATCCCCGGTCTGGACCTCCACGATCTCCAGCGGCTGCGCCGAAGCATTGCTCAGACGGTGCATGGTCTTCTGGGGGATGTAGACAGACTGGTCCACATGCAGGTGCATCTCTTCGTCCCCCACGCGCACCAGGCCTTCCCCGGCAATGACGACCCAGTGCTCGGCCCGCTGCCGGTGCCGTTGCAGGGAAAGCGCGGCACCGGGATTGACCTGGATGCGCTTGACCTGGAAACGCTCGCCCAGGGCCAGGGTCTCATACCAGCCCCAGGGCCGGTAGACGCGCAGATGGATATCCTGCTCGTGGCGCCCCTGGGCGGCAAGACGGGCCACCAGGGCCTTGACCTCCTGGCTGCGGGCCCTGTCGGCCACCAGGATGGCATCGCCGGTCTCCACCACCACAAGATCCTCCACCCCCAGGGTCGTCACCAGGCGGCTGGCGGCATGGATGTAACATCCCCGGCTGTCCTGGGCCAGCACGTCGCCCACGCAGGCATTGCCTTCCGCATCCCTGGCGCTGTTCTCGTAAACGGCTTCCCACGAGCCCAGATCGCTCCAGCGGCACGGCAGCGGCACCATGGCCACACGGGCGCTTTTTTCCATCAGGGCATAGTCCACAGAGTCGGAGGGGCAGCGGGCAAAGGATTCGCCATGCAGGCGGATGAAGTCGTAATCGGTCCGGCGCAGGGCCCAGGCCTTGCGCACCGCGGCCATGATGGCCGGTGCCTGGACCTCCAGCTCGGCCAGGTACTGGGAGGCACGGAACACGAACATGCCGCTGTTCCAGAAATAGCCGCCCTGCGCCAGCATGGCTTCGGCAGCCTCCCGCGCGGGCTTTTCCACAAAACGGCGGACAGCGAAACCGGAGGCCAGGGCATCGCCCTTTTCGATATAGCCGTAGCCGGTCTCGGGCCGGTCGGGCGTGACGCCGAAGGTGACCAGGGCCCCTTCGCGGGCGCAGTCCACCGCCCGGCTGACAGCGGCGGCAAAGGCCGGCAGATCTTCCAGCACATGGTCCGAAGGCAGGACCAGCAGGACAGGGTCGCCGTCTTCCACATCGCAGGCGGCCGTCACGGCCAGGGCGGCAGCGGCGATGGCCGGTGCCGTATTGCGCGGTTCCGGTTCCAGCAGGATCCGGCCCTCCAGGCCCTGCCGCTGCAAGGCAGCAGCGGCCAGGAAGCGCTGCTCCTCATTGCAGATGACCACGGGCGCGGCCAGACCGGGCAGCGCGGCCAGGCGCTGCAGCGTGTCCCCGAACAGCGTATGACCGCCCAGGTCCATGAATTGCTTGGGATATTTACGGCGTGACAGGGGCCACAGGCGTGTGCCGGCGCCCCCGCAGAGGATGACGGGACAGATCTTCATGTCGTTTGCTCGCTGTGGTTGGAAGCGTGGATGGGAAGAGCCGCATCACCAGCAGAGGAAACGGCCGGAGGGATGCCCCTCCGGCCGGATGTCGATGCTTACAGATAGTCGGGATCGGCAGCGGCCTTGCCGTTGGCCAGCATGATGCGCACGTAATGCAGGCCGTGCTCGTCCACCGGGATGATGGGGAACTGCTTGCCGCAGCCGTCGCAGCGCACGTTGCGCGGCTCCACCGGATTGACCAGCGGCACATGGCGCAGGCAGTGGGGACAGCGGTAGAAGAACAGCAGCTCCATACCGTCAGGCGCCACGGGTTCCAGGGGTCTCTGGCTACCGGACATGGACTTCCTCCACCAGCGGCGTCCCTGTCATGACATCGGGCCGGGCGATGCCCCACATGCGCAGCAGGGTCGGGGCCACATCGGCCAGCTTGCCGTCATGCAGGCGCCATTCCCTGCCGGAGGCGTCCAGCAGGATGCAGGGCACGGGATTGGTGGTGTGGGCGGTCTGGGGCCTGCCCTGTCCGTCCTTCATGACCTCGCAGTTGCCGTGATCGGCGATGAGCAGCATCCGTCCTTTGCGGGCCTCCACGGCAGCCGCCATGCGGCCCACGCATTCGTCCACCACGGTGCAGGCTTCCACAGCGGCGGAAAGCACGCCCGTATGGCCCACCATGTCGCCATTGGCCAGATTGCAGACCACCAGATCGTACTGGCCGCTCTGCCAGGCTTCCACGAACTTGTCCGTGACCTCGCGGGCGCTCATGGCCGGTTTCTGGTCATAGGTCTGCACATCGCGCGGCGAAGGCACGAGGATGCGGTCTTCCAGCGGCAGGGGCTCTTCCACCCCGCCGTTGAAGAAATAGGTGACGTGCGCGTATTTTTCCGTTTCGGCCAGACGCAGCTGGTGCATGCCCTGCCGCGAGACCACCTCGCCCAGGCCCATGCTCACGGATTCCTTGGGAAAGGCCACCGGCAGGGGAAAGTGGGCGTCATAGGCCGTCATGGAGGCCACGGCGGCCAGCTGCGGCACCCGGCCCCGCTCGAATCCGGTGAAGTCCGCATCCACGAACGCCTGGGAAAGCTCGCGCATGCGGTCGGCGCGGAAATTGAAGAAGAACAGGCCGTCGCCGTCCTGCAGGGTGGAGGCGTCCCCGCCTTCCAGCAGCACGGGCTTGATGAATTCGTCGCTGACGCCCTCGGCATAGGAGTCTTCCACAGCCTGGACGGCATCCGCGGCATGGCGGCCCTTGCCGTGGACCATGAGGTCCCAGACCTCGGACACGCGCTCCCAGCGCTTGTCGCGGTCCATGGCGTAGAAGCGCCCCGCCAGGCTGGCCACGCGCACATCCTTCATGGGGACGATCTGTTCCAGGAGGCTGCGCACATAGGAGGCGCCGCTCCGGGGCGGGGTGTCGCGCCCGTCCATGAAGCAGTGGATGCGCACCGGCACCCCGGCGGCAAAGGCCATGGCGCACAGGGCCACCAGATGGTTGATGTGGCTGTGCACGCCGCCGTCGGAGAGCAGGCCCGCCAGATGCAGGCGGCCGCCGCTGCGGCGCGTTTTTTCCAGCACGTCCAGCAGCACGGGGTTGTGGAGCAGGGAGCCGTCCTCAAGGGCCAGGTCGATGCGCGTCATGTCCTGATAGACGATGCGTCCCGCGCCGATGTTGAGGTGCCCCACCTCGGAGTTGCCCATATAGCCGGCAGGCAGGCCCACTTCGCGCCCAGAGGCGGCCAGGCGGCTGTGCGGACAGCGCGCCGTCAGGTCATCCAGATGGGGCGTGGCCGCCACCCAGGGGGCATTGCCTTCCCCTTTGTCCGCCAGGCCCCAGCCGTCAAGGATGAGCAACAGGGTGGGGGTCATGCACGGGGCTCCTTGTTGAGGGCAGCGGCGGCCGCGCCCCACAGGCTTTCCAGCTGGTAGAGGTCGCGCACGGACTGCTGGAAGATATTGACCACGATGTCGTTGCAGTCCACCAGGATCCACTGGCCGGTGGTGTAGCCTTCCATACGCAGATATTCGAAGTTCCGCTCATGGCACAGGGCGGAAACACCGTCGGCCAGGCTCTGGGCATGACGCACGGACGTGGCGCTGGCCACCAGCAGGGCGTCCGTGAAGGCCCCCTGGCCGGCAAGGTCGATCCCGGTCACGTCCACGGCCTTGTGTTCCTCAAGCCATGCCCTGATGACGGCCATTTTTTCCGCCGTGGGCAGTTCCGAATATTTTTTGGGGGTAGAGATAAGGTTTTGCATGCCCCTCCCATACCCCAAAGCGTACCCGAGGGCAACAATCCCGCCGGGGCCGGAGACGCCGGAGCCTTGCGCGCGGCATAAAAAAAGCCATTGCATTGCAATATGTTATCCATGTTTTTCAAGGAGATATCTTGACCTTGGGGGGCTTTTGCGTCATCCATTATACTACTCAGGATTTCAAGGAGAGATGCCGTGATTTTCAACATCGAGAAAGAAACGCTGCCCCGCGAGGATATCGAAGCCCTGCAACTGCGCCGCCTGCAAAATCTTTGTGCCCGTGTCTATGCCAATGTGCCCTTCTACCGCAAACGCTTTGACGAGAGCGGCATCAAACCCGGCGACATCAAGAGCCTGGCCGATCTGAAGAACCTGCCCTTCACCGAAAAGCAGGACCTGCGCAACTATTACCCCTTCGGCCTGTTCGCCGTGCCCCGTGACAACATCGTCCGCCTGCACGCCTCCAGCGGCACCACCGGCAAGGCCGTGGTGGTGGGCTATACCGCCCGCGACCTGCACAACTGGGCCGAACTGGCCGGCCGCAGCCTGTCCGCCGCCGGCGTCAACCAGACGGACATCGTGCACGTGGCCTACGGCTACGGCCTGTTCACCGGCGGCCTGGGCGCCCACGGCGGGGCCGAGCGCATCGGCGCCACGGTGGTCCCGGCCTCGGGGGGCGCCACGCGCCGCCAGGCCTACCTGCTGCGCGATTTCGGCGCCACGGCCCTGTGCTGTACGCCTTCGTACGCCCTGCACCTGTGGGAGGCCGGCCAGGAAGTGGGCATCGACTTCCGCGACCTGCCCCTGCGCACCGGCGTGTTCGGCGCCGAACCCTGGACCGAGGAGATGCGCCAGGACATCGAGCAGAAAATGGGCATCAACGCCCTGAACATCTACGGCCTTTCCGAAGTCATGGGCCCCGGCGTGGCCATGGAATGCGTGGAATCCAAATACGGCATGCACCTGTGGGAAGACCACTTCCTGCCCGAGATCATCGACCCCGTCACCGGTGAGCAGCTTCCCGAGGGCGAGGTGGGCGAACTGGTCATCACCACCCTCACCAAGGAAGGCATCCCGCTGATCCGCTACCGCACCCGCGACCTCACCAGCCTGGACTACACCCCCTGCCGCTGCGGCCGCACCCATGTGCGCCTGACCCGCATCCGGGGCCGCAGCGACGACATGCTCATCATCCGCGGCGTCAACGTGTTCCCGCAGCAGATCGAGGCCCTGCTCATGGAAAACCAGAACCTGAGCCCCAACTACCAGATCATCGTGGACCGCGTGAACAACCTGGACACCCTGGAAGTCCAGGTGGAGATGAACGAGACCCTCTTCGCCGACGAGATCCGCAAGCTGCAGAGCCTGGAAAGCACCATCCAGAAGAACATCAAGGAATTCCTGGGCGTCACCACCAAGGTGCGCCTTATGGAGCCGCATTCCATCCAGCGCTCCGAAGGCAAGGCCAAGCGCATCATCGACAAGCGGCCTACGGAATAACTCCTTTAAAAGCAGTGCCTTGGGAAATACCCTTTTTATTTTCCGGCAAAATGGAAAAAGCTGCTTGACAGAAAGGGGGTCTCTAGCGTAGAACCCTCTTTCGTTGAGCGGGAGTAACTCAGTGGTAGAGTGCAACCTTGCCAAGGTTGAAGTCGCGGGTTCAAATCCCGTCTCCCGCTCCAACAGATGAGGCGACATAGCCAAGTGGTAAGGCAGAGGTCTGCAAAACCTCCATTCTCCAGTTCAAATCTGGATGTCGCCTCCAAAAAACGATCGGTGGATATGCCGTGCGTATGCGCGGGAGTAACTCAGTGGTAGAGTGCAACCTTGCCAAGGTTGAAGTCGCGGGTTCAAATCCCGTCTCCCGCTCCACAACATAAGGCGACATAGCCAAGTGGTAAGGCAGAGGTCTGCAAAACCTCCATTCTCCAGTTCAAATCTGGATGTCGCCTCCATAAAAAACGATCGCGATATACCGTATGCATGCGGGAGTAACTCAGTGGTAGAGTGCAACCTTGCCAAGGTTGAAGTCGCGGGTTCAAATCCCGTCTCCCGCTCCATAAAAAACTGCCCTTCCGGGCGGGAATAACTCAACGGTAGAGTGTCAGCTTCCCAAGCTGAAGGTTGCGGGTTCAAGTCCCGTTTCCCGCTCCAAAAGCCGACACGGACTTTTCTGAAGTCCTTATCCATAGCGGATCGTTCCGCATCCCGCGCGGGAGTAACTCAGTGGTAGAGTGCAACCTTGCCAAGGTTGAAGTCGCGGGTTCAAATCCCGTCTCCCGCTCCAGCCATTCCGGGGGCTTTCTCTTTGGGGAAAGCCCCTTTTTTCGTACCCGGACGTGCCCTCCCCGCCTGTGATCCCCTGTTGCAGGCCGCCCGAAAGACCACACCCTTCCGTGCGGGGCCGCAAAAACCCGTGTCATGCGGGCGGGTTCCCTCCCTTTTTCGCCCTCCAGGGGGCCATTTGACATAATTTTATAAATTATTTATCAAAATATGTACCTTACAGAAGGAGTTTCCATGAGTACTGCTTCTACCATCAAATCGCTGGCGGCCTACGATTTGATCCGTGACATGATCCTGTCCGGCGAGGCCCTGCCCGGCACCCGTCTCGTCCTTGTGGATCTGGAAAAAAAGCTCGGCGTGGGGCGCGGTCCCATCCGGGATGCCCTCATGCGTCTGGACAAGTCCGGCCTGGTCCAGAACATCCCCTACAAGGGGGCCATCGTCATGATGCCGCCCTCCTCCAAGGAGATCGAGCACATCTTCAACCTGCGCATACAGGTGGAGTGTGCCCTGGCCAGGGAGGCCATGCACCAGGCGACCGCCGAGGACATGCACAGGCTGGAGCAGCTGGCCGGCGACCTGGCCGATACCCGTGATGCCGACTTTTTCTTCCACAAGGACAGGGACTTCCACCTGCAGCTCTATTCCCTTTCGCGCATGCATCATCTGCTGGCCGTAGACAGCCACCTGCTGGACTATGTGGAAGGTTTCCTCAATACCCGCCGCTACTCCCCCGAAGACATCTCGCTCTTCATCCAGCAGCACAAGGACATCCTCAGCGCCATGCGGGAGAAGGACGATGACAAACTCATGGAAGCCATGCGCCGCAATATCCTGGTGGGCCTCGAGCTCATGCAGGACGAGATGAAGCGCCTGAAGCGCCACTAGCCGCACGCCGCCGCACACAGCAAGCCACCTCCGGGTGGCTTTTTTCGTTCCGCGGGCAGGAAGGTGTTCCCCTCCTTGCCCAGGTGGCGAGCACCGTGGCTGGACGCCACGAAGGACGCGCGCCTCGCCGGATACGCGGCTGTGGGCATGGATGCCCCGCATGATCCTTGCCCCGTCTCTCCGGCAAAACGCTGCCAGCCCCCTGCGCCGGAGACAGGGCAGAACCCGCTGGCCTGATGCCCGCCTCTCCCGGCAGCCTCCCGGCGGGGAAAGCAGCCGGGCGCCCGTGCAACGCTCGCGCCGCCACGGAAAAAGGCGACATGCCGACGCACGCCGCCTTTCACATCCCTTGTGTTCTTATCTGTAGCGCAGGGTATCAGCGCAGCTCCAGATATTTGTGCACCTGCACGCTCACACGCCACTGACGGGCAAAGGCCGCCTCCACGCACAAGCGTGTGGCTTCCTTCCCCTGGCTCACGGGCTGCAGCCAGACCAGTTCCGTCAGCGGCCGGGCCGCCGCCCTGCGGGCCGCTGCCAGCGCCTGTTCGAAACGGACCAGGTCCTCGGCCGTGTCCACGGGGAACTTGATCTCGCCGGCCCGTTCCCAGGCATCCTGACGCACGTCCAGCCCGCCGGGCATGCCCAGCTTGGGGCTCAGGGTCACCCAGACCGCCGCATGGCAGCGGATGGGCATGGTACCGCTGGTCTCGATCTGCACACGAAAGCCCTCCGCCACCAGCCGCGAGGTCAGCTCCGTGAGGTCATGGCGGCAGGGCTCGCCGCCGGTCAGCACCACATGGCGCGGCCCGGCCTGCCGGATGGCCGCCAGCAGGGCGGCGGGCTCCACGTCGGCATAGCCCGCTCCCGGCCCCTGTTTGGCACGCACGGCGGCAAAGTCCAGCGTCGCGCCGTCCAGGCGGGCGGCATACTGCGTATCGCACCACGGGCAGGCCACCGGGCAGCCCTGGAAACGGACGAACACGGCGGGCGTCCCGGCAAAGGCGGCCTCGCCCTGCAGGGTGACGAAAAATTCGTTGACCGCCAGGGTCCGCATCACAGGCTCCAGCGCGCCCTGCACTTGGCGGTCTCCTCCACCTCCACGGCCACCAGACGGGCCCCGGTGCCTTCCAGCTGCGCCGGGCCCACCACTTCGCCCAGGTAGCGGGCCATGTTCTCGGCGGACGGATTGCAGGGCAGGACGCTCACCGAAGGATCCAGCGCCCGCAGGCCCTCCAGCAGGGGGTCCTTGTCCCAGACCAGGAAGCGGTGATCCCAGTGGTCTTCCAGCCACCGGCACAGGCGCTCCTTGACCACCTGGAAGTCCAGCACGCGGCCCAGGGCGTCCAGCTCGTCGGCGGTGCAGGTGAAATGGATACGGTAATTATGCCCGTGCAGGCGGGCGCAGTGGGATTCGTGGCCGCAGATGCGGTGCCCCACGGAAATGTCATGATAACGGCAGATACTGATCATCGTCTCCTCTCAACGCTCCGGCACGCCGGACGGCGTCGTCCATGTGCGGCACGGGCGGGTTCCGGGCCTCCGGCACTATAGGGCATCTTGACGCGGCTCGGCAACTCTCCCGGCAGGGCCCGGGCAGAGGGCCGCGCGCGGCGCGCTCCCGCCGCAGGGGCATGGGCCTGCCGCTCCCATGCGGGAAAAGCGCTCCCCTCCTCCGCGACATGCAGAGGCGGAGGGAAGGCGCCCCCGCCTAAAAGACGCCGCTCTCGTGCAGGATGTTCAGACCGATGCCCAGCAGCACCACGCCGCCCAGCACTTCGGCCCAGCCGTTGAGCATGGGCAGCGAAGACAGCTTTTTGCCCAGGAAGAGCCCGCAGGCCGAAATGCAGGCACAGACCACCCCGATGAGGCAGGAAGGCAGGAAGGCATTGGTATCCGTCATGGCAAAGGTCAGGCCCACGGCCAGGGCATCGATGCTGGTGGCCACGGCCAGAAGGAGCAGGTTCCAGCCGGCGGTGGGGTCGCTCCGGGGGCAGGCGACAGGTTCGGCCTTGCGCAGGCCGCCGATGCCGGAGCGCAGCATGTTGCCGCCGATCCATGCCAGCAGCACGAACGCCAGCCAGTGGTCCCAGGCTTCGATGAAATGGTGCACCGACTGTCCCAGGAACCAACCCAGCACCGGCATGAAGAACTGGAAAAAGCCAAAGGCCGCGCTGACCCGGACATACTGGCGCAGACGTATTTCGCGGATGGCGCATCCCGAGGCCAGCGCCACGGCAAAAGCATCCATGGACAGGGCCACGGCCAGCAGAAAAACAGTAAAGAACGACATGGAGCATCCCGCAGGTTGACGGAGGTGAAACAGACGAGTCATACCCCAAGCGCACGGCGGCGGCAAGCCTCCCGGCGGGCCTCCCCCGGCACGGCAGCGGACGGAGGACGGGGGGCCGCCCGGCAAAGGCCCGGCGCCATCACCCGGCCGCGCGGCAGGTCTCCCGTCCGGCGCGTGCCGCGGGAGACGACGGGGACGTGCGGGCCCTCCTCTTGCGGCCCGCACGGGCAACGCTTATATAGCGGGCAGGAGAGTGACCCATGCAAACGACTTTCATCCTCATATACTGGCTGGGCAACCTGCAGGCCCTGCTCGCGCAGACGGCCCAGGCCCTGCCCTTCCTCATCCTCATGACCCTGCTGGCCGGCCGCAGGGGCAACGCGGCCCTGTGCCTCTGGGGCGGCCGCCAGCTTCTGCGCCTGGGCCTGCTCTGTGCCGCCGTGGCCCTGCCCCTGTTCCCGCTCATGCTCCTGCCGGAGGCCCTGCGGCGACCGCAGATGCCTCCCCTGGCCGATCTCCTGGTCCAGCCCGCCATCGTGGCCCTGCTGGCCTGGCTGCCGGCCACCCTGCTGCTCTGGGCCCTGCTGCGCGCCTCCCGGCACTGGCCCGACACCGCGGACCCGGGCATCACGGCCTATCGCACCGGCGACCTGCGCCTGACGCTCTGGGGCTGCCTGCTGGCCCTGCTGCTCTTCCTTCTGGGCAGCCTGCTGTCCACGGGCCTGCTGCTGGACCCGCCGCAGGGCATGCAACGCAGCGATTTCATCCTGCTCCAGATCCGCCAGGGCCTGCATCTGCTCTTCCGCTACCTCTCGCTGGCGGGCGGCGCTGCCCTGCTCCGGCTCTGGCAGCTGCGCCACCAGCGGCCGCTGACGGACGACAGGACGTTCAGCCTGGCCGTCCGCTGGTGCGCCGTCTGGGCCGTGGTGGGCTACCTGCCCTCCATCATCGACCTCTGGAGCACCCTGCTGGCCGCCCTGCTGCGCAGTCTGCACAGCGGCATCCCCTTCGACATCCTGCCCCAGATGCACGCCCTTGTCCTCTCGGTGCTGGCGGCCCTGGCCATCATCGGCTGGAGCGTCTTCCTGTACCGGCCCCTGAAGGCCCGCAGCCTCGTGCTGCAACTCCTGCCCTGGGGCTTCCTCATCATCCGCATGGCCGTGCCGTTCGCCCAGCTGCAACTGACGCGGCCCTGACCCCGCTTGCCCCCGGCCCTGCCGCGGGCTATGCTGGCGGGGACCCCTCATCCCACTCCAAAGGATCTGCCATGCGCCACATTCTTCTTGCTCTCGTGTTCCTGCTGGCCGCCGCCGTCAGTGCCCCGGCCGCCGAAAAGACCTTCAGCCAGTTCGCCGTGGACCTGCCCGACGGCTGGACCAGCGATGAACGTCCCGGTTTCCAGAGCGGCCACCCGGACGAGTACATGCTCCTGCTGGGCAAACGCGGCGAGGAAGCCGTGGAGGCCCACATCAGCATCTTCATCCTGCCCAACAAGGACGGGATGGACGCCAGGACCTTCGCCTCCCGCATGCGCGAGATGCAGGACGCGCCCACCGAACTGCAGCAGGAAGGCACCATGTGGACCTTCCGCGGCACGCCCCGCAGCCGGGCCCTGGCCATGGAGACCCTGACCCGCGTCAGCGCCGATGATGCCCGCATCCTCATCATCATGGAACAGGACCCCGCCGGACTGGGCACGGCCAGGGTCGTGGACAGCCTGCGCGGCCTGACCCCGGCCAGCAAGGCCCTGCTGGGCCGCTAGCCTCCGCCCTTGCCGCAGCCATCCGGGCCATCCGCCATGCGGGTGGCCCTTTTTTTCATGCCCGCTTCCGGCAAAGCAAAAGGGAGGGCCCGCAGGCCCCCCCTCCACGATGCACGGCACGGATGATCCGTCCCCGCATCCTCTCCGCCGGACACACGAAGCGGAGAAATATCTTCCTGCCCTCCAGATGGCGGATGCCGCCCTCTTCGTTTCCTTCCCGCGTCCCGTTCGGAAGGAATGGCCTGGGGCCGCCGGCGGCGCCCCTGCCATGCGCAGGACGCGTCCCCGCCCGCACGGACACGGGGCGTGACGGTGCACGGGCTCCCTTCCCCGTCCTTCCGCGCCTTCCTGCTAGCCCACGGAGGCGTGCGCCTCGGCCAGGCTGGCTTCCTCTTCGCGGCCCAGAGCGCGCAGGGCCCGGGCCAGCACCTGCCAGCCTTCGGGCGTGTCGCGCAGGCCCACGCTCTTGCGGGCCAGCAGCTCGGCCATGGCCGGATCCTCGTCACCGTCCAGATACAGGCGGGCCAGCAAAAGCATGGCCGCCGCATCGAACGGATTGCGCAGCAGGGTATCGTGCAGCAGCTCGCGGGCCTCGCCGCCATGCCGCTGCCGGGCCGCGAGCCGGGCCAGATAGCGCCGGGCGAGGCTGGGCCGCTGTTCCCCGGCCTGCTCCGACTGCCTGTCCTCGATGGCGGCGGCCAGCTCGTAGAAGCGCCGGGCCTCGTTGCGGCGCCCGCCTTCCTCGCACAGCTGCCCCAGACGCAGATGGGCATAGACATGCTCCGGGGCGTCCTTGATGCATTCCCGGTAATAGCGGGCCGCGGAACGGCGCTCGCCCAGCTGCTGGCAGACCGTGCCCAGATTGTAATGGGTCTGGGCGATGCGCGCCTGGCGTTCCGGTCCGGCATCGCCCTTGTAGCGCAGGGCCTCCAGAAAGTGGCGCCGGGCCTCGTGATACCGGCCCAGGGCGGCCATGCAGACGCCCAGGGAATTGCGGGCCAGCACGTTTTCCGCATCGGCCAGCAGGGCCAGCTTGTATTCGTCGATGGCGCCGAAGACGTCCCCCAGCGCATAGCGGCGGTCCGCGCTGATGTTCAGGGCCAGGGAGTTGCACAGGCCCGCGCGCGGCGGGGGCAGCAGCTGGGCGTACTCCAGGGCCTTGAGGGCGCAGTCGGGCATCTCGCCCTTGCGGTAATGCAGGAAGGGATAGCCGGCAAGACCGGCCGAGACCGGCAGCCCGGCCGCTTCCAGGCGGGCGCACAGGGCCGTGTAGTGGGGCAGCAGGGCCTCGGCACTGCTGTCCGCATGGAAGAAGATCAGGGCATTGCTGCCGTACAGCCCGGCCAGAGGCTCTCCGGCGCACAGTTCGGGGATCTGCCGCCAGGCCGCGAGGCATTCGCCCAGGGCCGCTTCCTGCCGTGCGTCATGCGGGACATCCACCCGCACGATGGCCAGCACGAAACGCCCCGTGCGCTCTTTCTCCTGGGCGAAAAGATGCAAAAAATCCCCATGACCGTAGATGCCCGCGCAGGCGCCGTCCTCCAGCGCCGGGATGCGGGCGCGCCCTTCCCGCACGCTCCCGGCGGCGGGGGCCCCGTCCGGCTCCGTATCCGCCGCGGCGCTTCCTTCCTGCCCGGGCGTGCCGGGCACATCGGCGGCAGCGGCCCTGCCGCCCGGCGCATGAGGGAAAGCGGCAAGGGAGGGCACTTCCAGCAGGCTGAGCCTGTCACCGGCTTCCAGCGGCGCCGTGGCATCGGCCAGATGCACGGTCTCGGCCACGGAATGGAATTCCCGCACCTGCAGCAGCACCACTTCGCCCTTGTACGGATTGCCGGCCCCGTCCTGTCCCGAAGGGCCCCACACAGCGAAGCGCATGCCTTCCCGGGCCTTGGCCTGGGCCCCCAGGCCCACACGCACCCGACCCTGGGGCAGGGCCCGGAGCACGGTGCCGCCGTCCTGGAGGATGCGGGCAAAGGGCATGACGCGCGGCGCCCCGGGCTGGGAGGTCATGCGGGCCGCGAGCCGGGCGCGCTCCATGAGCATGCGGGCCTGCTCGAACATGGGCAGACGCAGTTCCGCGCCTTCCATGTCCTGCGGGTACACGGCATGACCGGCACTCAGGCGGGGACGTATGGTCCTGCCCGTCAGGGGCGCGGGCAGGGCGGCACCGGCCATGCGGGCCAGGGCGGCCTCGGCCGTCTTCTGGCAGGCGCTGCGGCCGCTCACCGAGGGCAGCAGCAGGGCCATGCCGAAGCGTCCCACGCGCGCGGCCACCACATCCGACGGCAGCTCCTCCCGCAGGGCTTCGGCCGCGCGGCGCATGAGCTCATCGGCGAAACGGAAGCCCATGCGGCCCACGATCTCGCGCCCGTTGGAAAAATGCAGCAGCACCAGGCCCATGCACAGCCGGTGCAGGGGCGAGTGTTCGCCGTCCCCCCGGGAAGGGTCCGCGAAGAGCTCGCGCACCCGGGCGGCCTCGTCTTCCATGGCGCCGTAGAGCACGTTCTCCGTGGCCAGGCCGGTCACGGCATCCACGCGCGTGGCCTTGACCCGGGCCAGCAGCTCCAGGCAAAGGCCGGCGATGGCGGGCAGCTGCGGCAGCAGGGCACGGGCATCCCGCACCTTGACGCCGTGCAGCATGAGCACGCCCAGCAGGCTCCCCTGCCGGTACAGGGGCAGGAGCAGGCGGCGTTCGCGCGGCAGCAGTTCCGGCTGGCGCGGCGCATGGGCGGTGGGGAAATACAGGGCATGGTGCGAACACTGGATGAACTTGCCCAGTTCCTGCATCAGGAGGGCGTCCATGTCCATGAGGTCCCTGCGGGTCAGGTCACAGGCGGAAGGAGCGGTATTCATGCCGCCAGTGTAGTTGTCCCCCTCCGTATTGTCTAGAAAAAATCAAGAAATGATGCCCGGGACATACCGCCCGGAGCGGGCTTGCCCCCCGCTCCCTCCTGCGCTACCAAGAAGAAAACCCCATCTCGCAAAAGGAAGGATCCCATGCCGTATTCCGTCTATCCTCTGGGGCCGCTGGAGACCAACAGCTATCTCGTCCACAAGGACGGTCAGGCCGTGGTCATCGATGCCGGCGGCGACCCCGCCCCCATCCTGCACGACCTGCGCGCCAAGGGCCTGACGCTGGCCGCCATCTGCCTCACGCACCGCCACTTCGACCATATGTACGGCGTGGCCACGCTGGTGAAAGAGACCGGCGCCCCGGTCTACTCCCCCGTCCACGATGCCTGCCTGATCGGCACGGAATCCTCCGACGGCGGCATCTGGGGCTTCCCGCCGGTGCCCGCCTTCGAGAGCCGTGACCTGCCCACGGGACAACAGGTCTTCGGCGGCATGGCCTGCACCGTGCTGGACACTCCCGGCCACACCCCCGGCGGTGTCTCCTACTACTTCCCGGACGAAAAGGCCGTCTTCACCGGCGACGCCCTCTTCTACCGTTCCCTGGGCCGCACGGACTTCCCCGGCGGCGATCACGACACCCTGCTGCGCTCCATCCGCAAGGTGCTCTTCGCCCTGCCGGAAGAAACGGCCGTCCTGCCCGGTCACGGCCCGGCCACCAGCATCGGCAACGAACGCCGCAACAACCCCTTCTGCGGGGACTTCGTCTGATGCGCATCCTTTCCCTGCTGGGCAGCCCCCGCGCCAACGGCACCACCCACACCGTGGCCCGCCTCATCGCCGGAGGGCTGTCCTGCGGCGGGGCGGTGGAGGAGATCGCCCTGCGGGAAAAGCACATCCGCCCCTGCCGGGGCTGCCAGAGCTGTGCCGCCGCGCCCCATGCCTGCCCGCTGGCACGGACGGACGATGCCGAGGCCGTCTTTGCGGCCATCGCCGCCGCGGACGTGGTCCTGTGGACATCGCCCGTCTATTTCTATGGCCTGCCCGCCCAGGCCAAGGCCCTGGTGGACCGCTCCCAGCGCATCTGGGCCGGGGTCGAGGCGGGCCGTCCCGCCGGGAAGGGACCCCTGGTGCTGGCGGCCCTGGCGGCGGCCCGTCCGCGCGGGGAGCAGCTCTTCACCGGCAGCCTGCTGGGCCTGAAATACTTTTTCGCCAGTTTCGGCGCCCGGATGGCGGATACCCGCACCCTGCGGGGCCTGTCCTGTCCCGGGGACCTGCTCTCCCGTCCCGACCTGTGCGCCGGTCTTGAGCGCTGGGGCCGGGACTGGGCCGCCCGCCTGGCGGAGGCCCGCCCGTGATGCCCGCCGGGCAGGATGCCGCCGGGGAGAGGGACCGGGACGCGTCGCCGCGGCGGCCCTTCCCCCTGATACGGCTGGCCCGGCTGCTGGGATTCACCGAGCACCGCTGCCCGGTCTGCGGCACGCCCGTGGACGCTGCCGGAAAGGATCTCTCCGGCCCGGAGGCCGGGATGCTGGCCCACGGGCTCTGCCCCGCCTGCGCCCGGGCCCTGCGCCCTTCCGGCGGGGGGCGCTGCCGGGCCTGCGGACTGCCCCTGCCCTGGCCCGCCGCCGGACAGCCGCTGCTGTGCGGGGACTGTCTGGCCTCGCCGCCGCCCTGGCAGGGACTGGCGCTGCACGGCCAGTACCGCGGGGCCCTGCGCCGGCTCATCCTGCGTTTCAAGCACGGCGGCAGGCCGTCCCTGGCCTTCCTGCTGGCCGGTCTGCTGCTGGATGCCGCGTCCTGTCTGCCCCTGCCCGACGCTGTGCTGGGCATCCCCCAGCATAAGGACCACCTGCGCCGGCGCGGCTACAACCAGGCACACGAGCTGGCCGTGGCGCTGGGGCTTATGCTCTCCCTCCCCGTCCGTCCCGGCCTGCTGCGGCGGCCGGCGGCCGTCCCGCACCAGACAGGGCTCACGGCCTCCCGGCGACGGCGCAACGCCGCCGGGACGTTCCGGGCCGACGGTGTCCGGGGGCTGCGCCTGTGGCTGGTGGACGACATCATCACCACCGGCAGCACCCTGCGGGCCGCCGGTGAAGAGCTGCGCCGTGCCGGGGCCGCGCGCGTGGACGTGCTGGCCCTGGCGCGCACGCCCCTGCCCTGAGCCCCCGGAAATGACGCATGACAAAAACGGGGAAAATTGCTACATCTTCCCTGTATTACCCATAAAATAAGGATTGAAGCATGTCACTGCCACGTGCCGCCCTGCTGGGCTGTATGCTGTCCCTGGCCGTCTCCCTGACCGTCCCCGCCCCGGCCCGCGCCGAAGTCACCCTGCTCATCCCCAGCCGTACCGTCATCGACGCTCCCGCCGCGAAGAAAGGAGCGGAAGGCCAGGCCGTCAAAGCGCCCGCCGCCAAGGAGGCCCGGAACGGGGAGAGCGGCACGGAAGCCCCCGCCGCGGCCGTCCCCGCGGACGGCGAGGACAAGGCCCAGGCGGCTGCCCAGCCCGCCCCGCCGCCGCTCGATGAGGAAGTGGACATGCTCATCAGCCTGATGCGTCCCCGGGAACATGCCGCCCAGCCCCTGGAGATGCCCCAGCTCTTCGCCGTGCTGCGGCATGATGCCGGGACACGCTTCGTCAACGGGACGCCCCAGCCCGAACGCCGCGACCTGCTGGGCGACATGGAAGAGAGCCTGTACCTGGATACCAGGGCCTGGGGCGCCAATGTGGCCATCGACCGGCCCGGCCTCTACCAGTTCATCACCGAGACCCGCCCGCGCCTCAATGCGGAACGACAGTGCTTCGAACAGCAGTACGTCAAGAGCATCCTGCCGGTCTGCGGCGTGGAAGACGGCTGGGACCGGCCTGCCGGACTGCGCCTGGAGATCCTGCCCCTGACCCGGCCTTTCGGCCTGACCGCGGGCAGCAGCTTCACGGGCAGGGCCCTGGGGCCTGACGGTCCCCTGGCCCATGCCCGCGTCTACATGGACCGTATCCGCACGGAAAAAAAGACAGGCCCCCTGCCCTGGCAGCATGACCTGGAAGCCCGCACCGGCGCCGACGGCCAGTTCACCTTCACCCCGGGCGCGCCCGGCTGGTGGTGCTGCGTGGTGGAGGTCCCCGGCCAGCCCCTCAAGGGGCCCGACGGCCAGCCCATGCCCCTGGTCCTGGGGAGCGTCCTCTGGCTGTATGTGGACGCGGCGGAGCAGCCCGACAAAAATCGCTAGGGCCGGGAAACACACTTTTTTTGACAGCTATTTCCCGTGATTATCCTCGGGAAGGCCCGGCCGTCCCTCCGGGAGAGCCCTGCGCCCCTTGCCTTTTTGACCAAGCCAGCTATAGTACATGCTATTGAGAAAAGAAGCACACGCGCATCTTTCACCCTTACGGAGACACCCATGAAGATCAAAGCCATTCTGACCATGCTCATCATGCTGGGAGGCGCCTGTATGTACGCCCTGCCCGACACGGCCGATGCGGCCCGTCTGGGCGGCGGGCGCTCCTTCGGCAGCCGTCCCTCCATGTCCCAGCCTGCCCAGGCCCCCAGCGCCATGCAGCGCCAGTCCACGCAGCAGCGCCAGCAGGCGGCCCAGGCCCAGCAGCCCCAGCGCAAGGGCTTCCTCGGCGGTATGGGCGGCCTGCTGGGCGGCCTTCTGGCCGGTTCGCTCATCGGCTCCCTGCTCTTTGGCGGCGGCTTCTCCGGCGGCGGCATCATGGACATCCTGCTGCTCGGCATCCTGCTCTTCGTGGGCCTGAAGCTCTTCGCCCGTGCCCGCAACAAGACCGCGCCCGCGCCCGCCGGTGCCGGCACCGCCCCCGCGGGCGGCATGGAGCCCCCCCTGCAGCGCAGCGATACCGCGGCCACCGGCTGGGACAGCCTGAGCAGCCAGGGCAGCACCTACAACAGCCAGCCCGAAGTGGTCATCCCCATGCCCGCCGATTTCGATGCCGAAGAATTCCTGCGCGGCGCCAAGATGGCCTACAACCGCCTCCAGGCTGCCTGGGACAACCGTGACCTCAACGATATCGCCCAGTTCGCCAGCCCGGCCGTCATGGATGCCGTGCGCCAGCAGCTGGCCGAAGAGACCGAACCCAGCAAGACCGAGATCCTCCTGGTCAATGCCCAGCTCCTGAGCGTGGTCAACGAAGACAAGGAGCAGCGCGCCCAGGTCTACTTCGATGTCCTCATGCGCGAACGTCCTGACCAGACCACACCGTCCAACGTGCGCGAGATCTGGCATTTCGTGCGTGAGCTCGACGGCGGCACCTGGAAGCTGGACGGCATCCAGCAAGTGGCGTAAGCTACGCAAAGAAGAACTGTTACTAGTCAATCGGGCCGGAAGTTCTTCCGGCCTTTTTCATGCCCGCCAGACGGGACAAGGAGTTCACATGGAATGTTATGTCCGCAAGCACGACAAGCTCGTGCGCTATCTTGACATGTGCATCGAAGAAGCCAGCCGCGAATATGCCCGCGTGACCATGCCCATCACCGAGAACCACAAGAACGGCATGGGCGTGGCCCACGGCGGCGCCATCTTCTCCCTGGCCGACGTGGCCTTCGGCTGCGCGGCCAATGCCGGCAACGAGCACGGCGTGGTCAGCCTGTCCACCACCATCGAATACCTGCGCCCCGGCATGGTCAGCCCCCTCAAGGCCGAAGCCCGCCTGGTGCGCAACGGCGCCCATGTGCTCACCTACGATGTCAATGTCTATGACGGCAGCGGGGCCCATGTGGCCCGGTGCATGGCCACCGGCTTCCAGACCAACGTGCCCCTGCCCCGCTAGGGCGCCCCTGGAAAACGCCGCGGCCCCGGCGCCACGCGGGCCAGCGCTCTCCGGCACGGGGACAAGCCCCCCCCCAGGCTGCCTTTCCGGGGGCGGCCCGCTCTCCGCGTCTTCCCCGGCATGCGAAAAGGGGACGGCTTCATGCCGTCCCCCTTTTTTGTCGTCGTCCCGGAGATGCCCCCGGGATTCAGTGCCCCTGCCGGGCCGCTGCCTCGTCGATCTCGTCCGGCAGGGCCTGCGGCAGCCTGTCGGCGGGCCAGTCGGGCAGGCAGGCGAAACGCCGCCCGTCCGGCAGGATGACCCGCATGGCGTGCAGGTACATGGGCGTCCCGGCGGCGCGTCCCCGGGCCCCGTATTTGACATCGCCCTCGATGGGATGCCCCAGGGACGAGAGCTGCGCCCTGATCTGATGGGTGCGGCCGGTCAGCAGCCGCACCAGCAGCAGGCTGTGCCGCTGCTCCACGCGCACGGGCCGGACCAGCAGCAGGGCTTCCGTCTCGCCGTTGCCCGGCGCGCCCGTCTGCCGGACATGCATCTGTTCCCGGCCGTTCCCGGTCTCCTTGCGCAGCCAGTGCCGGAACAGGCGCACGCCGGCATGGGGCCAGCGGCCTTCCACCCAGGCCAGATATTCTTTTTTCATGCGCCGCTCGCGCAGGGCCGTGGTCAGCTCGCGCAGCACGGAAAAACTGGCGGCCACCAGCAGGATGCCCGAGGTGTCCTTGTCCAGGCGATGGACAGGCGTCGGCTTGAAGGGGGCATCGCCCGCCCGGGCCGCCAGGCGGCTGGACAGGCTGTCCTCATGCCCGGTGCCGGGATGGGTGGGCAGCCCGGCCGGTTTGCAGAAGACCCAGAGGTCCCCGTCCTGCAGCAGGGGACGGGGGAGGGGCGGCAGGGCCTGCGCCCGCGGGCGCGGCTCCTGGCCCGGTGCCGGGGAAGACAGGCTCCCCGCAGCCTTGCTCCTGCGGCTCATGCCCAGGGCGAAGGGGGGCAGGCGCACGGCGTCGCCCGCGGCCACCAGACCGAACGGTTTCGCCCGGCCTCCGTTGATGCGGACCTGACCCGTGCGGATCCAGCGGTGCAGCAGCGACGGCGGCAAGTCCAGGCGCCGCTGCAGGAACTGCAGCAGCTTCTGCCCGCCTTCGCGGGGATCCACGGTGACTGTATTGGGGTCGGGCGCTTCACCCATCATAGCGGCTCTCCTCCAGGGATACCACGCAATCCTTGCGTTTTTCTATCCAGGCCTTGATGGCATGGCCGGAAACCAGCCGGCTGCCGTGCTTTTCGTGGAGCATCCGGCGGTCGGCCAGGGCCAGGGCCTCCCGCAGGGAGGGCGCCTCTTCCGCACCGGAAAGGCCAAAGGACATGATGACCGGCACATGGCCGGAATGTTCGTTGTAATGCCGGAAAACTTCCCTGATCTTCTCCAGGACCCGCGCGGCGTCGCGCAGGTTGCACCGGGGCAGCAGCACGGCGAACTCGTCGCCGCCCAGGCGGGCCACGCAGTCCGTGGAACGCAGCGAGCTCCGCAACAGGCGGGCGGCCGTCTGCAGCATGCTGTTGCCGGTGTCGTGCCCCAGATAGTCGTTGATCAGCTTCAGCCCGTTGACATCGCAGCTGATGACGCTGACCTCCCTGTCGGGCTGCCTGTCCAGCCGGTCCAGCTCGTTGTGGAAATAGACCAGGCTGTGGACGTCCGTCAGGGAGTCATATTCGATCATCTCCGCCAGACGGTCACGTTCGCCCTGGGTGGCGGTAATGTCCGTATGCAGGCCGATAAGGCGTGTGGCACGGCCGTGGGCGTTGCGCCGCAGGACGCGGGCGCGGCTCAGGATCCAGCAGTATGTGCCGTCAGCCTTGAGCATGCGGAAGGACTGTTCGTAACTGTCCCCGTAACGGGGCGACATGATGATGTCCATCTGCCGCTTCAGCACCGCCGGCCGTTCATCGGGATGCAGCTTGTCCCGCCAGCTTTCGAAGGTATGCCCGAACCTGCGCTGGTCATAGCCCAGCATGGCGATATACCGGGGACTGTAATAGATGGTGTTGGTCTCCATGTTCCAGTCCCACAGGCCGTCACCGCTGCCGAACAGGGCCATGAGGGAGATCTCGCAGTTTTTGCTGGAAAGGGCCTCCTGCCCTTCCTCCCCGCCCCGCGGCACAAGGTTCCCCGTCACATAGACGGGCGTGCCGCTGTCGTCATGGCCCACCAGGGTGCCGCAGGCCAGAAAGTCCTTGCGGCTGCCGTCCGGCAGGGTCAGCAGCACGCGCTCCACAAAGCTGCCGTCATGGTCACGGGCGGACAGGAGCCGGGAAAAACGGGTGGACAGGACCCGGACCGTCTCGGGCCCCATCATGTCCCGGATGGCCTGCCGGGAAAGGCGCAGGGCGCCGCTGTCGGGCAGATGGAGCAGACGGGCGCAGTTCCTGTCCAGCGTGTACTCTTCCCGGGCACGGTCATAGATCCACCGGCCCTCAGCGCCCGGCTGGTACCATCTGCCCCTGCCGTCCAGGCGTGTCAGCGCCCCCACCAGCAGACGGGGCGTACCGCAGGGGAAGCGTTCCAGCACGATGGCACGGCAGCAGATGATGTCTCCGCCCACGGCCTGCAGGATCTCCAGGGCGCTGCCGGAGGAGCGGCGCAGGGTGCCGAAAAGCTGCCGGCCCCCCTCCTGGCGGCCGGCGGCAAGACCGGCACAGAACGCAGCGGATCCGCCCCGGTAGCTCCCTGCGGTCCCGCCTTCCAGCAGGCTCGCGGCCTCCGGGCTCAGGACGACGCGGTCACTGTGGACACGCCACTGCCAAAGGGGATCTGCAGCATCCATGACATGAGATTCGAACCAGTCGGCCGGCAACGGTACATCACTCATAGGGTCCATCCGGGTATCATATGTTATTTCCTATCAAAAGCATATCGGGGGGGCAAGCCTTTCCCTCCCGGCCTTCCGCGTGTATGACAGGGAGCAGCGGAGAGGCCGCGCCCGCCCGGCCGGCCTCCCGGACAGGAGGGACATATGCGCTGTTTTGTATTGCAACATCTTGATTTTGAAGACCTCGGGACCTTCGCGCCCGTACTCCGTGAAGCGGGCTGGACCATACGGGCCTGCCATGTGGCGGACGGGCTGCCCGCCGCACGGGACTGGCTCGATGCCGACCTGTGTGTCGTCCTGGGCGGCCCCATGGGCGTCCACGACGGGGCGGCCTACCCCTTCCTTGCGCGGGAACAGGAACTCGTCCGCAGCCGTCTGGCCGAAGGCCGTCCCCTGCTGGGCATCTGCCTGGGCGCCCAGCTCATGGCGCAGGCCCTGGGCGCGGCCGTCTATGCCGGCAAGGCCAAGGAGATCGGCTGGGGCGGCCTGCACCTGACGGAGGCCGGGGAAGCCTCGCCCCTGGCCGCCCTGCGCGGGGCCCCCGTGCTGCACTGGCACGGCGATACCTTCGACCTGCCGCCCGGCGCCAGCCTGCTGGCCTCCACGGACATCACGCCCCACCAGGCCTTCCGGGCCGGGCCGGGACAGCTGGCCCTGCAGTTCCATGCCGAGGCCGACGCCGCCCGCATGGAGCACTGGCTCATGGGCCATGCCTGCGAACTGGCCGCCGCCCGCCTGGACGTGGCGGCCATCCGGCAGGATGCCCGCGACCTGGGCGGCCGTGCCGCTGCCGCCGGACAGAAGTTCTTCCGCCGCTGGCTGGACAGCGTCTTCGCCGCCTGAGCCCCCGGCGCCCCCACAGACAAGGAGCAGCACATGAAAGCCGAGATCATTGCCGTGGGCACCGAGCTCCTGCTCGGCCACACCATCAATACGGACGCCGCCCATGTGGCCCGCGCCCTTTCCGCCCTGGGCGTCGACCTGCACCATGCCTGCGTGGTGGGCGACAACGCCGCCCGTCTGGAAGCGTGCCTGCGCGCCGCCCTGCAACGCAGCGACCTGGTCATCACCACCGGCGGCCTGGGCCCCACCGGTGACGACCTCACCAAGGAGACCGTGGCCCGCGTGCTGGGCCTGCCCCTGGAAGAGCACGCGGACAGCCTGCGCAGGCTGCGGGAATACTTCGGTGACCGGCCCGTGGGCGAGAACCAGTACAAGCAGGCATGGCTGCCGCGCGGCAGTCATGCCTTCGCCAACAGCGTGGGCACGGCCCCGGGCTGCGCCGTGCCCGCGGAAGGGCACAAGCTGGTCATCCTGCTGCCCGGACCGCCGTCCGAGCTCCTGCCCATGCTGCATGACGGGGTCGTGCCCTGGCTCGCCCGCAAGACCGGGGCCTGCATCCAGTCCAGCATGGTGCGCACCTTCGCCCTGGGCGAAGGGGATGCCGAACTGCGGCTGCGCGACCTGACCGGCGGCGCCAATCCCACGGTGGCCACCTACGCCACCGACGGCGAGATGTTCGTGCGCATCACGGCCAAGGCCGCCACCGCCGGAGAGGCCGCGGCACTGGTGGCCCCCGTGCGGGAGGACGTCTGCCGGCGCCTGGGCGACCACGTCTACGGCGTGGATGTGGAAAATCTGGAGAGCGTCGTCGTGCCCCTGCTGCTGCAACGCGGCGAGACCCTGACCACGGCCGAATCCTGCACGGGCGGCCTGCTGGCCAAGCGCATCACCGATGTGGCCGGTGCCTCGTCGGTATTCCATCAGGGCCTCGTGACCTATGCCAATGAGGCCAAGACCCGCCTGCTGGGCGTGCCCGAAGAGCTGCTGGCCAGGGTGGGGGCCGTCAGCCCCGAAGTGGCCCGCTGCATGGCCCAGCAGGCCTGCGCCCGCTACGGCAGCACCTGGGGCGTGGGCATCTCCGGCATCGCGGGGCCCGGCGGCGCCACGGCCACCAAGCCCGTGGGCCTGGTCTACATCGCCCTCAGCGACGGGGGGCGGACCTGGCTGCGCGTCATGCGCCCCCACGGCCGCTACATGGGCCGGGCCTGGACCCGCCAGCGCGCCGCCAGCCATGCCCTGGACATGCTGCGCCGCGCCATGCTCGGCCTGCCTGTGGAGATGGAGGCCTAACAGCGGCCAGCCGGATGACGGGGGATGGCCCCTGGCCCTGCTGCCGGTGCCCCCGGCTCACCTCGCCGTGACGGGCACGGCCGCGCAGGCCGCCTGGAGATCCCCGCCCTTTCGTGCCGCCCTTCGCCGCCGCGGCTGCCGCTGCCGTCCCGCCGGAGGATGCCCCGTGATACGGCCGTGCCGTGCGCACGGTACGGCGGAAAAACGCCGTCACATCCTTTTCTTCCCGGAAACGGGATACCGCCCCGTTTGTCGGCGCAGGCCGGTGAACGGGGCGGCATGTCAGGACGGGTCGCTCCCGTCAAGCCGCGAGGTCCGGTCTGCCCCGGCCCGCGTCTAGTGTTCCAGGAAGGCCACCACCTTCTGGCGGAATTCCCTGTAATAGGGCTTTTCCATCATCATGGCATGGGCAGCGCCGGGCATGATCTCCAGCCTGGAGCCGGAAGGCAGCTTGCTCATGGCGGCCCGCATGCTGTCGAGGTTCAGGTACGGGTCCTTGTCTCCGCCGATGACCAGCGTGGGCACCTGGATGGAGGCAGGATCGATGAGGGGGGTCTCGGCGGAGACCAGCAGGTCGCGGCGGCCGCCGTTGGGGCTGGAATCCTTGTCATAGCGCCAGCAGTTGGACTGGAACACGGCCACCACCTGCGGATCCACGATGCTGTAATCGATGGCGCCGTCCTTGGTGGTCTGGAAATCGCCCGCGGCATGCAGCCAGGTGTTGTGGTTGAACGGCACCTTCACGTCCGCCGCCCCCAGGCCCACCATGATGGGCGCGTACAGCACCAGCTTCTTCACCATCTCGGGATGGCGGGCCACGAAGCGGCTGCTGGTGACGGTGCCCCAGCTCCAGCCCAGCACATCCAGCTTCTTCTGGCCGGAGACCTTCAGGATCTCGGCAGCGGCCGCCGCAGCATCCTCGGCGGCATAGTCGGAATCGGGCATGAAGCCGTCCTTCACCTCCTGGGACTCGCCATAGCCCGCCACATCGAAGGTCCAGACGGCGAAGCCGCGCGCGGCAAGATAGCGGGCCAGGCTGTAATCGGCATAATCCACGTCGAATTCATGCGAGGAATAGGTCAGGCCATGCACCAGCAGGATCTGGCGCTGCGGCTGCGTCCCGGCCACGGTCAGACGCTGCAGGTGCAGGGCCATGCCGTTGCGCTCCAGGGGAAAGGTCTGGATCCGGTATTCCGTGGCGGCATCCGCGCGGGCCTGGACCGTGGCGACCTGAAGGGAAAAAAGCAGCACCTGCAGCATCAGCAGGCAGGAAAGAAGTGAACGGATCATGGTTCCCCCTGTGTCCGCTCCCCGGGACGTCCCCGCGGGAACGGCATTGGATGAAATGTGGACGATGTGAACTTTTGCGGCTGAAACCCCTTTGCAGTCGCAAAAAAATTTTATAGCATGGTTTAATGTTTGTAAACAACGGCGTATTTATTTTAAATCGAAAACGCCGGGAGGCGCGCAGGGCGCAGCCTCTTCTCCGGGAGGGAACATGCTGGATTTCTTGAACGTGGTCGCTGGTTATGTCTGGGGATGGCCCCTGATGATCCTTCTGGTCGGCACGGGCCTGTGGCTGACCTTTTCCCTGCGTGCCCTGCAGTTCAGCCATCTGATCCACGCCTTCGGCCTCATCGTCCGCAAGACGCCCGACAAGAAGGCACAGGGCGACATCTCCAACTTCCAGGCCCTGATGGTGGCCCTTTCGGCCACGGTGGGCACCGGCAATATCGCCGGTGTGGCCACGGCCATCTACATCGGCGGGCCCGGCGCCCTGTTCTGGATGTGGATGACCGGCCTTGTGGGCATGGCCACCAAATACGCCGAAGCCGTGCTGGCCGTGAAGTACCGCGTGCAGAACGAGAACGGCACCTTCAGCGGCGGCCCCATGTACTACATCTCGCGCGGGCTGGGCTGGAAATGGCTGGCCACCCTCTTCGCCTTCTTCGCCTCCATCGCCACCTTCGGCATCGGCAGCATGGTGCAGTCCAACTCCGTGGCTGACGCCCTCAACCACAGCTTCTCCATCGCTCCCGGCATCACCGGCATCGTGCTCATGGGCCTGACCGCCGCCGTCATCATCGGCGGCGTGCGCAGCATCGGCCGCGTCACCGCCCTGCTGGTGCCCGTCATGATCGCCCTCTATGTGCTGGGGGCGCTGGCGGTGCTCATCATGCACATCACCGAGATCCCCGGCGTCCTGGCCATGGTCGTGTCCAGCGCCTTCGAACCGGTGGCGGCCACCGGCGGCTTTGCCGGCGCCACGGTGATGATGGCCATCCGTCTGGGCGTGGCCCGCGGCCTGTTCTCCAACGAATCCGGCCTGGGTTCGGCCCCCATCGCCGCCGCGGCCGCCCGCACCAGCCAGCCCGTGGTGCAGGCCCTCATCTCCATGACCCAGACCTTCATCGACACCCTGGTGGTCTGCTCCATGACCGGCCTGGTCATCCTCGTCACCGGGGTCTGGACCTCCGGCAAGAACGGCGCGCCCCTCACCTCCTATGCCTTCGAAACGGGCCTGCCCGGCGAACTGGGCGGCCTCATCGTGACCATCGGCATCATCCTTTTCGCCTACTCCACCATCCTCGGCTGGAGCTATTACGGTGAAAAGGCCATCGAATACCTGCTGGGCAGCAAGGCCATCGTCCCCTACCGCTGGGCCTTCATCATCTCCGTGGGCCTGGGCTCGTCCATGAAGCTGGACCTGGTCTGGGTGCTGTCCGACATCTTCAACGCCCTCATGGCCTTCCCCAACCTCATAGGCCTCATCATGCTGACGCCCGTGGTCAAGGCCGAGACCATGGCCTACCTGCGCTCCCTGAGACAGGGGAGCAGCTCCGAGAGCTAGCCCCCGGGCGGGGGATCCCCCTCCTGCCCGGTGCGCCCCGCAGCGGCATCCGTCATATCCTGCCGCTGTCCGCTCTTGACCGGAAAGCCCCTGCTTACGCGGGGGCTTTCTTCTGTCCCGCCTCCCGGGAGGACCCCGGCGCTATGGGGAGATTTCCCCATGTCCGGGGCCTCCTCCTAGGGCAGCCTCCCTCCCGTATACGGGCGGGAGATGTTTTTTGTGAAGAAAATAACCAAGCAAAAACAGAACCTTGTCCATCATTTCCCGGCCGCTGGCGGCTGTTTGCCCCAATTTCAGGATTCTCCTGATACCGGATGTCCCCCCGGGCGCGTAGGCTGGAGCCATCAAAAGGAATGCATGTGGGGCATCGCCCCACCAGACAGTAAAGGGGGATCACATGGCGCGCAACGCACTTGCAACGACGGCCCGTGCCGTCAAAGCCGCTGCCGGGCAGTGGCTCGTTCTGTTTTTCCTGACCTTCGCCCTGGCGTGTCCGGCCATCAGCATGGCGGCCGACGCCGCCACGGCGGCTCCTGCCGCCCAGACGGGCGTCGTCACCACCGTGGCCGATGCCCAGGATGCGGCCGTGACGCCTTCGCCGGTGGCCGCCACCACGGGCGACGTGCAGACCGCCCCGGTCGTGGACAACCACCCGTGGTGGTTCTGGCCCGTGGCGCTGCTCTTCTTCTGCTTCATCCTCGGCATCATCGCCGTCATGGCCGGTGTGGGCGGCGGCGTGCTCTTCGTGCCGCTGGTCTCGGGCTTCTTCCCCTTCCACCTGGACTTCGTCCGCGGCGCGGGCCTGCTGGTGGCCCTGGCCGGTGCCCTGGCTGCCGGTCCCGGCCTGCTGCGCCGTAACTTCGCCAACCTGCGTCTGGCCCTGCCCGTGGCCCTCATCGCCTCGGCCTGCTCCATCGCGGGCGCCATGCTGGGCCTGGCCCTGCCCACCGACATCCTCCAGATCTGCCTCGGCGTGACCATCCTGGGCATCGCCGTGCTGCTCTTCTTCTCCAAGAACTCCGTGCGTCCCGAGGTCAGCAGGCAGGACGCCGTGGGCATGGCCCTGGGCATGAACGGCGTGTTCCTCGAACCCAGCACCGGCGAAGTGGTGGACTGGAAGACCCACCGCACCCTGGCCGGTCTGCTGCTGTTCATCGTCATCGGCATCATGGCCGGCATGTTCGGCCTGGGCGCCGGCTGGGCCAACGTGCCTGTGCTCAACCTGCTCATGGGCGTGCCGCTGAAGGTCAGCGTGGGCACCTCCAAGTTCCTGCTTTCCATCACCGACACCTCCGCCGCATGGGTCTATCTGAACCAGGGCTGCGTGATCCCGCTGATGGCCATCCCGTCCATCGTGGGCCTGATGCTCGGTTCCGTGGTGGGCGTGCGCCTGCTGGCCAAGGCCAAGCCCAAGTTCATCCGCATCATGGTCATCGCCGTGCTGTTTTTCTCTGGCGCCAAGGCGCTGCTGAAGGGCCTGGGCTGGTAAGCGCCGGGCAGTGAAGGAGACAGAAAAATGAACAAGAATGACATCCAGGCTTCGCCCGCGCAATTGCGCTATGCCGATACTCTGTTCTATGGTTCCCTCATCGGTTTCGTGATCATGCTCATCACCTACATCCTGTATGTGACGGGCATCCTCACCCCGCAGATCCCCCTGGACGAGCTGCCGCACCTGTGGACCGGCAGCGCCGCCGATTACCGCGCCGCCGGGCACATCCCGCAGGGCTGGGGCTGGCTGTCCCTCATCGGCAAGGGCGACATCTGCAACTTTGTGGGCATCATCATCCTGGCGGGCCTGACCATCGTCTGTTTCGTCCAGCTGGCGCTCTCGCTGGCGCGTCGCAAGCAGTGGCTGCTGTGCGTCATCGCCATCCTCGAAGTGCTGGTGCTGGTGCTGGCCGCCTCCGGCATCCTGGTGGGCGGCGGCCATTAGGCCGACGGAGCACAGGCCGCGCCGATCCTGCGCGGGAGGTCGCATGTTCTCTGCAATCAAAACGTATTTCGGGCATCTGCTGGAAGTGCCGGATGCCGTATCACCAGCGCGTTACCGCTCACTGCGGCGCATCATGACCATCCTGATGGTCACGGTGTCGGTGACGCCGCTGCTGATCCTCACCGGCATCAACCACGCCCAGTACATGAGCACCCTGGAACGGGAGATGGAAAACCCGCTCTACGCCATGGTGCGCAAATCGCAGGCCTCGCTGGAGCTTTTCCTCGGCGAGCGGGCCTCCACCGTCAGCCTGATCGCCCATGCCTACAGCTTTGACGATCTGACCAACGAGCAGACCCTCAACCGCGTCTTCCTGGCGCTCAAGAGCGAGTTCCAGGGCTTCGTGGACATGGGCCTGGTGGACGTGAACGGGCGGCAGGTGGCCTATGTGGGCCCCTACAAGCTCAAGGACGCCGACTACGCCGGGCAGCCCTGGCTCAGCGAGGCCCAGGTCAAGGGCCGCTACATCAGCGATGTCTTCCTGGGGCTGCGCGGCTTCCCGCACATGGTCATCGCCGTGCACCGCATGGAAGAGAGCGGCCGGGAATGGACCCTGCGCGTGACCATCGACACCTCCCGGCTGGAACGCCTGGTGGCCGCCGTGGGCCTGATGCAGGACACCGACGCCTTCCTCTGTGACAGCCGGGGCATCCTCCAGACCAACTCCCGTTTCTACGGCAAGGTGCTGGACAAGCTGCCCCTGACCCTGCCGCCCCAGTCCTTCGAGACCACGGTGCGGCCCTGGAAGGATGACAGCGGACAGGACCTCATGGTGGCCTATACCAGCCTGACGGGCACGGACTTCATGCTCCTGGCGGTCAAGCCCACCCTGGACATCTACAAACCCTGGACGGCCCTGCGCAGCGAACTGCTGCTGGTCTTCTGCGGCGGCATCGCCGTCATCGTGCTGGTCTCGCACCTGCTGATGAAGCATCTGGTGGGACGCCTGCAGGCCAGCGACGAACGCCGCGTGGCGGTCTTCGCCCAGATGGAGCACAACCAGAAGCTCTCCTCCATCGGCCGGCTGGCGGCCGGGGTGGCCCATGAGGTCAACAACCCCCTGGCCGTCATCAACGAGAAGGCGGGCCTTGGCCTCGACCTGCTGCACATGAGCGGCGACTTCGAGCGCAAGGACCGGCTCATCAACCTGCTGGAGGCCATCGAGAGCACCGTGGAACGCGCCCGCGGCATCACCCACCGTCTGCTGGGCTTTGCCCGGCGCATGGAGGCCAACCGCCAGGAACTGAGCGTGCCCGAAGTGCTGACCGAGACCATGGGCTTTCTGGAACGCGGTGCCAAGAACCGCGGCGTGAACATCGGCACGGACTTCGCCGAAGGCCTGCCGGACATCGTGTCCGACCGCGGCCAGCTGCAGCAGGTCTTCCTCAACATCATGGGCAATGCCCTGGATGCGGTGCCCGACGGCGGCAAGGTGGACATCGCCTGCACCCGGACGGACGGCGGCGGCCTGCTGGTGCGCGTCACGGACAACGGCAAGGGCATGAGCCCGGAAGTGATCAAGCACATCTTCGAGCCCTTCTATTCCACCAAAAAGGAGAAGGGCAACGGTCTGGGCATGTTTATCACCTACGGTATCGTGCGCCGTCTCGGCGGCGAGATCACCGTGGACAGCACCGAAGGCAAGGGCACGACGGTCAGCATCACGCTGCCGCTTACACCGCCGGAACGTCCTGTGGAGGCTTGAGATGGCACTGCGTGTATTGTTGGCCGATGACGAGAAGGAATTCGTGGAGACCCTGGCCGAGCGCCTGGACCTGCGCGGCATCGACGTGCGGGTGGCCCTGGACGGCAAGGCTGCCCTGACCACCCTGGACGAGATGGCGGCCGCGGAAGCCCTGCCTGATGTGATGGTGGTGGACCTGCTCATGCCCGGCATGACCGGGGACGCCGTCCTGCAGCAGGTGCGGCGGACCTATCCCGGCCTGCCGGTCATCGTGCTCACGGGGCATGACTCCGTGGACGATTCCGGCGACAGCCCCGTGGCCAGTGCCTTCGCCTGCCTGACCAAGCCGCTGAGCCTGGGCATGTTCCTGGAAACGCTGGAAGCCGCGGCCCGTTCCGGCGGCAACGGCACGAATCCGGCCAGGGGGGCGTAGCATGACCGATTCGCAATGCATGGGACGCCTGCTGGCCTCGGCCACGCACGACATGCGCAACGTGCTGGCCGTGATCCGCGAATCCGCCGGGCTGGCGCAGGACATGGTGCAGCTGGCCGCCGGGCCGGACAAGCCCGCCGATCCGCGCGTCATCAAGGCCCTGAAGGAGGCCCAGCAGCAGATACTGCGGGGCGCGGCCCTGGCCGAGTGCATGGAGTACCTGGCCCAGATCAGCCACAGCGAGAACGAGAACGCGCCCTGCGACCTGGTGCGCGTGGCCGGCACGTTCTGCCTCATGGCGGCCCGACGGGCCCGCGCCGTGCAGATGGTGCTGGAATCCGCCGGCAGCGAGGAGCCCGTGTGGTCCGCCGTGCCCGCCCTGGCGGTGCTGCGTGCCCTGCTGGACATCTTCGACCTGTGCGCCTCCGTGGGCGGGCAGGTGAAACTCCGCTTTTCCGCCGGTCGCCAGAACAAGGTGGAAGGCATCATCATCGAAGTCTGCGACGGCGCCAATCGCGACATGGCCCTGGCGGCCCTCACGGGCAGCCCCCTGCTCAATGCCCGGCCCCGGCCCGGCTGGCAGGCCCTGCTGATGCCCTGGCGCGATCCGGCACAGCGCTTTTTCCTCTCCATTTCCGCCTGCGGGAGTGAAGACTAGAACGACATTTTTCCCGGCATCACCGGGTGAAGGAGAATGGCATGAGCAAGGAAGAGATCAAGATTCTGCTGGTAGACGACGAAAAACAGTTTGTGGACACGCTTGCCGAGCGCCTTGCCATGCGCGGTTTTTCAGCGCGCGTGGCCTATGACGGCCCGCAGGCCCTCAAAGCCGTTGAAGACCCCACCGACGTCATCGTCCTGGACCTGCGCATGCCCGGCATGGACGGTTTCGAAGTGCTGCGCAGCGTCAAGAAGAGCAACCCCCAGGTGCAGGTCATCATCCTGACCGGCCACGGCGGCGATGCCGAAGAACAGACGGCCTACCGCATGGGCGCCTACAACTTCCTCAAAAAACCCATGGACATCGACGAACTGCTGAACAGCATCCGCATGGCCTACCGTGACAAGGTGGAGAACGCCATGGTGGCTGTCAGCCTGGCCGAAGGCGGTGATTTCGATTCCGCCCAGGATGTCCTCAACGAAAAAGACCTCCTGGCCGAGCACAAGCTCTAGGCCGCCATTGCCCCTGTCCGGCGGCAGCACCGCCGGACAGGAAAGACCCCGCACGGCCCCCGGCCGTGCCCCATGTTTCCGCATCGCCGCAAGGGGGAGGACGTCATGCGTGTACTCATCGTCGACGACGAACAGGCCTTTGCCGAACCGCTGGCACAACGCCTGGAGCTGCGCGGCATCGAGGCCGCCGTGGCCGGCGATGCGGAAACGGCCCTGGACATGCTCTCCCGGCAGGAGTGGGACCTGGTCTTCCTGGATGTCTGCCTGCCGGGCATGGACGGTGTCTCCCTGCTCAAGCTTTTGCAGGAGCATGAGCCCCGCCCCGACGTGGTCATGCTCTCCGGCGCCACGGAGATGAGCCAGGCGGTCAAGGCCATGCGGCGCGGCGCGCTCAACTGGCTGGCCAAGCCCGTCTCCCTGGACGCGGTGCTGGAAGAATGCCGCAAGGCCCGTGAACGGGCCGACGCCCGGCGCCAGGCCCGCCGCCTGGCCGAAGAGGCCCGCCTGCGCAGCCTGGGCCGCATCGCCGAAGGCGTGGCCCACGAAGTCAACAACCCCCTGAACATCATCGTCCAGGCCGCGGGCCTCATGAGCGACAGCCTGGACAGTCCCGAGGCCGGGGCCCTGCCCGACATCGAAGACCTGCGCGAGTCCCTCAGGACCATCGTGACCCAGAGCATGCGTGTGCGCGAGATCACCCGCAAGCTGCTCATGGCCGGTGTGGGCCTCGACCCCCGCAGCGCGCCCATGGACGTGCGGGCCGTGGTCTCCCGCGTCCTGACCCTGCTGCAGGGCCGCATGGACAGCCTGAAGGTGGCCTGCCGGCTGCATTTCCCGCCGGAATGGGGCGAGGACGGGCCCCGCCCCCTGGGGTCGGCGCTGGAACTGGAGCAGATCTGCCTGCATCTGGTGGAGAACGCCCTGGACGCCATGCCGGAGGGCGGCACGCTGGACATCGGCGCCCGGCTGCTGCCCGCCGATGCCGACGGCACCGCCTGGTACGAGCTTTGGGTGGCCGACAACGGCACCGGCATCGACGACGACATCATGCCCCATATTTTCGAGCCCTTCTTCACCACCCACCGCCAGGCGGGCCGGGCCGCCGGTCTGGGCCTGTCCGTGGCCACGGGCCTGGCCCACGGCCGCGGCGGCCGGATCACGGCGGCCAACCGCCCCGAAGGCGGGGCCCTGTTCCGCCTGCTGCTGCCCCTGCCCGCGGCCGGAGGCCGGAACGAAGACACCCCCTGATCCCTTCCCGCGCCGCCGCGCTCACGGCCCCCCCTGCCGGGACCGGCATTCCGGCGCCCCCGGCGGACACCGCCGCACACGCAGCCCCTGCAGCCCCTCCGGCCGGCAGGGGCTGCTTTTTTCGCGCGGGCGCCCCGTCCCGTCCGCCGCACCGCCCGTCCCCTCGAAAAAACCTGTCATCCCGCCATGTTGCCAGCCCCTCTCCGGCCGTGCCCCCCGCTGGGGCCCGAAGGATATTTTTTTGCTTTTCAAACGGCCTCAAGGATGCTACACAAGCGCAGCGTGTGGCGCTCACCCCGCTTGACGGGGCCTTTTTTCCATCCCGCTTCCCCGCGCCATGCCCGCCGCCCCTGCGCGGCCCCATTTCCGCAACAACGGCCTGTCATGGCCAAAGGGAGACCCATGTCCTCATTACCCTGCATCGTTCTGGTGGGACGCCCCAACGTGGGCAAGTCCACCCTGTTCAACCGCCTGATCCGCAGCAACCGCGCCATCACCCATGACCGTCCCGGCGTGACCCGCGACCGCATGGAAGGGGTGGTCCGCCGCAAGGGGCACCCTGACTTCGGCATCGTGGACACCGGCGGCATCACCCTGGACGCCCACGCCATGGTCACCGAAGGCCCCGAAGGCATCCGCGGTTTCGAGTCCGACATCCTGCGCCAGGCCGAGGCGGCCATGAAGGACGCCTGTGCCGTGGCCTTCGTGGTGGACGGCCGTGACGGCCTGCTGCCCCTGGACGAATATCTGGCGGCCCACATCCGCCGCATGGGCCTGCCCACCCTCTGCGTGGTCAACAAGGTGGACGGTCTGGAAAAGGAAGACGAGCTGCTGGCCGAGTTCCACAGCCTGGGCTTCCCCCTGCTGCCGGTCTCGGCCGAGCACGGGCACAACATCCGCGCCCTCACCGAAGAACTGGCCGCTCTGCTGCCCGAGGATTACGAGGCCGTGCACGAGCCCCCGGCCCTGCGCCTGGCCATGCTGGGCCGCCCCAACGCGGGCAAGTCCTCCCTGATCAACGCCCTGGCCGGCGAGGAACGCATGATCGTCTCCGATGTGGCCGGCACCACCCGCGACAGCGTGGACGTGCGCTTCGCGCGCGACGGCCAGGATTACGTCTTCGTGGATACCGCCGGGGTGCGCCGCCGTACCAGGATCACGGACATCGTGGAAAAATATTCCGTCAATGCGGCCCTCAAATCCACCACCAAGGCCGACGTGACCCTGCTGACCCTGGACGCCACCGAAGGCGTGAGCCAGCAGGACAAACGCCTCATGGACCTGCTGGATACCCGCAAGATCCCCTTCATGGTGCTGGTCAACAAATGCGACCTGGTGCCCGCCGGCCAGCTCAGGCAGCTGCTGCAGAACGTGAGCGAGATGCTGGCCTTCTGCAGGCATGTGCCCATCCTCACGGTCTCGGCCCTCAAGGGCACGGGCCTGAACAGGATCCTGCCCCTGGCCCGCAAGATCCATGAGGAATGCGCCATCCGCGTGCCCACCGGCCAGCTCAACCGGGCCATGGAAGAAGTGCTGACCCGCCACCAGCCCCCGGTGGTCAAGCGCGTGCGCGCCAAGTTCTTCTATCTGACCCAGGCCGAGTCCCAGCCGCCGACCTTCGTCTTTTTCGTCAGTGACGCCGACCGCGTGCCGGAAAGCTATGCCCGCTATCTGGAACGCGCCCTGCGCCGCATCTTCGGCATCACGCATGCGCCCATGCGCCTGCACCTGCGTTCCAGCCACAAGAAATCACAGTAAAAAAAGCGGGATGCGGATGCCGGGACCTGTCTGTCCATCTGGCGGACCGCATTGACAGGAATCAGGTAAAGATGCAATAGAAAGGGCTTATACTGCCGCAAGGTAGACGTCGCTTTGCTGTTGTGCGGCGCGCGGCAGTGCATGGAGTCTCTCAAGGAGGGAGAAAATGAAAAAGTGCATGACCTGGCTCATGGCCGCGCTGTGCAGCGTTGCCGTCGCGGCTCCCGCCGTGGCCGCCGACACCATCAAGATCGGCGTGCAGGGCGCCCATTCCGGCGACCTGGCCTCGTACGGCGTCCCCAGCCTCAATGCCGCCAAGATCGTCATTGAAGAAGCCAACGCCAAGGGCGGCGTGCTGGGCAAGAAGATCGAACTGGTGTCCCAGGACGACCAGTGCAAGCCCGAACTGGCCACCAACGCCGCGACCAAGCTGATCTCCGACAAGGTCGTGGCCATCATGGGCCCCATCTGCTCCGGCGCCACCAACGCCTCCCTGCCCATGTTCGAAAGCGCCAACATCATCAGCATCTCTCCCACGGCCACCACGCCTGCCCTGACCCTGGAAGGCAAGCACCCCCTGTTCCTGCGCACCGTGGCCAACGACAATGCCCAGGCCCAGCTGACCAGCAGCTACATCACCGATGTGCTGAAGGCCAAGAAGGTCGCCTACCTGCATGACAACGGCGAATACGGCAAGGGCTTTGCCCAGCAGAACCGCACCATCCTCGAAAAGGCCGGCGTCGAGACCGTCCTGTTCGAAGCCGTGACCCCCGACGCCGTGGACTTCTCCGCTGTGGTGCGCAAGCTGCGTCGCGCCAAGGCCGACGTGCTGGTCTTCGGCGGCTACCAGAACACCGCCTCCAAGCTGGTGCAGCAGATGCGCCGCGACCGCGTCAAGACCCCCCTCATCGGCCCTGACGGCGTGAAGGACGAGACCTTCCTCAAGATGACCGGCAAGGACAGCGAAGGCGTCATGGCCTCCTATCCCAAGGATACCAGCACCCTGCCCATGTACAAGCAGGCCCGCGACGCCCACGTCAAGCAGTTCGGCAGCGAGCCCGGCTTCGGCTACTACAACGCCTATGCCGCCATCCAGGCCCTCCTCAAGGCCATCGAAGTGGCCGGCAGCACCGACACCGACAAGATCATGGCCGCTCTGAAGAGCACCGAAGTGGACACCCCCCTGGGCAAGATGTCCTTCAACAAGGCCGGTGACGCCACCGGTCTGGGCCTGTCCGTCTATGTGGTGAAGGACGGCAAGTTCGTCGAAAGCGACCACAGCATCACCCTGCATTAATCGGATACGATGGCGCACGGGCGCGGGGGCACGGCCTCCGCGCCCTCTTGCCCGCTTGCGCCCGGGTAAACCGCAGCCCCTGTAACGGCATGGACTTCCAGTACTTTATCGAACTTTTCTTCGGCGGCCTCACACGCGGCAGCATCTATGCCCTCATCGCCCTGGGCTATACGCTGGTGTACGGCATCATCGAACTGATCAACTTCGCACACGGCGAGATCTACATGCTGGGCGCCTTCACGGCCCTGCTGGTAGCCGGCGTGCTGGGCATCGTCGGTTTCCCCGCCGGAGGCATCCTCATCGTGGCGGCCCTCGCGGCCGTGGTCTGGAGCGCGGCCTACGGCTATACTCTGGAAAAGGTGGCCTACAAACCCCTGCGCGGCGCCCCGCGCCTGTCGCCCCTCATTTCGGCCATCGGCATGTCCATCTTCCTACAGAACTATGTGCTGCTGGCGCAGACCTCCGACTACGTCCCCTTCCCCCGCCTGCTGCCGGATATGGAATTTCTGGATTACCTGGGCAACATCATGGGGCCCAGCGACTTCCTGATCCTCGTCACCAGCACGCTGGCCATGGTCTCCTTAAGCCTCTTCATCCGCTACACCCGCATGGGCAAGGCCATGCGCGCCACCGCGCAGAACCGCAAGATGGCCCTGCTGCTGGGCATCAACGCCGACCGCATCATCTCGCTCACCTTCATCGTCGGCTCGGCCCTGGCGGCCCTGGGCGGCGTGCTCATCGCCTCCCACATGGGGCAGGTCAACTTCGGCATCGGCTTCCTGGCCGGCCTCAAGGCCTTCACGGCCGCGGTGCTCGGCGGCATCGGTTCCATCCCGGGGGCCATGGTGGGCGGTCTCGTGCTGGGCATCGCCGAGAGCATGACCACCGGCTACCTGTCGGGCAACTATGAGGATGCCCTGGCCTTCGCCCTGCTCATCCTCATCCTCATCTTCCGCCCCGACGGCATCCTCGGCAAAGCGAAAGTGCAGAAGGTGTAGCCAATCATGATGCAATATCTCACAAAAGCCCTTTTGGCCGCCTGCTGGTTCATGCTCCTGACCTTTCCGGTCATGGGCATCAAGCTCAACAGCGTCGACCAGACCGTGGAATGGCAGTTCGACAGGGTCATCCTGCTGGGCGTGGCCATTTTCTTCCTTTCCATGCTCTGGAACTGGTGTTTCAGCCGCAAGGCCCGCGGCATCCCGCTGATCCGCCTGCCTGAGGGCCTGGGCAGGGGCCTGCACAGGCTGGTCACCCTGCCCGGACGCAGCACCGCCACCCGCCTGACCAGCCTCGGCCTGCTGCTGGCCGTCATGATCGTCATGCCTCTGGTGAGCTCCTTCTACCAGACCAACATCATGATCTCGGCCATGCTCTACGTCATCCTGGCCCTGGGCCTGAACATCGCCGTGGGCATCGCCGGCCAGCTGGTGCTGGGCTATGTGGCCTTCTACGCCGTGGGCGCCTATTCCTACGCCCTGCTCAACCAGGCCTTCGGCCTGGGCTTCTGGGCCTGTCTGCCCGTGGGCGGCTTCATGGCCATCGTGTTCGGTCTGGCCCTGGGCTTCCCCGTGCTGCGCCTGCGCGGCGACTATCTGGCCATCGTGACCCTGGGCTTCGGCGAGATCGTGCGCCTGGTGCTGCTCAACTGGACCAGCCTCACCGGCGGCTCCGGCGGCATCAAGAACATCCCCGGCCCCTCCTTCTTCGGCCAGGAGCTGGAGATCGCCGCCAACACCATCTTCATCTACTATCTGGTGCTGCTGGCCGTGATCCTGACCATCATCGTCATCAGCCGCCTCAAGAACTCCCGTGTGGGGCTTGCCCTGCAGGCCCTGCGCGAAGACGAGATCGCCTGTGAGGCCATGGGCATCGACCTGGCCCGCGTCAAGCTCTCGGCCTTTGCCCTGAGCTCCTGCTGGGCCGGTTTCGCCGGTGTCATCTTCGCGGCCAAGACCACCTTCATCAATCCCGCCAGCTTCACCTTCATGGAATCGGCCATGATCCTGTCCATGGTGGTGCTGGGCGGCATGGGCTCCATCGTGGGCGTGGTCATCGCCGCCACCATCCTCATCCTGGCCCCCGAATACCTGCGTGCCTTCTCCGAGTACCGCATGCTGCTCTTCGGCGCCATCATGGTCATCATGATGATCTTCCGGCCCCAGGGGCTCGTCACCGGCGAGCGCCGCCGCTACCGCATCACCGCCCTGCAGGGCGGCAGCAAAGGAGAACGCGCATGAAACCCGTTCTTGAAGTCAAGGGCCTGACGCGTGACTTCGGCGGTCTGCGCGCCCTCAACGAGCTGGACCTGACCGTCAACGAAGGCGAGATCGTGGCCCTCATCGGCCCCAACGGCGCCGGCAAGACCACCTTTTTCAACTGCGTCACCGGCATCTACAAGCCCACGGAAGGCACCGTGCACCTGTACGGCGCCAACGGCGAGAAGCATCTGCTCAACGGGCGCAAGCCCCACCTCATCACGGCGCTGGGCATGGCCCGCACCTTCCAGAACATCCGCCTGTTCAGCGACATGACCGTGCTGGAGAACGTGATGATCGGCCGTCACTGCCGCACCAGGGCCGGCATCTGGGGCGCGCTGACCCGCAACGCCCGCGCCCGCCGTGAAGAGCAGGAATCCATCGACATCTCCTACAGCCTGCTGGAGGCCGTGCACCTGCAGGACCTGTGGAACGAAAAGGCCTGCAACCTGGCCTACGGCGCCCAGCGCCGCCTGGAGATCGCCCGCGCCCTGGCCACCGAGCCCCGCATGCTGCTGCTGGACGAACCCGCCGCCGGCATGAACCCGCAGGAGACCAACGAGCTCAAGGAGCTGGTGCTCCAGATCCGCGCCGACCGGGACCTTTCCATCCTGCTCATCGAGCACGACATGGGCATGGTCATGTCCCTGTCCGACCGCATCTATGTCATGGAATACGGTTCGCGCATCGCTGCCGGCACCCCCGCGGAAGTGCGCAGCAACCCGCGCGTCATTCAGGCCTATCTGGGAGAGAGCGAAGATGCTTGAAGTCAAGGGCATTGATACCTACTACGGCAACATCCAGGCCCTGCGCGACGTTTCCCTGCGCGTGGATGACGGCGAGATCGTGACCCTCATCGGCGCCAACGGCGCCGGCAAATCCACCACGCTCATGACCATCTGCGGCATCAACCGGCCGCGCAAGGGCGAGATACTCTGGAACGGCGAGCCCATCCACGAGCTGCCCCCGCACGAGATCGTCCGCCTGGGCATCTCGCAGGTGCCCGAAGGCCGCCTCATCTTCCCCGACCTGAGCGTGCGCGAGAACCTCGACCTGGGCGCCTTCCTGCGCAAGGACGTGCAGGGCATCAAGGAAGACATGGACTATGTGTTCGATCTCTTCCCTATCCTGGCCCAGCGCCGCAAGCAGACCGGCGGCACCCTGTCCGGCGGCGAACAGCAGATGCTGGCCATCAGCCGCGCCCTCATGGCCCGGCCCAGGCTGCTCCTGCTGGACGAACCCTCGCTGGGCCTCGCGCCCATCATCATCCAGCAGATCTTCCAGATCATCCAGCGCGTCAATGCCAACGGCACCACGGTCTTCCTGGTGGAGCAGAACGCCAACCAGGCCCTGCGCATCGCCCACCGCGGCTATGTGATGGAGAACGGCCGCATCGTCACCAGCGACAGCGCCGAGAACCTGCTCAGGAGCGAGGACGTGCGTTCCGCCTATCTGGGCATGTAAGACCAGCAGCTCATCATGACTGCCCCCTGCCGGGCAGTGTTTTGCGGGGGGAAGGGGCCGTGTTGCACAACGCTCCTTCCCCTTTGTCATGGTCCCCGGAGAAGCGCGCCGCGGGCATGGCGCGGCCGTGCGCGGAGCGCGGCTCACCGCCTGTCATCCCGGCAGGGTGCGGAAGGGCATCCCCCGCAGGCAGGGATGGACTGAAAAAATACGGGCGTTGTCTGTCTGCCGATACGGGCCGCAGGCAGGGATGAGCCGGACAGGGAGCGCATCGTTGGGGTCGCGGGAACGCCGCAAGGATCTTCATGCGAAGCTCGCGTCGCCCGCTGTTCTGTCCGCATGCCCCGCACGCGTGGGGCTCTTCAGCGAAAGAGCCTCTCCCGTACCGGACGGAAGAGGCTCTTGGACATCATGGAACGCAGGGATGGGCCCCTGCCCTGGACAGGTGGCGTCTTTCCTACTCCACCACCTTTGGCGTGCCCGAGACCGGCAGGGTGCCGGTGCGGATGAAGGTGTCCACCAGGCCGAAGACCAGGTCGTTGCCGCAAAAATGCCCGCGCGCGATGGCGGCCCGGAACTCGGGCAGGCGTTCCTCAAAGCGGCGCAGCAGGGCGGGCTCCAGGGTCATCATGTCGGCCTGCATGCCGTAGTGCAAACGTTCGAGGTACAGGGCGTTGAAGCACTGTTCCACCATGGCCTTGAGCGGCAGGCTCAGGATGGGCTTGCCCAGGTGCAGGGCCTCGGTCATCAGGGTGTGGCCGCCGCCCTGGATGACGTAGGAACAGCCTTCCAGCAGCTTGAGGAAGCCCTCCTCGCTCTTCTTCATGAAGATGACGTTGCCCTCCCGGCCTTCCGTCCGGCCATAGCCGAAGACGTAGCAGGGCCTGTCCGTGGCCTGGAGCAAAAAGTCCACCAGCTTGCGGTGCGTGGAATTGCTCTGGTAGACCACCACATGACCGTCGTCACGGGGGTTGAGGCGCAGCACGCTCTCGCGCAGGATGGGCGGCACCACACGGGCATGGTAGCGGGGCTGCACCGGCGGCGCATAGAAGGAGACCAGCAGGTTCTGCTCCGTGGGCCGGAACAGGTAGCGGGGCGTGATGCCCTGCAACAGGTGATCCCACCACATGCGCGGCGGCAGCCAGCCGTGGCGGCAGCAGGTGATGACGTGCTGGTGGTCGAGGGTCAGGCAGGGCAGACCGGCCTTTTCGGCCGCACGCGGCACGAAGTATTCCAGGTCCGTCATGCAGACATCGGGCCTGAACTGGTCGATGAGGCGCAGCACTTCATCCACATAGCGCCGGCGGTGCCAGAGCAGCGGGATGGCCTTGCGCACCGTGGCCCCCACATCCACCTGATAGTTGCGGAACACCGTGCCCAGGTTGGGGATGCGGTGCACCCGGAATTCGGGCTCCAGTATCTTGGGGGCGTCGTCATTGGCCACGAACAGGAATTCGTGTGCGCCCAGACGGCGGGCGATGGTCAGCCCGCGCATGGCATGGCCATGCCCTGTCCCGTGGATGCCGTAAAGGATTCGCGCCATTCTTTCCCCCTGTGATATGAACGCTAGTCATACCAACGGGCTGTGGCAGCGTCAACCGCATGCCCTGCCACGGGCACCTTGTCCTGCTGCCGGAAAAAACATATCTCTGCCGGAGGAGCCCACGCCGAGGACACGCCATGAACAGCCTCCGATACATCCACGCCGCCGACCTGCATCTGGACACCCCCTTCCTGGGCCTGACCCGCAGCGATGCCGGAGAGGCCCTGCAAGCGCAGCTGCGCGACGCCACCTTCACGGCCCTGCAACGCCTGTTCGACCTGTGCGAACAGCTGCGGCCGGACTTCCTCGTCCTGGCCGGGGACATCTACAATCAGGAAGAACACAGCGTCAAAGCCCAGCTGGCCCTGCGCGACGGCTGTTTGCGCCTGCAGGCCTGCGGCATCCCCGTCTTCTGGGCCCACGGCAACCATGATCCGCTGGATTCGCGTCTGAAGACCGTGGACTGGCCCGGCAACGTGACCATCTTCGGCCCGGAGCCCGGGCAGCATGTGCTGTACCGGGACGGGGCCCCCGTGGCCGTGATCCACGGCATCAGCCATGCCCGCATCAGGGAGGCCCGCAACCTGGCGCTCCTCTTCCACCGTCAGCCGGATATGGCGTGCTTCCAGCTGGGCGTGCTGCATTGCAGCGTGGAAGGCAGCCCCGCGCAGGACAGGTACGCCCCCTGCGCGCTGGCCGACCTGCGCGCCGCCCGTCTGGATGCCTGGGCCCTGGGCCATGTGCACGAACGCCGCGTCCTGTCCCGCCGCCCCTTCATCGCCTATCCCGGCAACACCCAGGGGCGGCACATCCATGAGGACGGCCCGCGCGGCTGCCTGCTGGTCACTGCCGAGGCCTGCGACGGCGGCTTCGCCTGCCGGGAAACATTCCTGCCGCTGGGGCCGGTGCAGTGGCGGCGTCTGGTCATCGCTCTGGAGGCCGTGGACCGGCTCGATGCCGTGGAAGACAGGCTGCTGGAGGCCCTGGGCACGGCCACGGAAGCCGCTGACGCTTCCTGCACGCTCCTGGTCGTGCGCCTCTGCCTGCGGGGCCGCACGCCCCTGGACAGCCTGCTGCGCCGCCCGGAGACCTGCCGCGACCTGCGGGAGCGCCTGCATCAGGCTCCGCTGCCCCTGCCCGTCCATATCAAGGATCTGTGCGTGGAGACGGCCCCCGCTGTGGACATGGCCGCCTGCCTGCAACGCCAGGATCTGCTGGGCGAGGCCCTGCGCCTGGCGGAAGGACTTGAACGGCAGCCCGAAGCGCTGGCCGCCTTTGCCGAGGAGGAGCTGGCCCCCCTGTTCCGGCACTGCCCCGCCGGGATGCTCACCATGCCGGAAGGGGAGGAACTTGAGCGCCTGCTGGATGAGGCCCGCTATCTCTGCCTGGACATGCTGGAGGGGAAGTGATGCGCCTGCTGTCATTCCATGCGGACGGTTTCGGCATCCTCGCCCGAACGGGCGCCGAGGGCCTCGGCCCGGGCATCAACATTTTTCTGGGCGACAACGAAGCCGGCAAATCCACCTGTCTGACCTTCCTGCGGGCCATGCTCACCGGCTATCCCTCCGGGCGCAAGGAACGGCAGGCAGGCCAGCCCCTGCGCGGCGGCCAGGCCGGGGGCAGCCTGATACTGGAAGGCGGCCCCCACGGCCTGCTGCACCTGCATCGCCGCCCGGGCCCGGGCAGCGGCCGTTTGCAGCTCACCGGCCCTGACGGCTCCCCTGTGCCGGAAAGCCTGCTGGAACAGCTCTTCCGGGGCATCGACCGTCAGGTCTACCGCAATGTGTTCGGCTTCAGCCTGGGGGAATTGCAGCGCTTCGAGAGCCTGGACGACGAGGCCGTGCGTCACGCCCTCTACGGGGCCAGCTTCGGCACGGGCCTGCGCTCCCCGGCCGATGTGCTGCGTGCGTTGCAACAGCAGGCCGATGCCATCTATCGCCCGCAGGGCCGCAAGCTGCCCCTCAACGTCCAGGCGGGGAGCTGGCAGGAGCTGCGGGCCCGCATCCGTCAGGCCGACGCCCGGAGCAGCCGCTACGATGACCTGTGCGCCCGGTGGCAGCAGCGCAAACAGGATCTGGAGGGCCTCCGCCGCCGCAAGACGGAGCTGGAGACCGGCCTGCGCCGTACGGAGCGGCGCCTTTCCGTCTGGGAACAGTGGCGGGAGTGGCATCTGCTGGGGATGCGGCTGGAGCGTCTTTCCGGCCTGCCGCAGGATTTCCCGCCGCAGGGACGCGAGCGTCTGGCCCGCCTGCGGGAACGGGAGGAGGATAACCGGCGTGCCCTGCAGGGCCTGCGGGAACAGTGCGCCCGGACGCGCGGACAGCTCCGGGAACTGTGCCCGGATCAGGCCCTTGCGGCGGTCCTGCCCCGCCTGCGCGCCCTGACGGAACAGAGCGCCACCTACCGGCAGGCCCTGGCCGACCTGCCGCTGGCACACCTGCGCAAGGAACAGCTCTGCCGCCGTCTGCAGGAAGGGCTTTCCCGTCTGGGCCCCGGCTGGGACTGCGCCCGCATCCGGGCCGCAGACCGCTCTGTCTTCGGCCGGGAGGCGCTGGAACGGCAGGCCGCCACGCTGGCGACCGGCACGACGGCCCTGCAGATGGCCCGCCGGCGGGAAGACGAGGCCGCCGCCGCGCTGGCACAGGCGGAGGAGACCCGTCAGGCGCAGCTGCAACGCCTTGCGGCCCTGCCCCACCGCCAGCCGCCTCTGGACAGCGACCAGCAGCAACGCCTGCAACGCCTGCTGGAGAGCCGGCAGGAAAAACAGGACGATCTCCCCCGCTGGCAACGGCGGCAGCAACGGGCCCGGGAAGCCTTTTGCCGCGCCTGCGCGCCGCTGCACCTGGATGAAAACGATCTTGCCGGGCCGGAGCGGCTGCTCCGCCACAGGGACGAGGCCCTGTCCCTGTCGGCCCGCCTGCACAGGCTGGAAGAGGAGCTGCACAGCCTCCGGGCCCGTCAGGATCGCGCACGCCGGGAGCAGGAGGCCCTGCAGCAGCGCGAGGCAGCCCTTGTCCCGTCCATCGACCACCACCCGGCCCCGGAGCAGGAGGCCCTTGAAAGCTTTGCCGCTGCCGTGCGGCAGTGCCGTACGCTCCGGGCCGGCATCGCCGCCGAGACGGTCCGGCAGGAAGGCCTGGCCCAGCAGGCCCGGCAGCTGGCACGTCCCCTGACAGGCGGCAGCCTGCCCCTGCTCTGCATGGGCATCGTCTTCCTGCTCTCCGGTCTGGCCCTCCTGCTGGCCGGGCACTGGGCCCCGGAGCTGCTCCCCTGGCCCGGGCCGGCGGCCCCGCCCTGGACAGGCGGGCTGGCCGCGCTCTGCGGGCTCGCCCTGCTGGCGGGCGGCATGCCCCATGCCGGAAAGGAGGAACGCCGACGCCGGGAAGAAGCGGAACGCCTCCGGCAGCTGCTGGAAGCCTGTTCCGGCCGCCTGCGGGAACAGCAGCGCCGCCTTGCCCAGCTGCCCCTGCCGCGCACCGTGGCCGATGACATCCCGGATGCCGACGAACTGGAAGCCCGGCTGGAAAAACAGCAGCTCCTGCGCCGCCAGCTGGACCAGCTCCTGCTGGAGCATGACAGCCTGCGGCAGGAACTGAGAAGCGTCAGGCAAACGCTGGCCCGCCTGGCCGAACAGGAGCAGGAGCTCCTCGCCGCCGTGCAGGAAGGGGAAAAACGCTGGCAGGCCATGCTGCCCGCAGCCACCGCGGCGGCCTTTGCACCGGCAGCGGCGGGACTGCTTTTCGAACGGGCGGCCACCGCCGCCACGCTGGCGGAGGCCCTGCGCACGGCCGGGGACGATGCCGGACATGCGGCCTTGTCCCTGCAGCAGACGGAAACAGCCGTGCGCGACCTGCTGGCCCTGCTTCCTCCCGATGCCGCCTGCCCCGACCTGCCGGAGGCCGTCCGCCGCGCTCTTGCCCTCTGCCGGGAGGTGGAAGAGGCCGGCACCAGGCATCAGCAGGCAGCCGCCGAGGCCACGGCCGGTGCCGGGCTGCTGGAACGCTGCCGCAAGGCCCTGGAGGACAGCCGCTGCCGCACGCGGGAAGCGGCCCGCAAGCTGGAGACGGCCCGGACAGGCTGGGCAGCGGGCCTGCGCTCCCTGGGCCTGCCGGAAGATCTGGCCCCTGGCACCGTCCATGCCGCCCTGGACGGCATGGACGCCTGTCTGCGCCTTGAGGCGGAGCTGCAGCAGGAGGACTCGCGCCTGCAACGCCTGCACCACGACGTGGAGGCCCTGCGGGCACCGCTGGCGGCCCTGCTGACGGAGCTGGGGCGGCCCGTGCCGCCGCAGGACGCCGACTGGCTCCGGCACCTGGACATGCTGGCCGAGGCGGCGGAAGAGGCCCGCCATCATGCCGCGGAACAGGCCCGCCTGCGTCGGCTGCTGGCTGAGCAGGAAACGGCCTGCCAGCGTGCGGAAAACGATCTGGATGGCATCCGTGCCGACCTGGCGGCCCTGCTGCGTCAGGGAGAAGCCCGGGACGACGGCGCGTTCCTGCAGACAGCGGACCTGCTGGAAGAACGGCACCAGGCGGAACAGCGCCGCCTGCTGCTGGAGGACAGCCTGCGCCTGGTGGCCGGGGACCAGCCGCTGGAGACCTTTCTGGCCGCTTTCCGGGAAGAGGCCCGGGAGGAAGAGGAACAGGGCCGCGACGAGCAGCAGCGCCTGCTGGCAGAACTGCGGCAGGAAGAAGACGCGCTGGCGGAAGATGTCGCCGCTCTGGGCGTGCGCGTGGAGGCCATGCAGCAGGACGGAACCCTGGCCGACCTGCTGCAGCAGGAAGCCGGCCAGCGGGAGGAACTGCAGCGCCAGGCCCGCGCCTGGTGCCGCCTCCGTCTGGCCCACGCCCTGCTCCACAGGGCGAAACTGGCCTTCGAGAAGGAACGCCAGCCCCGTGTCATCCGCCGTGCCGCGGCCATCTTCCGGGACATCACCGCGGGCGCCTGGCAGGACGTGGGGGCCGTGGTGGGCGATTCCGGCCTGCGGGTCATGCCGCCGCAGGGCGAGCCCGTCAGCCCGGAACAGCTGAGCCGGGGCACACAGGAGCAGCTCTATCTGGCCCTGCGCCTGGCCTATATCCAGGATCACGCGGCACAGGCCGGCCCCCTGCCCGTCATCATGGACGATGTGCTGGTGGACTTCGATCCCGGCCGGGCACGGCGCACGGCCCGCATCCTGGGGGACTTCAGCCAGGGGAAATACGGTGTCCGGCAGCAGCTGCTCTTCTTCACCTGCCATCCCCATACGGCGGCCCTGCTGCGCGAGATGCAGCCCGGCGCCCCCTTCTTCCTCCTGGACAAGGGCCGGATCCGCCCCGCCGGGCCGGAGGAGACGCCAGAAGGGCCCTCACGTCCCTGAATGCCCGCCCACGCACGGCAGGCACCGGGGAGGACAGCGCCCGGCGACGGGGCCACCGGCAGGAGGGCACATCCCCGGCAAGGGGGCCTTGCCTTTCCCCGCCATGCAACGCGTCGTGCGGCTCGTGATGCCTGATGGTTCACGGGGCCTGCGCTTTCCGCCCTGCCGTCCCTGCGGCAGCGGGCTGCCTGTCCCTTCCCTTCAGCGCGGGCATCCCGGGACAGGCTGTTCCCGCGCGTCCCTTGTGCCGCACGCCTGTCCGTCCGTCTTGCGCCCCGGCGGGGAACAGGGTAAGTCAGGGCAGCCCCCATCCCAAAGGAGTCCTTATGTCCCTTGCCAGCCGCGGCGCGGAATTCTTCCGCTTCTGCATCGTGGGCGGCCTGACCTTTCTGGTGGACTACGGCCTGCTGTTCCTGCTGACCAGCGTGCTGGACGTCCACTACCTCTGGTCGTCCGCCTGGGCCTTCATCGTGGCCGTCATCGTCAACTACTATCTCTGTGTGTTCTTCGTCTTCCATCAGGCGGCACGCAGCTTTGCCCGGCAGGTTGTCTTTGCGGGTTCGAGCCTGGCCGGTCTGGGCATCAACCAGATCTGCATGTGGCTGCTGGTGGACAGGCTGGCCCTGCACTACATGCTGGCCAAAGTGGTGGCCACGGGCGTGGTCATGATCTGGAACTACATCATGAAGCGCAAGGCCCTCAGCTAGACGGCAGGGAAAGGCGCCCGCCTGCGCGGCCTTCCCTGCGCGGCCTTCCCCGCGCTGCCGCAAAATGACGAAAGCCGGGCTCCCCGCCCGGCTTTCGTCAGCTATGCCTGTTCGTCCCGCGCCGGCCTGTCCCCGCCGGAGGCCGCTGCCGTCCTTTCCTGGCGCAGCAGGAGCGTCAGCACATTGAGCTGGATCTCGAACGCCTGCCGGGCCCGCTTGCGCTGGCAATCCAGGATCAGGCCGGAGACAAAGCTCAACAGGGCCGCCAGCATGCAGAAACCGGACACGATCAGGGAAGGGAAGCGGGGCACGAGCCCGCTGGACATGTATTCCCCCAGCACGGGCAGGAACAGCCCCAGGGAGAACACGGCCAGCAGACAGGCCAGTGACCAGAAGACCAGCAGGGGGCGATAGTCCTTGAACAGGACGGCGATGGTCCGCAGGACCCGGAAGCCGTCCCGGAACGTGCTCAGTTTGGAAAAGCTGCCTTCCGGCCTGTCACGGTACTGGATGGGCATGGACGTGATGCGGAAGCTGTTGGCCAGGGAAAAGATGGTCATCTCCGTCTCGATCTCGAAGCCCTGCGAAAGGATGGGGAAGGACTTGACGAACAGGGGCGACATGGCCCGCATGCCCGTCATGACGTCCTCCACATGCCGGCCGCGCTTCCAGAACATGTTGATGCAGCGGCGCACCAGCATGTTGCCGCTGTTGTGGAAGGGACGCTTGTTCTCCGTGAAATAGGTGGAGGACAGGCGGTCACCGATGACCATGTCCGCACGCCCCTCCAGCACGGGCGCGCACAGGGCCGCCGCCTGGGAAGCCGGATAGGTATCGTCCCCGTCCACCATCAGATAGCAGTCGGCCTCGATATCGCGGAACATGGTCCGCACCACGTTGCCCTTGCCCTGACGGGGCTCGGGACGCACGATGGCTCCGGCCTCGCGGGCCAGGCGGGCCGTTTCATCGGTGGAATTGTTGTCGTACACATAGATATCGGCATCCGGCAGGGCCTGCCGGTAGTCCCTGACCACCTTCCCGATGGTCAGCGCCTCGTTATAGCAGGGGATCAGGACCGCGATCCTGTCGCGTTTTTTTTCAGTCTGCATGTCCACTCCTCGTGGCCTGTGCATCGCCGTCCGCGGCAGCAGACGGCGAACGCCGCAACAACAGCCAGTCTTCATTTTCAAAAAGCAGGGAGCCGTGGCGCAGCAGCTGCGCCTTGTGCTCCACATGGCGCGTCAGCAGCAAGGCGGCCTGCCCTGTGCGCCAGACTTCCACATAACCGGCGGCATCGGCCGCCATGCGCCGCTGCATGGCCAGCCAGCGCCGGGCCAGGGCAGGATCGCCCGCATAATAGATGATGTTCCCGTCCTTGTGCACGGGCAGCATGGGCATACGGGCCACAAAACGCACGGCCATGCAATCCCCGTCACTGAAAACGATCTCGTCCGGCCCCGCCTGCGCGCGCAGGGCCTGCAGGGCCTCCTGCAGCCTCAGGGAACGCGCCCTGATCTGCCGGGCCTCCTCCGTATCCAGCCAGCTCATGCCGGTCGCGTCCGCCAGGGCGTGCCGGGCCGCCACCACCTGCTTGCCCTGGCCCAGGGCCAGCAGGACGAGGACCAGCAGGACGACGAGGCCCCGGCGCAGCAGGGGAGCGGCACGCCGCCAGTACAGGGATAAAAGGCAGGTCAGCAGCAGCCAGGACAGCGGCACCAGAAAGCGCGTGCCCCGCAGGATCTCCTGGCTCATGTTCTGCCGCCCCAGATGGCGGGCCAGCCACATCTCCAGCGCGCAAAGCACGCAGCCGCCCGCGATGCCCAGCACCATGCCCGGCATGAGCCGCAGCAGGGTGCGCACCGGCCCGGCCAGCTGCTGCCGTTTTCTGAACAGCACCACGGCCGCCGCGGCCGCCGCGGGAAAGATGGGGATCACGAACGTATAGTAGCGCAGGATGTCCGCGAGGCTCTGCCAGACATCATGCCAGTCCTTGCTGTAGCGCAGGGCGCGCACCCCGGCGAAAAGCCCGGCGTGTTCGGCCGGCGGCGCGGGCGTATCCGAAAGGAAGAGCACCCCGTATATACCAACGGGGACCGCGAAGCTCAACAGGTTAAGCAGGCTCAGGCCCGCATGGCGCCACAGCCCTCTGCCCTGCCAAAGCAGGAAGAAGGCCATGAAGAACATGGCCCCGCCCATGAGGGCGCTGACCGTGTGCACCAGCATGGCGCAGCCCGCCAGGAACATAGTCACGGGCTGCAGCAGGGGGCGCTTGACGGCCGCGCAGGCCAGCAGCAGGAGAAAGGGCCAGAGGTCGGCGTAAAAGATGCGCGGCACCGGGTCGGAGCGCATGCTGCCCCAGAAGGTGCCGAACGACCAGTGCACGGCGATGCCCATCAAAATCGAGAGCAGGGCCGCCAGAGACGGGCTGCGGAACAGGCAGCGGCCCAGGACATAATAGGCGAGGAAGTGCAAGAAGACGCCCAGCGCGCCCACGCGCAGCATATCCGTGGCCGCGTTGTCCCTACCGGGGAAGAGGCCCGCCAGGGCGGTCAGCAGGTTGGGGACGCCCGGATCCTGCGGGAAAAAAGGCGCCACGGAGTCCAGCGCGAAAGCGGCGGGGCATTCCGCGGCCTCCAGGATCTGCGCATAGTTCTGCAGGTCGCTGTCCATGCCGATGCCCCGGGGGTTGAGATCCAGCGTCCCCTGCAGGGCGCACCAGCAGAACAGCCCCGCCAGCAGGACCAGGACCAGGTCCGTGGACCGGTATGTTTCCGATGCCGTATCTTTCATGGCCGCAGCCCATCCCTTGCTAAAGGTCTATCCCGTCAGCCCCGGCGGGATGCCCGTTCCGCCGCCTGGTGCCGGGCGGCCTTCGGGGCAGGCGAGGCAGGCGGCTGTCGCCATGATCTTCCCCGAGGCCTTCCTGTGGCGCACCATAGCGCAAAGTGAAAGATTTTTCGAGCCGCCCGCACGGCGGGGCCCCGCTGGCCATCCCGGCCCGGCTCCAATGTTGACATCCGTGATGACAATGGCTAAAAAGTAGCACGTTTTTTAAAAAAGTATTACAACCATCCTGCACCGCCGCTGCCCTCCCCGTAAAAAACAGCCGGAGGACAGGACGGCGTTCCGGTGTGATGGCCTGCATCCCGGAAGACGAGGATCAGCAGCATGGCTTTCATTCTTTTGATATGATTGCTTTTTTATTTTTAAGAAGCAGACTAATTGAAAATAATTTTCAATTCCGTTGACATTTGTTTTCAATCATGACATGTTGTCCCCAACAAAACACCTCATCACAGGAGCCACCATGCCGAGATTGGAAAACCTTCCCCGGAACCAGCTTTCTTTCCGCCGCAGCGCCAACAACCTGCACATCGCCACCGGTGAGGATCTGGATCTGGAACAGGCCCGTGCCATCCTGAACCTCATGCGCTGCCACAGTAGCGACTGCAACAAGTTTTTCATCGACGTGCGTCACGTG